>DATGKR010000048.1:0-21903 GCA_035294565.1 Acidimicrobiales bacterium | reverse complement strand
GAACCCGATGCGACCCGAGGTGAACACCGATCCAACGAGAGCAGCCCGGAGGTCTCCCCCACCGAGGGACGGGCCGCCGACACAGCGGCCCCGACAGTTCCAGCCCTTCCCGCCGACCCGGCGGCCTTGGCCGTGGCGCTGCTGCGCCGCCTCGGCGCCGGCGTGGCAGCCGAAGGCCGGCCGACATTCGTGAGGATCCCCGGGCGCACGGCGCTGAGCACGCTGCAGCTGTCGTTCACGCGACGCCGGGACCTGCTCGGCTGGACAGCCCCGCCGGACTGTTCCGCCGTCGCCGTCGTGGCGACCGGCAGGGCCTACCGGCTCCCCGACTCGCATGAGCATGAGATGCCTCCGGTCAGGCTCGGGGGCCTGACGCTCTGCTGCGTCGTGTGCCGCGATGGGCGGGTGGGCTGGAGGTCCGAGTCGGCGAACGGACCCGTCTTGCAGCAGCCGCCGCACAACGGTGTGATTCTCGACGTCCTCAGGCGGTCCCTCGGGCTCCCCACCCCTCCTCCCGAGCGGTCGTTGGGGTTGCTTCACTCAGCGGCCTGGCTGACGCGGCTGATGCTCGCCGGCAGCTGCGGTCGGCGGCTCACCTGGCGGGAAGCTCTCGCCCTCCACCCGGCGCTGCAGCTTTCCTGCGCGCCGGAGGACCCCATAGAGGCGATCCGCTCGCACGGGTCGTCGCGCGATTGGGAGACCTACCGTGTGGCGGCTTCTTCGGATCCGCGCAAGCCGCGCGGGGAAGCGGCCATCGCCGCATGGATGGATGAAGGCTCCTTCTCCCGCTGGGTGCTGGGGGCCCTCCCCAGCGCGGACGAGCTGGCAGCCGCCGCGCGCGCCGTCCTCCTGCCACCGGCTGCCAGGCGGTTCGCCCACCTGGTCAGGGAACTGTCACGGTAATGACTGCACCATGATCTGGCGGTGAAGCCGGCTGCCGTCCGGGGCTCGCTGGCCGGGCACGGGCAGCGGCTCGCCATGGCGGACGAACCCGGTCGCCTCGAAAAATGCCACCGCCCTCTCGTTCTCGGCCAGGGTAGAAGCGAAGCAGCCGGGCGATCCCAGAGACCGCAGACGGCCCAGCCACGCGTCCATGAGCGCCCGACCGGCCCCGGTGCCGCGGAGGTGAGGCAGCACGTTGATGTGCAGGTGGGAGGGCCAGCGCGGGTCGTCGAACTCCGAAGCGGCCAGGGGGAGCCGAAGCAGTTGTGATGCCAGGGTGTCGCCCAGCGCCCTCCACATCGTCCTCGCCGTTCCTGGGCGCACGATGCACAGGCGGCCGAACGCGTGCCGCGTGCCGATCCGGATGGGATCCCAGGCCAGGGCCGAGTCGACGCAGCCGAGGAGGTAACCAGCCACCTGCCCGTAGCCATCCTCGGCGACGAACAGCGACTCGGGTTCGGCGTCGGTGTAGTAGCTGCTCCACATATCGGCGAAGCTCTCCTCGTCGCGCCAGTACCACGTCGGGGGGTCGCCCATGTAGCCGGTCTGGTAACAGATCCTCCTCACCGCCGGACGGTCCTCGGGCCTGTAGCCCCGCACGCGGACGGACATCGCGGCGATGCTAAACCAGCACCCGTGCCCATCCTCGCGCTACTGCCGCGTCCGCGCCGGGTACGGCTGTCGGGCACCGAGCGGGTACTGGCCGCCGAGCCGACCGTCTCGCCCGCCCACGGGCTACCCGCCCAGGGATACCGCTTGAACATCGCCGCCGATGGTGTCCGCCTCGAAGCGGCAGACCCTCCCGGCGAGTTTTACGCCCGGCGGACGCTCGCCCAGCTTCGCACCCTCCATCCCGACGGCCAGCTGCCGGTCGGGACGGTCGAGGACTGGCCCGACCTACCGGTGCGGGGGGCGATGGTCGACGTCTCCCGTTGCCGCGTGCCGACGCTGGAGAGGCTGCTCGAACTGGTCGAGCGGCTCGCGAACCTGAAGGTGAACCACCTGGAGCTCTACATGGAGCACACCTTCGCCTACGAGGGGCACCGCGAGGTCTGGGCGGCTGCGGATCCTTTCGACGCCGACGACATGGCCCGTCTGCAATCCTTCTGCGCCGAGCGTTTCGTGGAGCTGGTCCCCAACCAGAACACGCTGGGCCACATGGAGCGCTGGTTGCTCCACGAGCGCTACTCCCCCCTCGGGATTCTCCGCGGCGTGGGCGCGAACGCCATCGGCCTGCCCGTACCGGCTTCCACCCTCGACCCGGCACACCCGGGGTCGGCCCGGTTGGCCGCGGATCTCGTGTCGCAGCTGTCCGCCGCCGTGCCCGCCGGGCGTTTCCACGCGGGACTCGACGAGCCGTGGGACCTTCCTTCCTCCCGGGTCTCGGAGTGGGCCGGCTGGGTGGAGGGGCTGCGGAGGCTCCCGGCCCTGGAGGGGCGCGAGCTTCTCGTGTGGGCCGACATGCTCGCCGCCCACCCTGAAATGGTCGAGAGCTTGCCGGCGGAAACAACCCTCTGCGAGTGGGGCTACGACGCCGGCCACCCTTTCGCCGACCGCCTGGACAGCCTCGGCCGGGCCGGCCACGCCGTATGGCTCTGCCCCGGCACTTCGAGCTGGATCTCTTTCGCCGGCCGCGTCGACAACGCGGTGACCAACTGCCGGGAGGCCGCGTCCGCCGCTGCCGGCGGCGCGGCCGGCCTGCTCGTCACCGACTGGGGGGACTTCGGCCACCACCAGGCCGAGGCCGTCTCCGACGTCGGCTTCGCCGCTGCGGCTGCCTTTTCGTGGTGCCTCGAATCCAACCGGGACCTCGACGCGCCGGCAATCGGTCGACTTCTCGACATACACAGCTTCCGTCCCGATCCCCGCAGCGGCGGCCGGTCGGTCGGGTCGGCCCTCGTCGCCCTGGGCAATGCCTACCGCGCGGTCCCCTGCGGGCTCCCCAACGTTTCGGCCCTCACTCTGCACCTGTACTTCCCACAGCTTCCTGTCGGCTCGGCTGTCACCTTCGGCCTGCAGGCGGAGCACCTCGACGCCGCAGAGGAGGCGGTATCCGCCGCCCGGCGCCACCTGGAGCGTGCCGTCCCGGCTTCGCCGTACGGCCGGCGGGCGACTGCCGAACTGGGCGTCACGGCGAATTTTCTCGACATCGCGATCGCCGACGCACGCGCCCGCCTCGACGCCGGCGGGCACCTCGCCGGCGTGCCGGCAACGGTGCGGAACAGCCTCGCGGAGCGCCTGCGGGCGGTGATCCAGGACTACCGCGCGACATGGCCGGCCCGCAGCCGGCCGGGCGGCCTGGAGGAGTCGTGCGCGTGGCTCGAGCACCTGCTGGGTTGTTACGAGACGGGGGTGGCGAGGCCCGACTGGGCCGGCCCGCTGGTGGACGAGGCGCGCCGGCGAATGGCCGCCAGACGCTGAGCTGGCCTCCACCACGGGACTAGAGCCACCAGCCGCCGGCAGGGTGCCGCTAGGGACATGGAAACGGCGGGTGGACCGGGGTGGGTGGGCGCAAAGGGACTTGAACCCCTGACCCCCTGCGCGTCATGCAGGTGCTCTACCAGACTGAGCTATGCGCCCGGGCGTTCCGACGCTACCAGACCATCGTGGCGCGCCGAGCGGACGCTGGGACCCCGCCGCGCGTCCGGCCGACCTCGTCCCGCCCAGCCGACCGTGCCCGCTCCGGCGCTCGTCCTTCTACGCTGGGATCGGTGACCGCCGCCATCCTCGGCTACATCCCGAGCCCCCCCACCAACGGGATCAACCTCGGCCCGCTCCGCCTGCACCTCTACGGCCTGATGATCGCCGCGGGCATCGCCGCGGCCGTCTGGCTGGCGCAGCGCCGCTGGGAAGCCATCGGCGGCAAGGCCGGGACGATGTCGATGCTGGCAGTGTGGGGCGTGCCCGGCGGTCTGGTCGGGGCGCGCCTGTACAGCGTCGTGACCAGCTGGCAGGCCGACACCGGCGGGCACTGGTACCGAGCCTTCGAGATCTGGACGGGGGGCCTCGGCATCTGGGGAGGGGTGGTCGGCGGGATAGCGACCGGGGCCATCGGCGCCCGCCGGGCTGGCCTGCGACTGGCACCCCTCGTCGACTGCGTCGCCCCCGCCTTCGCCCTCGCCCAGTCGATCGGGCGCTGGGGCAACTATTTCAACCAGGAGCTCTACGGGTGGCCGTCGAAGCTCCCCTGGGCTGTGAAGATCTCCCATCCGGTGCACTGCAGTTCGGTCACCAACTGCGTGGCCTACCCGCCGGGAGTGAACACCTTCCAGCCGACCTTCCTCTACGAGTCGATCTGGGATCTCCTGACCGTGGGGATCGTCATCTGGGTGGAGCGGCGGTTCCGGATAAAGCGGGGCTTCTTGATCTTCGCCTACGCCGCCACCTACACGTTCGGGCGCTTCTTCACCGAGTACATGCGCGTCGACGAGGCACACCGCTACCTGGGGCTGCGTCTCAACGACTGGACCAGCATCGGGGTCTTCGCCGTTTCCCTCGCCATCTTGGTGATCTTCGGCCGGGCGGCCGACGACGACCAGCGCGCCGGCGACCCGCTGCCGGTGGCGTCAGGCTCCTCTCCGGGCGCCGAAGCGTTCGGAGCTCCGGGCATGGCAGGCGACCGCCCGGGCAGGCAAGCGCCGGCCAGCCGGCGGTGGCTCAGGGGCTCAACGCCTCCCTGACCGCCCGGCGCAACAGCTTGCCCGTCTCGTTGTAAGGCAACTCGGCGAAGAAACGGATGAGCTGCGGGGCTTTGGTGGAGCGGAGCCGTTCGCGCACCCACGCCTGGAGCTCCTCGGCCGACGCTTCGGCGCCCGGGCGGAGCACGACCGCGGCGGCCACCGCCTCGCCCCATTCGGCGTCGGGCACTCCGACGACTGCTGCGTCGGCCACCGCGGGGTGTGACACCAGCGTGTCCTCGATCTCCCCAGGGGAGAGGTTCTCTCCCCCGCGGACTATCACGTCGTCCAGCCGGCCGTCGAGGAAGAGAAAACCGTCGGCGTCGAGCCACCCGGCGTCCCTGGTGGGGAACCAGCCGTCGGCGTCGAGCGACGAGCGGCCCAGGTACTCCCCGGCTACCTGCTCGCCGCGCACGTGCACCTCCCCCCGCTCGCCCGGGCCGAGGGGCTTCCCCTCCGGCGAGCGGATCTCGACCTCCACGGACGGCAGAGGCCTGCCGACCGACGCCAGCCTTCCCCGCACCGCCGGATCCTCGCTGGCGAGGGCGTCGCGGTGGTCCTGCGGTCCGAGCACAGCGATCGTCGAGCTGGTCTCGGTGAGCCCGTAGGCGTTGACGAAGTCCACGCCGGGCAGCACCCGAAGCGCCCGTTCGATCGTCTCCACCGGCATACGCCCCCCGCCGTAGGAGAGGTGGCGGAGGGAGGACACGTCGTGGCCGCCGGCTTCGACCACGTCGAGGATGCGTCCGAGCATCGTCGGCACGACCATCGCCTGGGTGACCCGCTCCGCCTCGACGGCGGCCACCCACTCCTCGGGGTCGAAGCCGGGCAGGTAGAAGATCCGGCGACCGGCGTAGAGGTTGGACAGGATCGACGACACGCCGGCTATGTGGTAGGGAGGGACGCTGACCAGTTGGGCCTCGTCCTCGCCGGCGGAGAGGAACTCCACGGTGGAGATCACGTAGGAGACGACGTGGCGGTGGCGAAGCACGGCAGCCTTGGGCTCACCGGTCGTGCCGCTCGTGAACAGGAGCACAGCCACCGACTCCGGGTCGACGAAGGGCAGGTCGGCGCTTTGGCCCGCACCGGACGGGCTGAGCACCTCTTTCCGGTCGACGACGCTGATCCCCTCAATACCGGCCACCCGCTCTGAGGTGTCCGGGCCCGCGACGATCACCGCGGGGGCGAGGCGCGCCACGATCGCCTTCAGACGCTCGTCGGCGAGACGGTAGTTGAGCGGCGCGAAGGGAAGGCCCGCCATCCCCGCGCCGAGCACCGACAGCGGAAGCGCCTCGGAGTTGAGGTCGAGGAACCCAACTTTGCCCACCCCGGCTGCAGCGAATCGGCCGGCGAGTGCCCGTGCCCCCGCCAAAAGTCCCTCGGCGGTGAGACCGCCCTTCGCCGGGCCGACCACGACCCGTTCGGGGGCGGCCTCGGCCAGCATCTCCGCGATCATCGCCACGTTCATGGCCGGAAGTCTCCCATCTCGCGCCGGAGCCGACCCACCACGGCGACCAGGGCCTCCACGTCGTCGGGTCCCAACCCGGGCGAGGAGAACACCTCGGCGTTGAGCGTCGCCGTCGCGTCCAGGGCTGCTCGACGCCCGGCGGCGGTGATCTCGGCCAGGGTGGTCCTGCCGTCGGTCGGATGCGGAAGCCGGGTGATCAACCCCTGCGCTTCCAGGCGGTCCACGGCGTTGGTCACACTCGTCGGGTGGACCTGCAGCCGGGCCCCGATCTTGTTCAGCGGCAGGGAGCCGCGCCGGCTGAACAGGAGGATCATCAGCAGCTCGTAGCGGGCAAAACTGAGCCCGAACGGTCGTAGGGCCCCCTCCACCCTTCCCAGGTAGATCTGCTGGGCCCGCATCACCGAGGTGACTGCGGCCATGCCAGCAGCGGCCGGCCCCCAGCCGTGGGCTTCCCACTGGCGGCGTGCTTCGAGGATCGGGTCGAAGGCCAGTGGCCTGCTGGGCGGCACGGCGGGAGACTACCGGCCGGCGCAGGGCGGACCTTCGGGGTCCTCCGACATCTGCACCTCCCATGCGCCGGCCACGACCAGCAGCCGGCGGCGCCACCCGGGACGATCCAGGTCGCCGTCCTCGTACGCCGCGTCCCCGGCCCAGACCATCGCGGCCGGACGGCCGTCCCCCGAGGGCACCACCCTGGTTTCGAAGCGCTCCGGTGCGCGGGAGGCCGCCGCCTGCAGGGCAGAGTCGACTCCCCCGTGGCGGCTCAGCCACCACAGGGTGGTGAAGGTAGGGGGGGCGAGGTCGATGTCACCGCTCTGGCGAAGGTCCATCGCCGCGGCGGGGGACATCCAGCGGTGCTCGTGGATCTCCCCCCGATCCACGACGACCTGAACGTCCGAGCGGACCGGCGCGAGGAAGAACCAGGTGGCGAAGCGCCGCGGGGCCTCCCGTGGCGGCAGCCAGAAGGACAGGACCACCAGGTCGGACGGGTCGAGGCGGACCGCCGCCTCCTCGAACGCCTCCCTCACGGCGGCCTGGCGCGCCGCCGACATCTCGTCGCCTGCGGCGGGTACCTCCGGAAGGTCCTGCTCGTCGACCTGGCCACCGGGGAACACCCACATGCCCCCGAAGGCACCACGGGGGTTGCGGCGCAGCATGAGGACCTCGAGGCCGCCGGCGCCGTCTCGCAGTGGCACCACGGTGGCGGCAGGGGTGATCCGTTCAGTCACCGAAGCGGTCCAGTCTGGAGCGGAGGATCGCTGCGTCGGCCGAGCTCAGCCGCCGCCTCCCCCTGCGCAGCCGCCGCCTGATCGTCGTCGCCGGTACCACCGGCACGCCGCCGGCGCGCCCTCCTCGCCGGCGCAGTCCAGGGCCGTGGAGGGCGATCAACGGACGCACAGGCCAGCCGAGGCGGTCGGACAGGACCGTCGCCTCCCAGACCGTGCTCCCCGTCTGCAGTGGCCGCCCTCCGACGCGGACCCTCCCCCACCTCGTCGTCACCGGCAACCGGGTCGTCTTGGTATCCACGAGCCACACGCCCGTACGTCCTATCACCACGTGGTCCAGGTTCGCCCGGCTGCCCGGGACTCGCAGGTCGTGCCGTACGTGCCACCTGCGTCCCGGGAGGCGCCTGAGCAGCTCCGCGGTCGACTCTTCCCCTTCTGCGCCGCGCAACCATCGATCGGCGCCATGGCGCCGGGAGGCGAACCACCACAGCGCGGCGCCCGCGGCGGCAGCCACCACCCACCAGTGAAAGGCGGCCGTGGCGGCAGCCACCGCGGCGAGCGCCAGCAGTGCCGCGCGGCGCCGTCTGCGTGCCGCCTTCCACGCCTCCCGCGCGGAGGCACCGGGCGCAGTCCTGACCACCACCGGGAGCAAAATACATCCTTGTTGTTCGTCGCAGGGGTCTGGTTTGCTGTTCCCATGCGAATAGCCGCCCTCGGCGACGCCCATCTCGGCCGCTCCTACTACCCGTACACCACCGGAGGGGGGGTGAACCAGCGCGAGGCGGACTTCGAGGCCAGCTTCGAGGCCGCCGTCGACCTGGCCCTCGCCGAAGAGCCGGATCTCGTCGTCTGGCTCGGCGACATCTTCGACCACCCCCGGCCCACCTACCGGTCCTTCCGGGTCGCCCAGAAGGCGCTGGCCCGCATCCGCGACCACGGCCGGCGCGCCGTGGTGATCACCGGCAACCACGACACCCCGCGCCTTCCCGGCAAGGGCAGCCCCTACTCGGCCCTGGCAGACACCTTTCCCGAGATGCACTTCGCCCACCGGCTCTGCTACGAGCGTTTCGAGCTGCCCGGGCTGGTCGTGCACGCCGTTCCGCAGACGCTCACCGTCGACGCGGCGCTCGACGCTCTGAGCGAAGCCGCGAGAGGCCGGTCCCCCAGCTCTACGAACCTGCTGCTCACCCATCCCCGCCTCGTGCAGCTTCAGCCCGCCTACGCCGACATCAACGAGATCGAGCTGGACGCCTCCCAGCTCCAGTCGGACCTGGTCCTGCTCGGCCATTACCACAACTTCACTCGCGTGTCGGACACCATGTGGTATGCGGGGGCGCCCGACTCGTTCAGCTTCGCCGATGAGCCCGAACGGCCGAAGGGCATCGTGGTCCTCGACACCGACACCGGTGCCTGCCGGCACGTCCCCCTCGAGGGACGCCGGCAGCTGCTCACACTCGAATCCGTTTACGCCCTCGGACTTTCCCCCGCGGAGCTTCAGGAGCGGATGAGCGAAAGGGCTTCTACCGTCCCCGCTGGTGCGGTGGCCCGCCTCTACGTCGAGAGCGTCGACCCCCAGGTGTGGCGGTTGGTCGACCACCACGCCGTGCGCGAAGCCGCAGCTGACGCGCTCCATCTCAAGGTGGAACCGTCGTTCCTGGCCGGGGCGGCGCGAGCCGAGCTGCCGACCGTGGCCGGGCTGGGAGCCCAGTGGGACCGCTACGTCGAGGGCCAGGACCTGATCGGGCTGGACCGCGACAGGATCAGGGGTCTCGGGCACGAGTACCTGGAGGCGGCCATCAGCGGACCGGATGGAGGGGCGGCGTGCTGATCAAGCGGTTGTACCTGCGCAACTTCCGCGTCTACGAGGACGAGCTCGAGCTGGAGCTCCCACCGGGGCTGGTGGGCATCCACGGCCCGAACGGGTCGGGCAAGTCGACGCTGCTCGAGGCGATCCTGTTCAGCCTGTGGGGCAAGGCGCGCACCCCCAAGGAGCTGATCCGCACCTCGGGGGTCGGCGGCGAGTGCGTGACCGAGACCGAGTTCGAGCACGAAGGACACCTCTACCTGGTGCGCCGCTCCTTGAAGGGAGTCAACTCGGCCGTCACGGTCGAGGCGCACTGCGACGGCAACCTGATGTCCACCGGAGTCCGCGACGTCGAACGCTACGTGGAGTCCGTCCTCGGAATGGACGACGCCGCCTTCCGGGCCTCGGTGTTCACCGAGCAGAAGCAGCTGGCGGCCTTCTCCGAGCAGGCACCCGCCGAGCGACGGCGCCTGGTCCTGCAGCTTCTCGGCGTGACCCCCCTCGACGCGGCCCGAGACTCCGCCCGCCGGGACGCCCGGCAGCTGGCCGCCGACCACGACCGCCTGCGCGGCATGCTCGCCGACCTGGACCGGCTGAGGACCGATGCCGAGGACGCCGAGGTGTCCGCCGAAGCCGCCGAGAAGGCCGCCGCCGAAGAAGCCGAGGCAGCGAAGGCCGCCGCCGAACGCGCAGCGGCCGTCGATGACAGATTCCGCCGGCTGGACGAGCGCCGCCAGGAGCACGAGTCTCTCGTCGCACTGGGCAGGGCCGCCCGCCAGGCTCTCGACCGGGCCACCGAGGACCTCGAGCGGCGCGCCGCCGAGCTGCGGTCGCTGGACGACCTGGCCGCCCGCCTGCCCGGCGCAGAGGCCAGGGCAGCGGGAAGGCGGGACGACGAAGATCGACTCGAACGGCTGGTGGTCGCGTCGAACGCTCTCGACGCGCTCCGCCGGATCGCAGTCCCCGATCGCCCGGCGGAGCCGGTGGGCGATGACCTGGAAGCGGCCCGGGACGCGGCGGCACACCTCCGCGAGGAGCTTGCCGCTGCGGTCGCCCTGGCCGGCGCCGCCTCCGCCGAGCTCGCCAAGGCCGCCGAGGCCTGGGAGCGGTCGGCTTCGCTCACCGGCGATTCGTCCTGCCCGACCTGCGGTCAACCCCTGGGGTCCTCGTTCGAGACGCTGCGCGCCCACCGGGAGGCAGAGCTGCGCGAAGCCACCCGCCGCGACGAGGAGCTGTCCGCGAGGGTGGAGCGTCTGCGAGCCCAGTCCGCCGAGGCGGAGGCATCGCTCGCCGCGGCCGTCAGGGCCGCCGAGGAGCACACCAGGCGCCTCGCCGAGTGGGAGACGACCGCTGCCCGCCGCGCCGATGCCCTCGAGTCGGCGCGGCGGGCATGGGTCGCCGCCGGCGGTGACCCGACGGAGGAGCTTCCCAAAGCCGCCGACCTGAGCTCCGCTGTGCTGGCGCTGCGCTCCACCGTTCAGGACAAGCGCAGAGCCGAGGAGGAGGCTCTCGCCGTGCGGGCTCGCCTCGAAGGCCGCCCGGCCGCTGAGCAGGCGCTCGCCGATGCCCGCGAGCGCCGGGAGATCGCCGCCGCCGATGTCCAGGCCCTGCGGGACAAGGTCAGGGCGCTGGCCTTCGACCCCGCAGCCTTGGCGGAAGCGGCCGAGCAGCGTGCCAGAAGCGCCGAGGCCGCCCGCAGGGCCGCAGAGCAGGCGCAGCAGGCCCAGGTGGCCGCCGCCGCCCAACGCGAACGGGCACGGGCCGCCGCCCAACGCCTGGCCGACGGGCAGGAGCAGCACGCCCGCCTCGCCGAGCTCGAGTCCGAATCTCGCCACCGGGGGAGGGTCGCCGACCTTTTGTCCGAGTTCCGCAACACCATCGTGTCTGCGGTGGGACCCCGCCTCGCCGTGCAGGCCGCCGACCTGTTCGCCGAGCTGACCGACCGCGAGTACGAGGGCCTCGAGGTGGACCCCGACAACTACGAGATCAAGATCAGCGACGGCGGCCTTCAGTACGGCCTGCAGCGCTTCTCCGGCTCCGAGGTGGACCTCGCCAACCTCGCCCTGCGGGTGGCCATCAGCGAGCACATCCACTTCCAGTCCGGCGGCTCGGTCGGTCTCCTCGTCCTCGACGAAGTCTTCGGGCCGCTCGACGAGGACCGCAAAGCCCGGATGCTCGCAGCCCTCGAGCGTCTCCGGGGCCGGTTCCGGCAGGTTCTCGTCGTGACCCACGACTCGGAGATCAAGGAGCAGTTGCCGTCGGCCATCGAGGTGCTCAAGCGCCCCGGAAGACGCGCGACCGCCCGGGTCGTGGACTAGAACTGGGCGTGTGGTGGCCGAACCGGCGCAGGGAGCCGCCCGTCGGCCCCGCCTGGCGCTGGCGGTCATCTCAGCGGTCCTGTTCGTAACCTTCCTCGACAACACGATCGTCGCGGTCGCCCTCTCCAGCATCCAGAGCGGCCTTCATGCCGGGATCACCCAGCTCCAGTGGGTCGTCAACGGCTACGCCCTCACCTTTGCCGCCCTGATGCTCAGCTTCGGGACGCTCAGCGACCACCTCGGACGCAGGGGCGTCATGCTCGGCGGCCTGGCGGTCTTCGCAGCCGGCTCGCTCTTCGGCACCGTCGCCTCCAGTCCGGCGCAGCTGATCGCCGCCCGGGTCATCATGGGGGTCGGCGCCGCCGCTTCCGAGCCGGGCACCCTTTCGATGATCCGCCAGCTCTACCCGGACCGGCGCGAGCGCGCCCAGGCGCTCGGCGTGTGGTCGGCCATATCGGGACTCGCCCTGGCCGCCGGCCCGGTCATAGGGGGCCTGCTGGTCGGAGCCTGGTCGTGGCGCGGCGTCTTCGCCTTCAACGTCGCCGCGGGCGTGCTCGCCGCAGCCGGCGTCGCCGCCGTCCTCCCCGAATCACGCGATCCTGCTGGCCGCAGGATGGACCTGCCCGGCTTCGCGTCGGCCGCGCTGGCCCTGAGCGCCGCGACCTTCGCCACGATCGAGGGGGAGACCTACGGCTACTCGACGTGGTGGATCGCGCTCCTCTACGCGGCGGCCGCCGCGTCCCTCCTGTTCTTCGCCGTCCAGGAGCGCCGCGCCGACGAGCCGGTTCTCGACCTGAGGTTCTTCCGGCGAGGTCCGTTCGCCGCGGGGATGGTCGTGGCGTTCACCGGCTTTTTCGCCACGTTCGCCGTTTTCTTCTTCGTACCCCTCTTCGTGCAGCTTCTCGGCAACGCGTCCGGCTTCGACCTGGCGGCCGACTTCCTGCCCATGGCCGCGACGCTGATCACCGTCTCCGCTCTCAGCGGCCGTTGGATCGCCCGTCAGGGGCCGGGCCTGCCCATGGCCGCCGGGGGCGTCGCCGCGGCGGCGGGCATCCTCGTGACCAACGCATACATCACCCCCGCGTCGGGGCCGGGGCTGCTCGGCTGGAGCCTGGCGATCGTCGGCGCGGGGCTCGGCGTCCTGATGGTGGGCGCTACCACCGCCGTCCTCGGGGCGGTCCCCGGGGCCCGGTCGGGCATGGCCGCCTCGGCGGTCAACACCAGCCGCGAGCTCGGCGCCGTGGCCGGCGTGGCCATCCTCGGCTCGATCGTCGACGGTCAGCTCACGACCGACCTCCTGCACCGCCTCGCCGCCATACCGGACCTGCCGGCCGCCCTGCGCCAGACGGTGATCGTAGACGTGACGACCGGCAACACCTCCGCCGAGAGCGGCCTTCCCAAGACGCCGTTCATCGAGCATCTGATCAAGCAGGTCACCGCCGCGGCAGAGGCGTCCTTCTACTCGGGACTCGACCGGGTGCTCCTCCTCGCCGCCGCCCTGACCCTCGCCTCCGCCTTCGCAGCCGCACTCCTCGCCGCCCGCGGCCGTCGCGGTCCGCCCGAAGTCTCCGACGCCTGACCTGGGACCCGTGGCAGAATGGGGGTGACGGTGAGCTGGTCGGGTGGCCGCGGCCGGGACCGGGAGACCGGGACCCGGTCGAGGAAGGTCGGGACTCCGCAGGGCAGGGTGCTGGCTAACGGCCAGTCGAGGTGACTCGCAGGAAAGTGCAACAGAGAGCAGACCGCCGATGGGCTCCTCCGGTGACGGAGGCGCCACAGGCAAGGGTGAAACGGTGCGGTAAGAGCGCACCAGCGCCCAGGGCGACCTGGGCGGCTCTGCAAACCCCACCCGGAGCAAGGTCGAGCGTGGGACGGCTGGCCCGGCCGATGTCCCCAGGTGGACCGCTCAGATGGATGGCCACCCGCCGGCCTTCACGGCCGGTGACAGAATCCCGCCTACAGACCGGCTCACCGTCGACAATCTGCCTCGGAGGGCCCGGGCGGCCACCAGGCGCACATGGTGCAGGCCGATGCCCGCCATTGTTGCAGTTGACGTGCGGGCTCGGCTGCTACGCCGCGCAGCACGAGAGCTTCTCCACGTCGCGGGTGAAGGTCTGGGCGGCGAGCTTGAGGGCTTCGACCATGGTCAGGTAGGGGTGGAAGGTGGCGGCGAGCTCGGCGGTGGTGATGTTGTGGCGGATGGCGAGCACCGCCGTTTGGATCACGTCGCCCGCCCCTTCGGCGAGGACCGACGCGCCGAGCAGGCGCCCTGTGCCGGCCTCGGCGACGAGCTTCACGAGACCGTCGGTGTCGTGGTTGACAAGAGCTCGGGGCACCGCCGATAGGGGCAGGACGGAGGTTTCAACGTCATAGCCGGCCGCTGCGGCCTGCGCCTCGGTGAGCCCGGCTGACGCGATCTGCGGCGCGGTGAACGTCACCCTGGGCAGACCGCTGAAATCGACGGTGCGCCCCGCGCCCAGCAGCGCGTTGTCCACGGCGAGTGCACCCTCATAAGCCGAGACGTAGACGAACTGGGGAGCCCCCGTCACGTCCCCCGCGCCATAGATCCGCGGGTTGGCGCTGCGCAGCTGGTCGTCGACGACGAGCGCCCCCCGCCCGTCGACGCTGACGCCGGCCCGCTCGAGACCGAGCCCCTCGGTGTTGGGCCGCCTTCCGGTGGCGACGAGCACCTCGTCACAGGCGAGGAGAAGCTCACGATCCCCCACCGAAACAGTGACCTCCACGCGGCCCTCGCCTCTTCGCACGCCGAGCACCTTGGCGTCGGTGTGGATGGCCGCCCCCTGAGCGGCGAGCACCGACGCCAACGCCTGGGAAACCTCCGGCTCCTCGAAAGGAGCGATGCGCTCGGCCACGTCGACGAAAGCGACCTCCGCCCCGACGTGCAAGAAGAACTGGCCGAGCTCCAAGCCGATGGCGTTCGCCCCGATCACCACGAGACGCTTTGGGACCTCGACCAGCTCCAAAGCGCTCGTGGAAGTGAGATAACCCGCCTCGGAAAGACCGGGTATCGGCGGCGCCGCCGGCGAAGCGCCCGTCGCCACCAAATACACGCCGGCGCGAACAGCGCGCCCGTCGACCTCGAGCACCTCGGGGTTCTTGAAAGAACCGTGCCCCTCGATCAGCGTGAAACCGTAGCTCTCCACCAAATCGGCGTACTTCGCCTGGCGCAGCTCCAAGACCAGCTCATCTTTCTGGGCGACCAAGGCCGCCAGGTCGATGGGGCCCGAGCTCGTCGACAACCCGGCGAAACGGTGATGGCCCGCCGACCAAGCCAGCTCACCCGCGCGAAGCAACGCCTTGGACGGGACACAACCCACGTTCACACAAGTCCCCCCCAACACGCCCTGCTCGACCAGCGCCACCCTATAGCCGGCCTCGGTCGCCTTGATCGCCGCAGCAAAAGCGGCCGAACCGGCGCCCACCACCACCAGGTCATAATCGAACGACCCGTCCCCCGCCGCCACCGAAACCCCCCCATCAACAAAACGCAGAGACCCCGGCCGGTAGCCCGCGCCCTCCACAGCCGCCCGCAAGACGTCCTCCGCCAGCCCATCAGGCACCGACAGGCGCGCCTCCCCAGCCCGCCAGGCGACCGACACGTCCCCCGCCCCCGCACCCTCCAAAGCAGCAGTCACATGGCGGGCGCAGTCCTCACAGGTCATGCCCCCCACCTCCAGAACAGCCGGACGCGCCTTCGTTTCCATTGATCGGCTCCTCTTTCCCTCGGGGCGCAGCGGCCCACGGTGTCCAGGACCAGTCGTCCAAGCGCCTGCCGGACGTCCGACTAACATATCCTATCAACGGGATATACTTATGTGTGATTGCCGTCGGCGCCGGAGCGGAGGGCCCCTTGCCCTGCATGCGCCGACCCCAGTCGACGAGCAACTTCTTCGGGTCGCATCCGCGCTGCGTGCGAGCCGAGACCTGGGGCGCTCGGCTGCTCGATGGGCAAGTCTCGCCGTCCCCAGGGTGACGGTCAACCGCTCAGCCGGCGGTGAGGGCGGCGATCAGCAGCGGGACGGCGCCGTCGGCGAGGGCCCGCATCTCGTCGTCGGTGCGGTCCTGGATGGGGTGGTCGACGAAGACGGTGGCGGCGGGGAACCCGAGGGCGTGCGACTGCGCAGCGGCGGCGGCCTCGAACTCGCGGGACGCCACGAAGACGCCGGGCAGCCCCCGGGACTCCAGGTCGGCGATGTCGTGCACACTGCACGACGTGCAGCTGCCTCAATCGGCGAGCGCTTCGATCACCACGTCGCAGTGAACGGCGATCTCCTGGCGGAGGTCCAGCGGCGCGGGCTTGGCGAACGTCGGCTTGGCGAAGCGCAGCACCCGCCAGCCGCGCTCGGCGAACCGGCTTTCCACCCGGTCCAAGAAGACGTCGCCGCGCGGTTTGGAGATGTCGAGCAGGCCGACGGTCAGGCCGTCGAGCGTCGCCGGCCTCGAGCGGCGCGTCCTCGTCGCCGGCCCGCCCTCGGCTGTCGGGTCCAAGAGCACGGGCCGCGGCGCCTGGCGGAACTTCGGGCTCCCGGTCACTGGCGCACCTCCACTGTGACGGGCACGCTCCCCGAGGGCCCGGCGAGCCACCCCTCCATCACCGCCGAGAATAGCCCTGCTCGGCCTCCTGCGTAGGCGATGAGCAGGTCGTTGCACATCGCCGCCGGGCGCGGCGCGAGCGCCTCGAGGGCTGAGGCCAGGTCGGACCTGGACCACCCGGCGTCCCTGAACAGCCGGCCGTGGTCGGGCGAGACCACCAGCAGGGCGTCGCCCGGGCCGACGTGCCTGGCGAAGGTCTCCACCAGCGCCTCGGGGGTCCGGGCCTTCTGGTCGGTCACCATCCGCACCCCGCCGCCGGCGAAAACGGTGACCGCCGACGCGCCAGCCGGCGCGCCGCGCGCCTCGGCCAGAGGCTCCCATGGGGAGCCTTCCTCGTCCTCGGCGAAGCACAGCCCTGTCTTGGCGGGGTTGCCGAAAGTGGCGCGGTCCACCTCGCCGGGACGCCCACCGCCGACGTTGCGGACGACGAGCTGCAGGGCGCGGCCGATCGTCGAGTTGGCCCGACAGCCCTGGCCGAGGAGGTTGACCCCGCTGTTGATCCCCACCGCCTTTGCGGCGGGGCCGTTGACGATCGCCACCGGGCCGACCGAGAAGGTGGTGGCCAGCACGCCGTGGAGGTTGAACGCGTCGGTGCAGGACGCCTCGACGAGGGCCAGCACGACCGGCAGGTACTCGGGTCGGCAGCCGGCCATGACGGCGTTGATGGCGACTTTCTCGACGGTCACCGGGACGAGGTTCGGCGGCACGACGGCGACCACCTCGTCCGGCCGGCGGGCCGTCCCGTCGAGCATGGCGAGCACCCTGGCCTCCGTCGGGGGAACGACGGGCAGCCCGTCGGTCCATCCGCGCGCCCACATCGCTTCGAGCTCGTCCTCGAGGGGGCCGAGCTCAACCCTGCGGGCGGACAGGGTCCCGCTGCGATGCCGTAGCGAGAGCAGAGCGGCGATCTCGGGGTCGGCGGTCAGCGAGCCGCAACCGGGTCGCTGGTCGGGCAGGCCCCCACCGAGCCCGCTCGCCCCGGCGAGAGCCTCCCAACGGCCCCGGTGCCAGCCGGCGACCCTGCCCGACTCCTTCCCGCCTTCGAGCCTGAGGAGCGTCGGGACGGTCTCGACGCCGAGAGCCCAGGAGACTTCGAGCCCGGTGTCGTCGATGGCCCCTTCGAAGGGGAAGTCCGGGTCGTCCTGGGTGTAGACCGAGCACCCGAGGGCGGCGAGCTCGGCGAGCACCGGGACGACCGTCACGCACGTCGGACAGTCCCGCTTGACCACCGCGACGAGGCCGTCTGGCAGACCGCTCGACCCGCCCGCTTCGCCTGCGCCCACGCCGTTCCCCTCCTCCCCCGAGGCTCGCTCGGCCCGGACCTCGACTCTACCCGGGCGGGCCCGCAAGCCGGTCAGCCGGCGACGGCGACCGCTCCGTGGCCCCCCAGCTTCGACTCGTACATGGCCCGGTCGGCGCGGGCGATCAGCACGTCGGAGGACTGCCCACCGGGAGGCGACCATGCCACCCCCACGCTCGCGCCGATCAGGAACGACTCGCCCTCCACCTCCACGGGCCGCCGCAGCGCTTCGCTCACCCGGCCGGCCACTGGAACGGCCGCCTCCGCCCCGGCCACGTCGGGGCAGATCACGAGGAACTCGTCACCCCCGAGGCGCCCGACGCTGTCCCCGGAGCGAACGGCGCCACGGATCCGCTCGGCGGCGATGCAAAGCACCCGGTCGCCGAGGGCGTGGCCCCGCCGGTCGTTGACCTCCTTGAAGCGGTCGAGGTCGATGAAGATCGCCGCGACGCCCACCCCAGGCTTGTGCAGCGCCAGGTCCAGCAGCTCGAAAACGGCGGTGCGGTTCAGGCAGCCCGTCAATCCGTCGGTGGAGGCCCGCAGCTCGAGCTCCCGGCGGAGCTCGAAGCTGTCGGTGACGTCGGAGAGGCACCCGATCACCCCCGTCACCGTGCCGGCCGAGTTGGACAGGGCACGCAGGCTCAGCTGGCAGACACGGGTGTCGGCGAAGTCGGGGTGGGGGGCCTCGACGCTGAAGCGGAGCTCGACGCCGTCAACCGGGCGGTCGGCGAGGGCGGAGCCCAGCGCGCGGTCGAGGGCCTCGCGGTCCTCGGGCAGGACAACGCAGAACTGCTCGGCCACGGTCGCCGCCTCCGCCACGCCGAGGATCTCGTGGAGTCGGTCGTTGGTGAACACCACCCTGCCCTCGGCGTCCATCTCGAAGACGCCGACCGGAAGGGCCTCGGCCAGGCGCCGCAGGACCTGCTCGCGTGCCCGGAGCTCCTCGACGACCCCCACGTGGGTCGGCGTCACCCGGGTCATCACCGTCTCCACCACCGCCACGCCCGGCTCTGCCAGGCGGTTGGTGTTGTCGGTCCGCACCCAGCGCCAGCGGCCGTCCGAAGCCCGGTACCGGCCGCGCCAGGTGCCCGTCGAGGCGGGCCGGGCGAGCATGTCCAGCCAGGAAGACAGGGCGCTCGGCTGGTCGTCGGGATGGATGAGGTCTATGGAGCGCAGCCCCACCACCTGCTCGGGCTCCCATCCGAGCACGATTCGCACGGCGTCGTCGGCGAAGGTGATCACCCCCACCTCGTTGCGGGCGAGGCGGCAGGAGACGTCGGTCGGCTCGTCGGGCGGTGATACGTCCACTGACTCAGTATCGGCCGGAGGGGCACCCAACCGTAGGTCGCGGGTCGGCTTGTACCCTTGGGAGCGGTGAGCTCCTACCTCGAGGCCGTACGCGACCAGGTGGTCGTCTTCGACGGCGCCACGGGCACCAACCTGCAGCTGCGCCACCTCTCCCCCGACGACTTCGGGGGCCCGGCGCTGGAGGGGTGCAACGAGGTGCTCGTCGACACCCGCCCGGACGTCGTGGCCGACCTGCACCGCAGCTTCCTCGACGTCGGCTGCGAGGTCGTGGAAACGGACAGCTTCGGGTCCCTCCCGTGGGTACTGGCCGAGTACGGCATCGCCGGCAGGGCCAAGGAGCTCGCCAGGAAGGCGGCTTCCATCGCCCGCGACGTCACCCCCGCGGGCAAGTGGGTCGCCGGCTCGCTCGGACCGGGGACCAAGATCGCCTCGCTGGGGCAGATCTCCTTCGTCGACCAGCGCGACGGTTACCAGCTGGCAGCCGAGGGCCTGCTCGAAGGCGGCGTCGACCTGCTCGTGGTGGAGACGGTTCAGGACCTGCTGCAGGCGAAGGCGGCGATGATCGCCTGCCGGCGGGCGATGCACAGCATCGGCCGTCAGGTCCCCGTCCAGGTGCAGGTCACCATCGAGACGACCGGGCGGATGCTGATGGGCACGGAGATCGGCGCCGCGCTCACCACCCTGGAGGCGCTGCGCCCCGACGTGATCGGCCTCAACTGCGCCACCGGCCCCGCCGAGATGAGCGAGCACCTCCGCTACCTGTCCCAGCACAGCCGGGCCCCGATCTCGGTGCTCCCCAACGCCGGCCTGCCCTCGGTGGTCGACGGCCAGATGCACTACGACCTGACCCCCGACGAGCTGGCCGAGCACCACGCCCGCTTCATCGGCGACTACGGGGTGAGCGTCGTCGGCGGGTGCTGCGGCACCACGCCGGACCACCTGCGGGCAGTGGTCGAGCGCTGCAGGGGAGTCGGCAAGGCCCCCCGCCGCCCGGTGCCAGAACCCGGGGTGGCGTCCATCTACAACCACGTCCCCTACGACCAGTCCCCATCGGTCCTCATGGTCGGCGAGCGGACCAATGCCAACGGGTCGAAGAAGTTCCGCGAGGCGATGCTCTCCGACGACTGGGAGACGTGCGTCGCGATGGCACGCGAGGCGGTCCGGGAGGGAGCGCATGTCATAGACGTGTGCGTCGACTACACCGGAGAGGACGGCGTCGCCGACATGCGCGAGATCGCCGGCCGCTTCGCCACCCAGGCGACCCTGCCGATCATGCTCGACTCGACCGAGGCGGAGGTGGTGGAGACCGGGCTGCAGCTGGTAGCCGGCAAGCCGATCCTCAACTCGGTCAACCTGGAGGACGGCGACGGCCCCGGGACGAGGCTCGACCGTTTCCTCACCCTGGCACGCGACTACGGGGCGGCGGTGGTGTGCACGTGCATCGACACCGACGGACAGGCCCGCACCGCCGAGTGGAAGCTGCGGGCAGCCCGGGCCATCCACGACCTCGCCGTCGGCCGCTACGGCCTCCCCCCCGAGGACCTGCTCTTCGACCCGCTGGTGCTGCCGATCTCCACCGGCATGGAGGAGAGCCGTCGAGACGGGATCGAGACGATAGAGGGGATCCGGAGGATAAAGGAGGCCCTCCCCGGCTGCCAGACCATCGTGGGGCTCTCGAACGTCAGCTTCGGCCTCAACCCTGCCGCCCGGCACGCCCTCAACTCGGTGTTCCTGCACGAGTGCCAGCAGGCAGGGCTCGACGCGGCGATCGTCAACGCGGCCCGCATCGTGCCGCTCAACAAGATCGATCCCCGCGTCGTCGAGGTGTGCCTCGACCTGATCTACGACCGACGCGACCCGGCGAAGGGTTACGACCCGTTGTCAGAGCTGCTGACAATGTTCGAGGGAGTGGCGGCGGCGGGGATCCAACGCGAGGACCGCAGCGGCTGGCCGGTGGAGCGGCGGCTGGAGCAGCGCATCGTCGACGGCGACCGCGACGGGCTGGAAGCCGATCTGGACGAGGCCCTCGCCGCCAATGACCCGCTCGCCGTGATCAACGGGCCCCTCCTGTCGGGCATGAAGACCGTCGGTGACCTCTTCGGGTCCGGGCAAATGCAGCTGCCCTTTGTCCTCCAATCGGCCGAGACCATGAAAACGGCCGTTTCCTACCTGGAACCCCACATGGAGAAGTCCTCGGCGGCCGGCAAGGGGAGGATCGTGCTCGCCACCGTCAAGGGCGACGTCCACGACATCGGCAAGAACCTGGTCGACATCATCCTCACCAACAACGGCTACGAGGTGCACAACCTCGGCATCAAGGTGCCGCTGTCGGAGATGGTCGAGGCCGCCGAGAGGGTGGGCGCCGACGCCATCGGCATGTCCGGCCTGCTCGTGAAGAGCACCCTCGTCATGCGCGAGAACCTGCTCGAGCTCAACCAGCGGGGGCTGTCGCGAATACCGGTGATCCTCGGCGGCGCCGCCCTCACCCGGACCTACGTGGAGCGAGATCTGCGCTCGGAGTACGAAGGTCGCCTCTTCTACGGCAAGGACGCCTTCGAAGGCCTGCACACCCTCGACCGCCTGATGGAGCTGAAGCGATCCGGCGCAGAGGACCCCGACTTCGGCAGGGTGCCCGAGGGACGGGAGGGTGTCAGGCCGCGCGCCCTGCGCGACGCCGGCCCGGTGCCGACGGGGGCGCCGAAACGATCGCCGGCCGTCGCCGCCGACAACCCCGTTTTCCGCCCGCCGTTCGTCGGGTCGCGGGTCGAGCGTGGCCTTCTCCTCGACGACATCGCCGCCTACCTCAACGAGACGGCCCTCTTTCGCGCCCAGTGGGGTTACCGCCCCGACAAGTCCCGCTCGGAGTCCGACGCCGAGTTCAAGGAGCGCGTCCGGGCGGTGCTGCGCGAGCAGCTCGCCCGAGCCCGCGCTTCCGGGGTGCTGCAGCCGGCGGTCGCCTACGGCTACTTCGCGGTGAACTCCGAGGGTGACGACCTGGTCGTCTGGAAGGACGAGAGCCGCACGTCGGAGTGGATGCGGTTCCACTTCCCCCGACAGCCGTCGGACCCGTGGCTGTGCATCTCGGACTTCTTCCGTTCCGTCGACTCGGGTGAAGAGGACTTCGCCGCCTTCCATGTCGTCACCATGGGGCCCAAGGTGTCGGCCGAGACGGCCCGCCTCTTCGCCGAGAACCACTACCAGGACTACCTGCACCTCCACGGCCTGGGGGTGGAGATGACAGAAGCG
>DATGKR010000047.1:0-20492 GCA_035294565.1 Acidimicrobiales bacterium | reverse complement strand
GCGGACAACGGCCATCATCCGCGCCAGGGTGCCGGCGGCTTCGCAGACCCTGGCGGCGCAGGTCGCCGCCGCCGTGCAGCGGCTGCGCTCCCTCGACGTGCAAAAGCTCCCCGGCGTGGCCGAGGCCATCAACTGGGTGCTGGCGCTCGACCTGCTCGGGCTCCGGGAGCTCGATGAACGGGCGGTGGAAGCGACGATCGGCTCCGTGCTCAAATACCGCGAGGACCTCGAACTGGTCATCGGACGAGGGGCGGCCTGGGTGGCCACCGGATCATGATCGCCGCTCCCATCCCCCGCCCGGCGGTACCGGACCTGGCCGACATCGCCGCCCGGTTCTCCGCCCTCGTGCGCGCCGCCGGGGCGGCAGTGACCCCGGAACGGGCGGGCCGCTTCGCCTCGGCGATGGCGCTGGCCCCGCCCGCCACGGTGGACGACCTGTATTGGCTGGGCCGGGTCACCCTGGTGGACGATCATTCCAACATCGCCGTCTTCGACAGGGTGTTCTCCCAGGTGTTCGGGGGACTGGTGGATCCCGCTGATTTCAGGGGCGATGTCCCTCCCCCGCCCCCGCCTTCGAAAGGCAGTACCCGGCCGCCGAAGCAGGCGGCGCCGGGGATGGAAGGCTCCCTGCCGGAGCCGACCGCCTCGACTTCCGCAACCGGCGACAGCAGCGAAGGGGAGCCATCAGCGCACGAGTCGCTGACGGCTGTCCTCAGCCCCGAGGAGCGGCTTCGCCACCAGGACTTCGCCAAGCTCACCGCAGATGAGCTGGCCGACCTACGGAGGCTGGGCGACCGCATGGCCCTCGCAGCACCGCCGCGGCCGGGCCGGCGCAGGACAAGGGACCCCAGTGGCCGCGAGCTCGACGTTCGGGCCACGCTGCGCAGATCCCGGCGGACCGGTGGCGAACCGATGGTCGCCGTCCGCCGTCGCCGGCGCCGACGACCCCGCCGGGTGGTGCTCATCTGTGACATCTCGGGCTCGATGGAGCCCTACGCCAGGGCGTACCTCCAGCTTTTGATGTCGGGGGTCGGCGCCGCCCGGGCGGAGGCGTTCGTTTTCGCCACCCGGCTCACCCGCCTCACCAGGACCCTGCGCGCCGCGAACCCCGACGCGGCGCTAGAGAAGGCCGGCCGGGCCGCCCCGGACTGGTCGGGCGGCACCCGAATCGGCGACTCCCTCAAGGCCTTCAACGACGGGTACGGACGGCGCGGCCTCGCCCGAGGCGCCGTGATGGTCGTTCTCTCCGACGGCTGGGACACCGGCGACCCAGGGGTGCTCGCCAGGGAGATGCAACGCCTGAGCCGCCTCGCTTTCCGGATCGTCTGGGTGAACCCCCGCAAGGCCTCAGCGGACTACGAGCCTCTGACCGGGGGCATGGCGGCCGCCCTTCCCTACGTCGACGCGTTCGTCAGCGGCCACAACCGCACGGCTCTCGACGAGGTCCTCGCTGCCGTGGCGTCGCCGTGAGCTTCACCCTCGCAGCCGCAACGCTCATCGCTGGGGTCTTCACCCAAGCAGCCGCAACGCTCATCGCTGGGGTCGGCGGTCGATCCTGCTACAGGCGGCGGCTCGTTGGTCACCGACGGGCCATATCAGCATCGGCCACCCCGCGGAAGCTGCAGATCGACGGCTCCCGGAGCGTCCCGGCGTTCCCGACCCCACAGCCGGCCATTGACAGCACGGCTGGGTTCCAGCGGCAGGACTCCCCCGCCCGGATCCGCGCGACGAGCATCGATGAGGTCATCGCGGCGGCCGCTACCGGCCCACCGACTTGCTCGAGGACACGTCACCAATCCCGAGTTGTGAACGAAACCCGAGTTATTGACCGTATCTGCACACAAATCGGGTTTCGTACACAAATCGGGATTCGTCGTCCACCGCCCTCCGGGATCAGCTGTCCACCGTCTGGGATCAGCTGTCCACCGCCCTCCGGGATCAGTCGTCCACCGCCCTCTTGAAAGAGACGGGTCAGTGCCGGTTCGACTTGGTCGTCAACAGCCGCGGTCCGTTCTTGTCCCTGTCGAACCGAACCTGGGGCTTAAAAGTGACCTTCAGCGCTATTGGATGTGCATGCCCGAGATGGCCCGGGCTATCACCAGGTGCTGAATCTCGCTGGTCCCCTCGAAGATGGTGAAGATCTTGGCGTCACGGTGCCAGCGCTCGACGGGGTGTTCCCGGATATACCCGGCGCCGCCGAGAATCTGGATAGCCTCGTCGGTCACCCGCACGGCCGTCTCGCCGGCGAAGAGCTTCGACTGCGAGCCCTCGGCTGCCTCGAACCCCCCTCCACTGGCCCCGCGCCACGAGGCGTTCCACACGAGCAGGCGCGCCGCGTCGGTGAGCATGCGCATCTCGGCGAGCTTGAAGGCGATGGCCTGGTTCTCGATGATCGGCCGGCCGAACTGCTTCCGCTCCTTGGCGTACTCGAGCGAGTACTCATACGCCGCGCGGGCTATGCCGACCGCCTGGGCGCCGACACCGGGGCGGGTTCGCTCGAAGGTGGCCATCGCTGCCTGACCGCGCTGACCGGTCCGGCCCTCACGGGCCCGAGCGAGGCGCTCGTCCAGCTTCTCCTTCCCCCCGAGCAGCAACCGGCCCGGTACCCGCACGTCATCGAGGACCACCTCGGCGGTGTGCGAGGCGCGAATTCCCATCTTCTTGAACTTCTGGCCCATCGTCAGGCCCTTGGTTCCGGGGGGGACGATGAAGCTCGCTTGGCCCCGCCCTTTGAGCTCGGGGTCGACGGAAGCGACGACGACGTGGACGTCGGCGATGCCCCCGTTGGTGATCCAGGTCTTGGTCCCGTTGAGGACCCACTCGTCGGCAGCCTCGTCGTAGACGGCTCTGGTACGCATGGAGCTCACGTCCGAGCCGGCGTCGGGCTCGGAAACGCAGAAGGCCGCAAGGGCGATCTTCTCCGGCGTCCCGAAGCACTGCGGCAGCCACTCTGTGACCTGCTCGGGAGTGCCGTTGCCAAAGATGCCCGCAACGCCGAGGACCGTGCCGAAGATCGCCAGGCCGATGCCCGCGTCTCCCCAGGCGATCTCCTCCATGACAAGCGGCACCGAGATGCCGGTGGGGTCGGCGAACATGTTGGCGACGAAGTCCAGCGAGTAGAGCCCGATCCTGGCCGCCTCCTCGATTATCGGCCAAGGGGTCTCCTCCCGCTCGTCCCACTCGTGGGCGGCGGGCCGCACGACGTCCTCGGCGAAGTCGTGCACCCATTTCTGGAGCTGAAGTTGGTCCTCGTTAAGTGCGTTGGAGAAGTCCGGCATGTCCCTTCCCGGCGGTCTCGAGCGTTTGTTACCGTTCAGTAATATACCCGGCCGGCTTGCTCCGGTAAATAGAGACGACGACACCCACCAGCGCGAGGCCGGTCATGGCGGCTCCGAGCAGGTAGGGACCGCCGCCGACCTGCGAACCGAGCAGCGCCCCGCCCACCGCAGGACCGACGACCCGTGCCAGCGACGACGCTGACTGCTGGGCCCCGAGCACCCGTCCCCGCCGTGCGGGGCTCGACAGGCCCGCCAGGGCGCTGGCCATCGTCGTCTGGACCAGCCCCTGGCCGACGGTCAGGGCCAGCAGCGCGGGGGCGGCCAGGGCCCAGGATGTCGCCGCGGCCAGGAGGAGCAGTCCGGCGGCGTTGGCGGCGAGGCCGGCGACGAGGGTGCGCGACTCGCCCAGGCGTCTCACCACCGGGCGCACCAGGCCCGCCTGGACGACGACGATGACCGCCCCCACGCCGGTGAAGACCGCCGCTGCCGAGCCGATGCCGAAACCGAGGTGCCGCTGGCCGAAAAGGGCGAAGGTCGCTTCGAACCCGCTGAATGCGACCATGGCCGCGAAGGCGACGGCGACCAGGGCGGCGACACCTCCGGGCGCCGCCGGGCGCTCCGGAGCAGGCGGGCCCACCGGAGGGCCAAGATCGCGGGGAGCACGAGGGGCGCCGGCGGAAGGCCCAGAAGGAGCAGCCAGAGGCGCACGGCCAGAAGAAGCCGAAGGCGCGGGCCGAGCCGCGTCGGCAAAGGGCGAGGGCAGGGGGTCACGGCCAGAAGGCTCCGAAGGAGCAGCCAGAGGCGCACGGCCAGAAGGCTCCGAAGGAGCAGCCAGGGGGCCACATCCGGAGGGCTCCCTGGTCTCTGGCAGGCGCGCCGCGGCGACCAGAGCGTTGACGCCGGCGATGCCTGCGGCAAGCAGGAACGGCGCGCGCGGCCCGGCGAGCGCACCTAGGGCGCCGATCGCCGGTCCGGCGACGAACCCCACTCCGAAAGCCGCCCCGAGCAGGCCGAAGAGCCGGGTCCTCTCCCCCGGCGGCGAGAGATCGGCCGCCGCCGCTTGCGCCACCGCCACACTGGCCCCCGAGCCCCCGTCGACCAGGCGTCCGGCGAAGAGCAGCGGGAGCCCCCCGGCGAGGCCCGTGAGCAGGCTGCCCACCGCCGTCCCGGCGAGGGATATGAGGATGACCGGCCGCCGCCCGATCCGGTCGGAGAGGCGTCCCCACAGCGGGGAGCAGACGAACCCCGCCGCCGAGAAGGCGCTGACGAGAAGCGCCGCTTCGAGCGGGCTGGCGTGGAAACGCCTGGCGTAGATGGGCAGGATGGGAAGGACTATCCCGAAGCCCACGAGGTCCACGGCCACCGACGACCAGACCGTGCCGAACCCGGCGGGCAGAGGCTGCCGCGACCGGGCGCGCATCAGGCCCCGAGGACCATGGCGAGCTGGCGGGACAGGGCGATGGGACGCCCTTCGCTGTCCCATAGCTCGCCGTCCTCCTCCAAGAGGCCGTCCACGAGGACCCTGGTCTGGAAGGTCCCGAGCAGCCACCCCGGGGCGGGCCTCCCCCGCAGGTGGACGGTCAACTCGATGGTCGGCACCCACCCGCCGGCGACGGCGCCGAGGATGGTCGGCGGGAAGGCGTCGGCGAACACCGGCGCCGACAGCGCCCCGGGCTCCTCCCCGTCCCGAAAACGGATCCAGCCGGTGATCTCGAACGGGTCCCCCTCGCCCGGCCGGCCCCACGGGCTGTCGGGGGGCAGGCGCAGGTCGAAGCGGTTCATCACCTCAGGGATTTTCCGTCCCGCCCGCCGGGTCAGTTCGATCAGGCTCTCGCACTCCTCTGGCGGGGGGATGTCCGGCGGCCGGGCGCTGATGCGCGTCGGTCCCTGACGGGACGCCAGGTCTGTGAAGGCCCCGAGAACGCGGACCTTTTCCCTGCCCCCCTGGAGCATCGAGGCGGTGGCGGTGACGAACGTCCGACCCGGCTTGACGATCTCGGTACGAACGTGCACCTCGCCCGCTGCCGGGGGCGACAGGTAGTGGGCGGTGACCGTCACCGGGTCGGGCCGGCCGGTCTCCTCGACGAGGGCGCGCAGGACGACGGCGAGCAGGTACCCGCCGTTGGGGTTCTCGCCCACGTTCCAGCGCGGGTCCAGCTCGGCCGACCATCCCCCTTCGACCCTGCGGACCGCGGTGTCCTCCTCGAAGTGGGTCAACGGATCACCGTCCCGTGGGGGCCGTCCTCCACCGTCCAGCCCTCGGACTGCAGCTGGGCTCGGATGGCGTCTGCCCGGGCCCAGTCCTTCGCCGCCCGGGCGGCGTCGCGCTCGGCGGCAAGCTCGGCCACCCGGGCGGGCACGGCAGCCACGTCGTGGCGCAGGGGGAGACCCAGCGCCTCGCCGGCGGCCTCGAACACCGCGGCGGCCAGGGCCCCCGAACGCCCCGCTGCCGACCCCCCGGCGCGAGCCTGGCGCAGGGCCTCGAAGACGACCGCCACCGCCCCGGGGGTGTCGAGGTCGTCGTCCATGCGCTCGCGGAAACGCCCCAGGACGTCGGGGTCGGGAGACGCCCCTCTGGAGGCGGCGAACTCGCGGCCGAAGGCGTCGAGGCGCTCGAGGGCCGCCGACGCCGCGGCCATCGTCGACGAGCCGATCCCCATCGGGCTGCGGTAGTGGGACTGCAGGACGTGCAGCCGGAACGCGCGGGGGTCGTAGCGATCGAGGATCTCCAGCAGGGACAGGGTGTTGCCGACCGACTTGCTCATCTTCTCGCCGGCTTCGTCGACGACCATGCCGTTGTGCGCCCACCGCCGGGCAAAGGCCCTGCCGTCGGCGATCGCCTGCGCCCGCTCGTTCTCGTGGTGGGGGAAGGCGAGGTCCAGACCCCCCGTGTGCAGGTCGAAGCCTTCACCGAGGAGGTCGAGGGACATCACCACGCACTCGGTGTGCCAGCCGGGACGCCCCGCCCCCCACGGCGACGGCCAGCTCGGCTCCCCCGGCTTGGCCAGCTTCCACAGGGCGAAGTCGACCGGCGACCGCTTGGCCGCCCCCTCCGCCGCCTCGACCCTGGCGCCGACGCGGAGCGACTCGAGCGGCTGGCGGGCGAGGAGCCCGTAGCCTTCGACGCTCTCGGCGGAAAAGTACACGCCGTCGCCGCCGACGTAGGCGTGCCCTCCCCGGACCAGCCGGTCTATCAGGTCGACCATCTGCGCCACGTAGCCGGTGGCGTGAGGCGAGACGGTCGGCGGGGCGACACCCAGGCGCTCCATCGTCGCCCACCACACCTTCTCGTAGTGCGCGGCGACTTCCTCGACGCTGCGGCCCTCCTCGGCGGCGCGGGCGATGATCTTGTCCTCGATGTCGGTCACGTTGGATACGAAGCGCACCTCCACGCCGCTCCAGGTGAGGTAGCGCCGCAGGACGTCCCATACGACGGTGAAACGCCCGTGGCCGAGGTGGGGCTCTCCGGAAACGGTCGGGCCGCACACGTACATCGAAAGCCGGCCGGGCTGCGCCGGCTCGAGAGGGGCGACCTCGCCGAAAGCGGTGTCGTAGAGGCGCAGCACGCAAGTACCGTAGCGGGATCATGGAGCGAACCGTCCCCGACCGGCCGGCCCTCGACGGCCTGGAGGAGAAGTGGGCAGCCCGCTGGGAGGCCGACGGCACCTACCGTTTCGACCGCTCCACCCCCCGAGAGCGGGTTTACGCCATCGACACCCCCCCGCTCACGGTGTCGGGCTCCCTCCACGTCGGCCACGCCTTCTCCTTCACCCACACCGATACCGTCGCCCGCTACAAGCGGATGCGCGGATTCAGCGTCTTCTACCCGATGGGATGGGACGACAACGGGCTGGCCACCGAGCGCCGGGTACAGAACTACTTCGGCGTGCGCTGCGACCCCTCGCTGGCCTACGACCCGTCGTTCGAGCCTCCCGGCTCCTCGGGCGAGCCGGTCGCAATCTCACGGCCGAACTTCGTCGAGCTCTGCCTACGCCTGGTCGCCGAGGACGAGAAAGCCTTCGAGGCGGTGTGGCGGCGCATCGGGCTGTCGTGCGACTGGTCGCATTTCTACACGACCATCGACGAGGCGTCGCGCCGGGCGTCCCAGCGGGGCTTCCTCAGGCTGCTCGCCCGGGGCGAGGCGTACACCGCCGAGGCGCCGACCCTCTGGGACGTCGACTTCCGCACCGCCGTCGCCCAGGCGGAGCTCGAGGACCGCGAGCGCCCCGGCGCCTACCACCGGCTCTGCTTCCACGCCGCCGACGGTTCCGACCTGCTCGTCGACACGACCCGCCCGGAGCTGCTTCCCGCCTGCGTGGCAGTCGTCGCCCACCCCGACGACGACCGCTACGCCCGCCTCACCGGCTCCACGGTGCGCACGCCGCTCTTCGGCGCCGAGGTCCCCTTCGTCACCCATCCGCTGGCCCAGCCTGACAAGGGGACCGGCGCCGCCATGGTGTGCACCTTCGGCGACACGACGGACGTCACCTGGTGGCGGGAGCTGTCGCTGCCGGTGCGGGCGGTCGTCGGGCGCGACGGCCGGCTCGCCCCCTCCCCCCCGGAGGGACTCGCACCCGGCGGCGCCGAGCTGTACAGGTCGAACCTGGCCGGCCTGACCGTCCGCCAGGCGCAGAGGCGGGTGGTCGAACTGCTGCGCGACTCGGGGGAGATGCAGGGCGAGCCCCGGCCGATCACCCACCCGGTGAAGTTCTACGAGAAGGGGGACCATCCGCTGGAGATCGTCACCAGCCGGCAGTGGTTCTTCCGCACCATCGCTCACCGCGACGAGCTGCTGCAGCGAGGTGCGGAGCTGCGGTGGCACCCGGCGCACATGCGGTCCCGCTACGAGCACTGGGTCGAGGGCCTCACCGGCGACTGGCTGATCAGCCGACAGCGGTTCTTCGGGGTCCCGTTCCCCGTGTGGTACCGCCTCGACACCAACGGTCGACCCGACTACAGCGACCCCTTGCTGGCCTCCGAGGAGTCCCTCCCGGTGGATCCGAGCACCGACGCGCCCCCGGGTTTCGACGAGAGCCAGCGGGGCAAGCCGGGGGGCTTCGCCGCCGAGCCCGATGTCATGGACACCTGGGCCACCTCGTCGCTCACCCCTCAGATAGCCGGGCGTTGGGAGGACGACCCGGACCTGTTCGCCAGGGTGTTCCCCATGGACCTGCGCCCCCAGGGCCACGACATCATCCGCACCTGGCTGTTCGCGACGATCGTGCGCAGCCACCTCGAGTTCGGTTGCCTGCCGTGGCGCGACGCCGCCATCTCAGGGTGGATCCTCGACCCGGACCGCAAGAAGATGTCCAAGTCGAAGGGGAACGTGCTCACCCCGATGGACCTGCTGGTGCGCTACGGGTCCGACGCCGTGCGCTACTGGGCGGCGAGCGCCCGCCTGGGCACCGACACCGCCTTCGACGAGGGTCAGATGAAGATCGGCCGGCGCCTGGCGATCAAGATCCTGAACGTCTCCCGTTTCGTCCTCACCCTCCCCCAGGGCGACGAGCCGCCTGCCGGGGCCGGGAACCTCGAGCCGGTCGACGCGTCGATGCTCGCATCCCTCGACGCCCTGGTCGCCGAGGCGACCGCCGCCTTCGAGGGCTACGACCACGCCCGGGCGCTGGAGCGGACCGAGACGTTCTTCTGGTCGTTCTGCGACGACTACGTCGAGCTGGTCAAGAACCGGGCGTACGGCGCCCTCGGCGAGAGCCGCGCACTCTCGGCGCGGCTCGCCCTCGAAGAGGCCCTCTCCGCCCTGCTGCGGCTCTTCGCACCGTTCCTTCCCTTCGTCACCGAGGAGTCGTGGTCGTGGTGGCAGGACGGTTCGGTGCACCGGGCCCCTTGGCCCTCGCCGGGCTCGACAGGCGGCGACCCCTCGGTCCTGCACGCGGCGCGCCGGGTGCTCGCCGAGATCCGCCGGGCCAAGACCGAGGCCGGCGCTTCGCTGCGGGCCGAGGTGGCGAAGACCACGGTCAGCGGCCCGGCCGCCCTGCTCGGGGCCGTGGAGGCGGCCGACGACGACCTGCGCCAGTCGGGGGCCGTCGCCGACCTGCAGCTGGTGGAGGCCGGCGGCGACCTGGCCGTGGAGGTGGTCCTCGCCTGAACGGGCGCATAAGGTCGGGCGCATGCCGATCAACCCAGATGCCGTAGGGAGCACCAGCGAGCCCCGCCGGTCCGCCTGGGAGTCGAAGGACTGCCTCCTCTACGCCCTCGGAGTGGGCGCCGGAGCGATCGACCCCACCGGCTTCGAGCTCGAGTTCACCACCGAGAACAGCCAGGACGTGACCCAGCGGGTCCTTCCCACCTTCCCGGTCGTCATACCGGGCGGCACCGGCCAGTGGGGGAAAGTCGGCAGCTTCAACCCCGCCATGCTCGTCCACGGCGAGCAGTCGGTCACCCTCCACGCCCCGCTCCCCGTCGAGGGAGCCGTGAGCGCGGTGACGACCATCACAGGCATCTACGACAAGGGGTCGGGGGCGGTGGTGGCGACCGAGACCACCGCGACCGACGAGGCGACGGGCAAACCGCTGTACACGACGACCAGCTCAGCGTTCGTCCGCGGCGAAGGCGGCTTCGGCGGCGACCGGGGCCCATCGGGGTCGGTGCAGTTCCCCGACCGCAAGCCCGACGAGCAGGTCACCTACCAGACCCGGCCCGACCAGGCGCTGCTCTACCGCCTGTCGGGGGACCGCAACCCGCTCCACTCCGACCCCAAGTTCGCCGCCCTCGGCGGCTTCGACAAGCCGATCCTCCACGGCCTGTGCACCTTCGGCTTCACCGGGCGCGCCCTCTTGCACACCCTGTGCGGCTCCGACCCGGACCGCTTCATGTCGATGGCCGCTCGCTTCTCCCGGCCGGTGTTCCCGGGTCAGGAGCTGACCGTGTCCATGTGGGTGGAGGAACCCGGCCAGGCGCTTTTCCGCACCGCCACCACCGACGGGGTGGTCATCGACGGGGGACGTTTCGCCTTCAACGCCTGAGCCGAGAACTTGTAGCGAAAACCTCCGCTCGGAAGCACGCCGGCCGCTCAGTTGTCGAGGGGCGGGTCGCCCAGGCCGAGGTCGACCATGACCTGCCCGGCGACGTAGATGCCCGCCCCCGGGGCGCGAAGGGCGAGGGCGATGGCGTCCGACGGGCGCGCCCCGAGGACGTGGCGACCGTCGCGGTGCTCAAGCTCGACGTTCGCGTAGAAGTGGCGGCCCTCCTCCACGGCGGTGATGACCGCCCGGTCGATGCGCGCCTCGAGCACGGCCAGGGCGGACACGAAAAGGTCCCAGGTGGACGGCCGGCGCTGCAGCGCCCCCGTCCAGGCGGACTGGATGGCCCGCGCCTCGGGCTGGCCGATGATGATCGGCACGAGGCGGTGGGGCGGCTCCTCCTCCCGCAAGGTGACCATGCCCGCCTCGACGCCGGGCGTCGTCGGCACGGCCGTACGGACGTCGGAAACAGCGACCCTGTGCAAAACGTCGGACACGGCACCTGCACCCTACAAAGGCGGGGCTTCCGGCTGCCACGACGGCCTTGCCAACACCAGCCCCGCGACGTCGCTGGCCCCCGCCGCCCGCAGCCGCAACGCCACCTCCCGCAGGGTGCTTCCCTCCGCCATGACGTCGTCTACGACGAGGACCTGCCGGCCGACGACCGCACCGGGGTCGGGCACGGCGAGGGACGACCGCAGCGGCCCGCGGGCGATCGCCTGGCGCTCGGCCCAGGACCTGCCCGCCATCGGGGGGGTCTCCCGGAGCTTCACGACCAGTCCCTCCCTGACCCCCAGCGAAGGGGACCGTGCCGCCAGCTCGGCGAGCAGCGACCCGGCCGGATCCCACGCCCGGCGGGCGCCACGCCCGGAGAAGGCGGGCACGGCGGTCACGGCGTCGAACTCCTCGAACCAGGCCGCGTGGGCCTCCAAGAAGGAGGCGAGCATGCCGGCGAGCGGCGACGCGAGGCGCCGCTCGCCCCGGTACTTGTACCTGACGATCGCCGCCCGGAGGCGGGCGCCGTGCGAGCCGGCGGCGAAGACCACCGAGAAGCCCCGGTCCGGCCGGCGGCACCAGCGGTTGGGGCAGGGCGTCGCCGTCTGTCCGCACACCGGGCAGCAGGTCATGCCAAGATCGTCGCACCCGCCTATGACGACAACGCCGGCCCACCACAGGGGGTACTGACCAGCCATGGAGATCGAGGTCGTAGTGGAGATCCCCAAGGGGACTCGCAACAAGTACGAGGCCGACGAGGAAGGGCGGATCTGGCTGGACCGGATGCTGTTCACCTCGACCCGCTACCCCGAGGACTACGGCTACGTGCCCGGCACGCTCGCCGAGGACGGCGACCCCGTCGACGCGATGGTCATCCTCGACGAGGGGACCTTCCCCGGCTGCCACCTGCGGGCCAGGCCGATAGGGATGTTCCGAATGCGCGACGAGGAGGGCGTGGACGCCAAGGTCCTCTGCGTCCTCGCCTCCGACCGCCGCTGGGACTCGGTGAACGAGCTCGACGACATCCCCGAGCACCAGCTGACCGAGATCGCCCACTTCTTCGAGATCTACAAGGACCTCGAGCCTGGGAAGGGCACCGAGTCGGCCGGCTGGGCCCACCGCCACGCCGCCGAGGCGGAGATAGAGCGGGGCCGGGAACGCTGGAAGGCCCGCTGAGGGAAGTCAGCCCGGGACGGCGTCGAAGGCCGCCCGCAGGCACTCGCACAGCTCCTCGGGGCGGGCCACCGCGGCCGGGTCGACGTTGAGGCCCACGAAGGCGGTGCCGGCGTAGCTGAGCAGCGTGGCGTTGACGGCGGCCCCGGCGCGAGGGCCGCACGGCACCAGCTCGGTGACCTGCGAACCGCAAAACCGCAGCAGGGACGGCGGTCCGGCGACGTTGGAGGCGACGACGTCGAGACGTCCGATGACGGCCGCCGCCAGGCGGTCCGCCCCGGGCAGGCCCGAGGCCACGCCGGCGACCTCGTCGAGCAGGTCGGCGAGCCCCGCCGTGGAGGCCGCCGCGGCCCGGGCGCGGCCGACCATCTCGTGGAGGAGGCGGGTCCGTTCGTCGAAGTCCGCGCAGCCGAGCGGCGCCGCCAGGACGGCGGCGTGCAGCTGGTTGGCCATGTCGACCACCTCCCCGGGCCGGCTGCTCACCGGGACCCCCAGGCGAAGCGTCGAAGGGGGGCTCACAGTGTTCTTCTCGTGGTAGCGGGCGAGCCCCTCGAGCAGAGCCGACAGGAACACGTCGTTCACCGTCGCCTCGAGCCTCCTTCCCGCTTCCTTCAGGCGTCGCAGCTCCACGGACAACCAGGAGAAGTGTCGGCCACCCGAGCGCGCCCGCATGATCGGGCTTGCAGGCGCCAGAGCGCCGCCCAGCTGGGACGTCACGGCTGCCAGAAGGCCGGAGGTGGGCTCGCTCAGCGCCTCCGCCGCCCACGTGAAGGCCTTGCCGAGGGTGCGCAGCGACCGTGCCGCCAGCTCCTCCACCGCCCCCGCAGCCTGGGCGGGGGGAGCAGGAGGGGACGAGAACGGGCCGTCGAACAGCTCGGACAGGAGACGCATCGCCCCGAGCCCGTCCGTGTAGGAGTGGTGCATGAGAAGGTCGAGCGTCCGCCCGTCCATCAGCGCGGCGCACCAGGGCGGATGGCCGTCCCCGGGAGGCTCGGCCGCCGCGCCGCTACGCAGGTGGCGCTGGACGTCGAAGGCCGGGTCCGGCTCCCAGCGGGGCGGCAAACCCGGCAGCGGCGGTTCGGCGACCCTGTCCCGCAGCCGGGGCACCATCGCGGTGACTTCCTCCAGGCGCCTGGCGACCTCTGCCCGGCGGACCGGCCTGTCGAGCCCCACCCTCAGGCCCATCCACGGCACCAGCGACGGGTGGCGTCTCCCGAGACGCCACATGAGCGCCTCGAGGCCGGTCATCGACGAAGCGAACCGTACTGGACGGGGCTCCACCTTCTAGTCAGCTGGGAGGCCGGCGAGGCCGGCGACGAGCTCGAACGCCTGGCCGACCGTCTCCAGCTGCTCCGGGTCGACGTCGGGGATCTTGATGGAGAAGGCGTCGTTGAGCGCCAGGGTGATCTCCACCACCGCCAGGCTGTCGGCGTCGAGGTCGTCCCGCCAGCGCGCGTCGAGGCGAACCTCTTCGGGTGCGATGTCGAGCACCTCCGCCACGCACTCCTGGAAGGTGCTGAGCGCCTGGTCCCGGTCCATCCCGCCAAAGGTAGCGGCCCCGGGGAGGGCACGGCCTATCGTGGCGGGTCATGCCCGGACTGCTCGAAGGCAAGCGGATCCTCGTCACCGGTGTGCTCACCGGCGACTCCCTCGCCTACGCCGTCGCCGAGTCGGCCCTGCGAGAGGGCGCCGAGGTGGTGCTCACCGGCGCCGGTCGGGGGATGTCGCTGACCCGCCGGGTGGCCCGCCACCTGGCCGGGGCTCCCGACGTGCTGGAGCTCGACGTCACCGTCCCCGAGCACGTCGGGCGGGTGGCGGACGAGCTCCGGCGCCGCTGGTCGGGCCTCGACGGGGTGCTGCACTCGATCGCCTTCGCCCCGCCGTCCTGCCTCGGCGGCGGTTTCCTGGACGCCCCGTGGGAGGACGCCAAGGTGGCGCTCGAGGTGTCGGCGTTCTCGCTGAAGGTGCTCGCCGCCGGCCTCGCCCCGCTCATGCGAGAGGGGGGAGGTGGCTCGGTCGTCGGGCTGGACTTCGACGCCTCGGTGGCCTGGCCCGGCTACGACTGGATGGGTGTCGCCAAGGCCGCCCTGGAAGCCACGGCGCGGTACCTGGCACGCGACCTGGGGCGCGACAGGATCCGGGTGAACCTGGTGGCGGCCGGCCCGATCCGCACCATGGCCGCCAAGTCGATACCCGGCTTCTCCGCGTTCGAGGAGGCGTGGGACGGCCGGGCGCCGCTCGGGTGGAGCGTGAGCGACCCTTTGCCCGTGGCGAGGGCCTGCGTGGCCCTCCTCTCCGACCTCTTCCCGGCGACCACGGGGGAGATCGTCCACGTGGACGGCGGGTTCCACGCGATGGGGGTCTGAGCGTTGGCGCGCACGGTGCTGGTCACCGGGGGCAACCGGGGTATCGGCCTGGCTGTCGCCCGGGCGTTCGCCGCCGAGGGGCACAAGGTGGCGGTCACCTACCGCAGCGACCCTCCGGACGGCCTCTTCGCCGTGCGTTGCGACGTCACGTCGGCCGGTGAGGTGGACCGGGCGTTCACGGCGGTCGAGGACGAGCTCGGCCCGGTCGAGATCCTCGTCTCCAACGCCGGCGTCAACGCCGACCAGCTCCTCCTGTCGATGAAGGAGGAGGCCTGGACGTCCGTCCTCGACGCCAACCTCACCGGCGCCTACCGGGTCGCCCGCCGCGCCACGCCCAAGATGATCCGCGCCCGCTGGGGCCGGATGATATTCGTGTCATCAGTGGTGGCGTTTTCCGGTTCGCCGGGCCAAGCGAACTACGCCGCCTCCAAAGCGGGCCTCGTCGGGTTGGCCCGGTCGCTGGCCAGGGAGATCGGCAGCCGCGGCGTGACGGTGAACGTCGTCGCTCCCGGCTTCGTCGACACGGACATGACCGCGGCTCTCCCTGAGGCGCGCCGCGACGAGATCCTCGGCCAGGTGCCGCTCGGGCGCATGGCGACACCGGAGGAGGTGGCCCAGGCGGTGCTGTTCCTCGCCTCCGAGGGCTCGGGGTACGTGACCGGGGCGGTGCTCCCCGTCGACGGCGGTCTCGGCATGGGGCACTGAGGAAGTGGAAAAAGGTCTGCCCCGTCCGGTGGACGTCCTCCCCCACCGGCACCCGTTCCTCTTCGTGGACGAGGTCACCGAGCTCGTGCCGGGCCGATCGGTCAAAGGCGTCTGGCGCCTCACCGGGGAGGAGGCGTTCTTCTCCGGCCACTTCCCCGGCCGCCCCACCCTGCCCGGGGTGCTCATGGTGGAGGCGATGGCGCAGCTGGGGGCGGTCGCCGTCCTCGGCGACGGCCGCTACGCCGGCAAGCTCCCCCTCTTCGGCGGGATCGACAAGGCGCGCTTTCGCCGGCAGGTCGGCCCCGGCGACACCCTGGAGATGTCGGTGGAGCTAGACCAGCTGGGCTCCTCGGCGGGCAGGGGCCACGGCAGCGCGACGGTCGCCGGCAAGGTGGCCTGCCAGGCGTCGCTGCTCTTCGTGCTCGTCAACGCCTGAACACGAGGGTGGCGTTGTGGCCGCCGAAACCGAAGCTGTTGCTGAGCGCCACGTCGAACTGCGCCGGGCGGGACACGTTGGCCACGTAGTCCAGGTCGCAGTCGGGGTCGGCCTTCTCCTGGTTGATGGTCGGCGGGAGCGTCTGGGCGTTGAGCGCCATCACGCAGATGGCGGCCTCCATCGCCCCCGCCGCGCCGAGCGTGTGCCCGGTCATGGACTTGGTCGACGAGACGGGCGGAACTTTTTCCCCGAAAACAACCTTCAAGGCGGCGGTCTCGATCCGGTCGTTCGGCGGGGTGGACGTACCGTGGGCGTTGACGTAGCCCACCTGTCCCGCCTCGACGCCGGCGTCGGCCAGGGCGTCGCGCATCGAGCGCACCGCCCCGTCCCCCTCGGGGTGGGGCTGGGTGACGTGGTAGGCGTCGGACGTGGCCCCGTAGCCGGCGACCTCGGCGAGCACGGGAGCGCCCCGCTCCAGGGCCCTTCCCCGCTCCTCGAGGACCAGCGCCGCAGCCCCCTCCCCCAGCACGAACCCGTCCCGCCCGGCGTCGAAGGGCCGCGACGCCCCCTCCGGGTCGTCGTTGCGCGTCGAGAGCGCTTTCATCGCCGCGAAGCCGGCCACCGCCAGCCTGGTCACCGCCGCCTCGCTTCCGCCGCACACCACCGCGTCGGCACGCCCGGCGCGGATCAGGTCGACGCTCTCGCCTATCGCGTGAGCCGAGGCCGAGCACGCGGTCACAGTGCAGGTGCTCGGGCCGCGGATCCCCCACTCCATCGCCACGTGTCCGGCGACCATGTTGGGGATCATCATCGCCAGCAGGTAGGGGTTCACCCACTCCGGGCCGCGGGCGGCCAGCACCTCCGTGCCCGCCTCCAGGGTCTGCAGCCCCCCTATCCCCGTCCCCCACACCGCGCCTACCCGTTCGGGGCACGCCGGCACGTCCAGGCCCGACTGGCCGATCGCCTCGGCGGCGGCGACCAGCGCCATCTGCGACACCCGGTCGAGATGCCTGGCGCGACGCCTGCCGAAGACCGCCTCGGGGTCGAAGCCGGTCACCTCTGCGGCGATGCGGACCGGGAAACCGGCGGCGTCGAAGAGGGAGATCCTGCCCGCACCTGAGCGCCCGGCGACCAGGGCTTCCCACGTCGAGGCCGCAGTAAGCCCCAGCGGGCTCACCACCCCCAGGCCGGTCACCACCACACGCCGTCGCGACACGGCCGCCAATGCTAAGGCCCAACGAGGCCAACCCGCCGGCTGCTGGTAGAACATCGCCCATGAACACGCCCGCCGTTAGCCCCGGGGAGTACCCCGAGACTCTCGGCTACCGGCTCAAACGCACCCTTCTCGGTCCTCCCCTGGTCACCGAAGCCCTCGAGACCGAGCGGCTGAGCAAGCCGGTGGCGATGGGCGTGCTCACCTGCGACATGATCTCCTCCTCGGCCTACGGCACCGAGGAGATGCTCACCATCCTCGTCCCGGCGGTCGGCGCCGCAGCGTTCTCGCTCGTCCTGCCGGTGACCGCGGCCATCCTGTTCATCCTCGTCGTCGTCACCCTCTCCTACCGCGAGGTGGTGATGGTGTACACCCGCGCCGGCGGCTCCTACGTCGTCGCCCGGGAGAACTTCGGGCTCAACGTCGCCCAGTTCGCGGCCGTCGCCCTGCTCATCGACTACACGCTCACCGTGGCCGTGCAGACCGCCGCCGGCACGGACGCCGTGGCCTCGGCGGTGCCCGCCCTGGCCAACAAGACCTCCGAGACGGTCATATCCATAGCCATCGTCTGCCTGCTCATCTGGGGCAACCTGCGAGGCATCCGCGAGGCCGGCAAGACCTTCGCCTTCCCCACCTACTTCTTCATCGCGACGATGGTGCTCGTCATCGGGTTCGGCCTGGCGCGGGTGGCGATGGGGCACATCCACGTCTACAACGACCACGTCAGCGGCGCCATCCCCATGGGCCACCCGGGCAAGGGGCTCCTCGACGGCATATCCCTGTTCATCCTGCTCCGCGCGTTCGCCAACGGCGGCTCGTCCCTCACCGGCCTGGAGGCGATCTCGAACAGTGTCTCGGCTTTCCGCCCGCCCGAGGGCCCCAACGCCAGGAGGGTGCTGGGGCTCATGAGCCTCACCCTCGGCTCGTTGGTGCTCGGCGTGTCGGTGCTGGCGCACTACACGCACGCCATTCCCTACGTCGACGGCGCGCCCACCGTCATCTCCCAGGTGGCCAAGGCCGCCTTCGGCGACAGCGCCCTGGGCAAGGCCGGGTTCTACATGGTGCAGCTGTCAACGCTCCTCATCCTCTGGACCGGGGCCAACACCAGCTTCAACGGCTTCCCGTTCCTCGCCAACTTCGTCGCCGAGGACCGCTTCCTGCCGCGCCCGTTCACCAAAAGGGGCCACCGGCTGGTGTTCTCCAACGGGATCGTCTTCCTCGGCCTGGTCGGCATCTTCCTCCTGGCCGTCACCCGCGCCCAGGTGGACGCACTCGTCGCCCTCTACGCCATCGGCGTCTTCTGCGGGTTCACCATGGCCGGCATCGGGATGGTCAAGCACCATCTCACCCACAAGGAGAGCGGCTGGCGGCACAAGTCGGTCATCAACGGCTCGGCGGGGGTGCTCTCCGCCATCGTCGTCGTCATCTTCGCCGTCACCAAGTTCACCCAGGGGGCATGGGCGGTGGTGGTGCTCTTCCCGATCCTCATCTACGTCCTCATCCGCACCCACCGCCAGTACGAAGCCGAGGCGCGTGTGCTCGGCGAGGGCGTCGCCGAACAGGCCGTGACCGCGCGGCCCCTGCCGCGACACGTGGCCTTCGTGTTCGTCGACGGGCTGGACCTGGCGACGGCGCGGGCGATCCAGTACGGCCGTACGTTGTCCGTGGACGATCTCCAGGCGGTGCACTTCGTCATCGACTCGACCAGGGCGCAGCGGATCCAGGACCGCTGGGTGCGCCTCGGCCTTAGCAGGCTGCCTCTGCAGCTGGTGGAATGCCCCGACCGGCGCGTCGAGCGTGCAGCGCTCGAGCTGGTGGCTGCCGCGGCCGCCGACGGCGAGACGGAAGTCACGGTGCTCCTCCCCCGGCGGGCCTACTCCTTCGGGCTGAGCCGCACGCTTCACGACCAGACCGCCGAGCGAATCTCGGCGGCCATCAGCCGCCTCGAGCACGTGAACGCGACGATCGTCCCCTTCGACGTGCGGGGGGCGCTCAAGGAGCTGCGGACCTCGCCGACAGAACCCAAGAGGCGCCCCGTCGAAGCGGAGATGGCCGAGGAGAAGTACGACCAGACGTTCCTCAGAGGGGTGGAGGGCACCACGCCGATCGCGGCTCTCCAACCCCGGCAGCGGGCCAAGGTCGCTGGCAGGGTGAAGGCCGTCACTGTCAAGCCGTGGGGTGACACCGCCTCGCTGCAGGTGCAGCTCACCGACGACCAGGACACCCTCACCGTGGCGTTCCTCGGGCGGCGCCAGATCGCCGGGCTCGCCCCCGGCAGCCGCATCGTCGTCGAAGGGACCGTCGCCGACATCCGCGGCCGGGCGGCGATGATCAACCCCCACTACGAGTTCCTCGCGACCACCGGCGCTGAAGCCGACAGGTGAGACGTTTCCCCCCCCCCTTGCCGGGGGTAACCTCGAATTCGTCCAAGAGCACAGGAGGTCTTCGACGATGGGAACCCAAGCGCGTGTTGGCCTGCTCCTCGGCGCCGCGGCGTGCCTGCTGGCGGTGATGGTCGACTGGGTCATCGAGGAGCTCCGCTAGCCGCACCGCACGAGGGCGGGCGGCGGGCGCCCACCCTGCCGCCCGTTCTTGCAGGTCGAAGCTCCGTAGGCGGAGACTCTCGGCTGTGAAAGCGGTAGGAGTAGTCGAGTTCGGAGGGCCGGAGGCCCTCGAGGTGGTGGATCTCCCCGACCCGGAGGTGAAGGAGGGTCAGGTTCGCATCCGTGTCCACGCGGCTGCGGTCAGCCCGACCGACACGTTCGTGAGGAACGGGGCCCGGGCGGAGGCGCAGCGCGAGGCCGGCCCTCCGCCCTACGTGCCGGGAATGGACGCCGCCGGGGTGCTGGAGGAGATCGGCCCCGGCGTGGACACCGACCTGCGGGTCGGGGACCACGTGATGGCGATCGTCGTGCCCAAGGGATCCCGCGGCGCCTACGCCGAACAGGTGGTGGTGCCGGCCGAGTCGGTGGCGCGCGTTCCCGCCGGGGCGAGCGACTTCGAGGCGGCGACGCTCCCGATGAACGGCCTGACCGCCCGCCTCGCCCTCGACGTGCTGGACCTTCCCCCGGGTTCGGCCCTCGCCGTCACGGGCGCCGCCGGGGCGTTCGGCGGGTACGTGGTGCAGCTGGCCAAGGCCGACGGGCTGAGCGTCGTCGCCGACGCCTCCGAGAAAGACGAGGCGCTCGTCGCCAGCCTGGGCGCCGACATCGTCCTCCGCCGCGGAGAGGGTTTCCCCGCAGCGGTCCGCTCGAGATATCCCGGCGGCGTGGACGGAGCAGCCGACGGCGCACTGCTCAACGAGGCTCTCGCCCCGGCGGTCAAGGACGGCGGCACGGTGGTGACCGTCCGCGGCTACCGAGGCGAGGGCGAGCGGGGAGTCCGCTTCGTCCCCATCCTCGTCCGCGACTACGCCCGCGCCCGGGACAAGCTGGACCGGCTGCGCCAGCTGGTGGAGGAGGGCAAGGTGACGCTCCGGGTCGCCGACGTCCTTCCCAAAGAACGGGCCGCCGAGGCCCACCGGCGCCTCGAGGCGGGCGGCGTGCGGGGACGCCTGGTGATCGCCTTTTGAACTGCCCCACCCTTCTACCGGGAGCGGGCTACTAGGGCGTCGAGGTCTGCTGCCCGGCCCGCGCCGGGGCCGCGCCGAGCACGGCGCGGCCTTCCTGGTCCACGGCAACGCAAAAGCCCGAGTCGGCGCACGAGAGCGAATCGACGATCCCCCCGGGGTCGATGCTCCTCGGGGCCGACCAGGCGGTGCCGTCGTAGACGACCACCTGGCCCGTGCCGTCACCGCCCTCGAAGCCCACGGGGAGCAGCCCGTCGACCGCAGCGCAGAAACCGGCT
>DATGKR010000046.1:0-7634 GCA_035294565.1 Acidimicrobiales bacterium | reverse complement strand
GATGCCCGCCTGGATCTGCGCGACCTGCGCCGTGCAGTACCCCGACACCGACGATCCGCCCGGGCGCTGCGCCATCTGCGAGGACGAACGCCAGTACGTCGGCTGGCACGGCCAGCAGTGGACGACGGTCGCCGACCTGCTGGCAGACCACGCCAGCGAGCTGCGCGAAGAGGAGCCCGGCCTGTTGGGCGTGGGCGTCGTGCCGGCGTTCGGGATCGGCCAGCGAGCGCTGCTCGTCTGCACGCCGCACGGCAACGTGCTGTGGGACTGCGTGCCGCTGATCGACGACGCGGCGCGCCGAAAGATCGCCGAGCTCGGCGGGATCGACACGATATGCATGTCCCACCCGCACTTCTACGCCGCCAACGTCGACGTCGCCGAGGCCTTCGACGCGCGCATCCTGGTGCCTCGAGCCGACGAGGCGTGGATCCAACGCCGCTCGCCGAGGATCGAGCTCTTCGACGACGAGGCGGAGCCCGTGCCGGGGCTCACGCTTGCGCGGATCGGCGGCCACTTCGACGGTGCTGCCGTCCTGCACTGGCCGGCCGGGTCCGGCGGGCGGGGAGCCCTGCTCACCGGCGACACGATCACCGTCGTCGGGGACCGGGACTGGGTGAGCTTCATGTGGAGCTACCCGAACCTGGTGCCGCTCGACGAGCACACCGTGGCGGGCATAGCCGCCCGGGTCGAAGGTTTCCGCTTCGACCGTGTCTACGGGGGATGGTGGGGCCGCGTCGTCCTCGAAGACGGCGCCGCGGCGATACGCCGCTCGGCGGACCGCTACATAGCCCGCCTGCGCGGCGAGAGGCCTGCGTCCCCCCGCTGAGCGGTTCACCCGGCTGGCGCCTATCGTCGCCGGGATGGTCGACAGCACACAGTCCAACGCCGAAATCTGGAAGTCCGAGTCGGCGGTCGCCCAGTGGGTGGCGACCGCCGAAGAACGCGAACGCCAGCGTGTCCGGGCGCGCCGGATGATGGCCGAGCTGCTGCCCTTCGACCCCTCCGACTCCTTCACGTTCGTGGATCTCGGCGCTGGCACCGGCGCGGCGGCGCGCACCGTGCTCGACCACTATCCGGCTTCGAGCGCCGTGCTCGCCGACTACTCGCCGCAGATGATGGACGAAGGCAAGCGCGCCCTCGCCCCCTACGAGGGCCGCTACCGCTACGTGGAGCTCGACCTGGATGCGGGACGCTGGCCGGCGGAGCTCGGCGGAGGGCTGGAAGCGGTGATCAGCTCCCTCTGCGTGCACCACCTGCCCGACGAGCGCAAGCGGGGGTTGTTCGCCGAGATCGCCGAGCGCCTCGCCCCGGGCGGGTGGTACTTCAACTACGACCCGGTCGCCGCCGACGACCCCGCCGTCGAGGAAACCTGGCAGCGGGTGCAGGACCGGCGCGACCCCGAAGGGGCCGCCAAGCGGGCGAACCGGACCCCCGAGGAGCAGGCCCGCTGGGACAACCACGTCCGCCACATCTCCCCGCTCGGCCCCCAGCTGGATTTCCTGCGCGCGGCGGGTTTCGACGCGGTCGACGTGTACTGGAAGGAGCTCGACCACGTCATATTCGGGGGGCGCCGCCCCCCGGGCTGACCTCCGCAGGGCCACGGACCGGGCGGGAAGGCTTATGCTCGGCGCCGCCGGCCCCCGTCAGCGGACTGGCAGGAGGGAGGGCACCGGTTGATCCTCGACAGCCTCGAAGTCCTAGCCGACCGCTTCTTGGAGGGCACGGGCTGGGACGTCAAAGAGCGCGGCGCCTGCCGGGGGGAGCTGTGCGTGCCCTTGCCCGAGGGGTCGCTCGACGCCGACGGGGTGGTGCGGGTCGAACCGGTGGCGGCGACGCTCGGCATGCCCCTCGTCCACGACGCCGACGCCGGCTTGTGGGCTGTCGGCCCGGCGACGCTGGGCGGCCGGGCGCTGCCCACGGCGGCGGCCCCGCAGGTGACGCTGCCCGACCGCGACGGCAACCTTTTTTCCACTTCGTCGCTGGCCGGGCGGAAGGTCGTGCTCGTCGCCTGGGCCTCGTGGTGAGGCTGCCGTGAAGACCTGCCCGTGTGGCAGGCCCTGCGCGAGGAGCTGCACCCCGCCGGCGTCGAGGTGGTCACGGTGGCGCTCGACTCGGGTGGTGCCGAGGCGGCGGCCAAGTGGATCGACCGGGCGGCGCCCCGCCACCCGTCGCTGATCGACGAGTCGCACCTCACCGCCGAGCTGTTCGGCTTCGTCAACGTGCCGTCGGCCGTGTGGATCGACGAGACCCAGACGCTCGTCCGCCCCGCCCACGCCGCCCACGTCCGGCGCTCCTCCTTCGAGGACGCCGAGGTACCCGAGGGTCTCGGGCGGATCACAGAGATGTTGCGCGAGGTGAAGAAGATCCGCCGCACCGACCCCGAGGTGTACGTGGCGGCGGTCCGGGACTGGGTGCAGCGGGGTGCGGACAGCCCCTACGCGCTGGCGCCCGACGAGGTGGTCGAACGGTCCAGGCCCAGGCCTCCGGGGCACGCCGAGGCGGCGGCGTGCTTCGAGCTGGGCCGCTGGCTGTGGGACGCCGGGCGCCGGCAGGAAGCCGTCGCCTGGTTCAGGCAGGCCCACCGCCTCCAGCCGGACAACTGGGCATACAAGCGCCAGGCGTGGAGCCTCGCCACCACGGCGCCCGGTGAGGACACCGACCTCATCCAAGGCCCGACCGACCTCTACGAGGGCAACTGGCTCGACGACGTGCGGGCCGCCGGCGCCGAGAACTACTACGAGCCGTTCGACTAGAGCCCGCCCGGCGGGTTGTTCCAGGCGAACCTCACGGCTGAGGGCGGCGCGGCGAGCCGTACGATGAACCCCATGCGCTACCGCCAACTGGGCCGTTCGGGCCTCACCGTGTCGGTCGTCGGTCTCGGCTGCAACAACTTCGGGTTCGTCGCCAAGATGGGCCTCGACGAGACGAGGGCCGTCGTGGACGCCGCCTTGGAGGGGGGTGTCAACCTGCTGGACACGTCGCGCTCCTACGGGGACAGCGAGGTGCTCCTCGGCGAGGTGCTCAAAGGCAGGCGCGACGACGTCGTGCTCGCCACCAAGTTCGCCTCCCGCGGTCTCGACCAGAACCTGCCGGCGGCGAAGGCGTCGCGGTGGTACATCCGCCGCTCCGTGGAGGAGAGCCTGCGCCGCCTGCAGACCGACCGCATCGACCTCTACCAGCTGCACTTCCCCGACGGGGTTACCCCATTCGAGGAGACCCTGTCGGCGCTCGACGACCTGGTCCACCAGGGCAAAGTGCTCTACGCCGGGTCGTCCAACCTGGCGGCGTGGCAGGTGACCGAGGCGGAGTGGGTGGCCCGCAGCCGGGGGATCACCCGTTTCGTCTCCGCCCAGAACAACTACAGCCTCCTCGAACGGTCAGCCGAGGCCGAGCTGATCCCGGCCTGCGAGCAGGCGGGGGTCGGACTCCTTCCCTACTACCCGCTGGCCAGCGGCCTCCTGACCGGCAAGTACCGCCGGGGCCGGGAGCGGCCGTCGGGCACCCGCCTCGACGGGAGGGACATCCCCGAGGAGCGCTGGGAGCGGGTGGAGAAGCTCGCCGGCTTCGCCGAGGAGAGGGGCCGCAGCCTGCTCGACCTGGCGTTCGCCGGCCTGCTCGCCCAGCCGGTCGTCGCGTCGGTCATCGCCGGGGCCACCAGCCCCGAGCAGGTGCGGGCCAACGTCGCCGCCGGCGAATGGGTGCTCTCCGAGGAGGACCGGGCCGCTCTGGCCTCCATCTGAGCCGCCGGCGGTCCCTTCCGGACGAGCCAGATTTGCCAAAGTGTCCACGGCCCTACGCGCAAAGTCGAGCCTCTGGACACTTAGGGCGAATATTCGACCCTAAATGTCCACACCTCCCTGTTTTGCGACGGGGCCGTGGACACTTAGGGAAAACCCGGCCGCCGAACGGCCGGACCCACCCCCCGGAGGGCCACCGCGGAGGGACCCACACCCCCCCCGGAAGGCCACCCCGGAGGGCGCCGACCACCCCGAGCACCTACCCGAGGAGGGTGTCGACCACCAGGCGGGTGTCGGACAGGTCGGGGAACACGGCGTCGGCGCCGAGCGCCGCCAGCTCCTCGAGTGGGTGGCGCCCGGTGGCGACGAGCAGGCAGCGGGCCCCGGCGGCCCGGGCGCAGCGCAGGTCGCGGGGGGTGTCGCCGACGACCCACACCGCCGGCGGGTCGAGGCGCACCCCCCGGTTGACCCAAAGGCGCGACAGGGCGATGGGGACCAGCTCGTCGCGGTCGGCGTGGTCGCTGCCGTAGGCGCCGACATCGAGGCTGAGCCACCGCTCGAGCCCGAAGGCCGCCACCTTGACCAACGCGTTGGGGTGGACGTTACCGGTGAGCAGGCTGCACACCACGGCCTCCTCTTTGTCCAAAGCTTCGAGCACCGCGGCGACGCCGGGGCACGCCGAGCCGTTGGCGACCAACTCGCCGGTCGCGGCCGCCGCCGCCAGCTGCCCTTCCAAGACGCCGAGCACCTCTTCGACCACGCCGGGTGTCTCGTCCACCCCCATCTGCTGCAGGTACTCGCGGACGATCTGCGGGTCGGTCTTGCCTCCCATGCGCACCCGGGCGGAGGGGCGCCGCCCGATGACCGCCTCGAGGGCGACGTCGAAGACCGCCGCGCTGATACCCGCTCGAATGAGGGTGCCGTCGACGTCCCAGAGCACCAGCCGGCGGACTTCACCCACGGCGGACAGTATGGTGCGGCTGATGAGGATCACCGAGACCGGCGAGTGGCGGGCGTTGCAGGAGCACTACGAGTCGGTGCGCGGCGCCCACCTGCGGGACCTCTTCGCCGCCGACCCGAAGCGGGGCACGACGCTTTCGGCCGAGGCGGGGGACCTGTACCTGGACTACTCGAAGAACCGGCTCACCGCCGAGACCGTCGGCCTGCTCGTGGCGCTCGCCCGGCGCGCCGGCGTGGAGGAGCGGCGCGACGCCATGTTCGCCGGCGAGCACATCAACGTCACCGAGGACCGGGCGGTGCTGCACGTGGCGCTTCGGGCCCCCCGCGGCTCGACGATCACCACCGGGGGGCGCAACGTGGTGCCCGACGTGCACGCCGTCCTCGACAAGATGGCGAGCTTCGCCACGAGGGTGCGCGACGGCGACTGGCGGGGGCACACCGGCGAGCGGATCACCACGGTGGTCAACATCGGCATCGGCGGCTCCGACCTCGGCCCGGCCATGGCCTACGACGCGCTGCGGCCCTACTCGGACCCGTCGATCGAGTGCCGCTTCGTGTCCAACGTGGACGGCTCGGACATATGGGAGTCCACCCGGGACCTGGATCCGGCGAAGACGTTGTTCGTCGTGTCGTCGAAGACGTTCACCACGCTCGAGACGCTGACCAACGCCCGCACCGCCCGCGAGTGGCTGGTGGGAGCGCTCGGCCCCGACGCGGTGGCCAAGCACTTCGTCGCGGTGTCCACCAACGCCGAGCAGGTCTCGTCTTTCGGCATCGACACCGACAACATGTTCGAGTTCTGGGACTGGGTCGGCGGCCGCTACTCCTACGACTCGGCGATCGGCCTTTCTTTGATGATCGCCATCGGCCCGGCAGCGTTCACGGAGATGCTCGCCGGCTTCCACGAGGTCGACGAGCACTTCCGCAGCGCCCCGCTCGAACGGAACCTGCCGGTGCTGCTCGGCCTGATAGGCGTCTGGTACATCAACTTCTTCGGGGCGTCCACCCATGCGGTGCTGCCCTACTCGTGGTACCTGTCCCGTTTTCCTTCCTACCTGCAGCAGCTGGACATGGAAAGTAATGGAAAAAGTGTCACTCTTGATGGCAGCACCGTTTCCTGGGAGACGGGGCCCGTCGTGTGGGGCACCCCGGGGACGAACGGTCAGCACGCCTACTATCAATTGATCCACCAGGGGACGCGGCTGATCCCCGCCGACTTCATCGGTTTTCTGGCCCCGTTCCACAAGGTGGGCGACCACCACGACCTGCTGATCGCGAACCTGTTCGCCCAGACCGAGGCGCTGGCGTTCGGCCGGGCCGCCCCGCCCGGCCAGCCGTACCGGGCGTTCCCCGGCAACCACCCGTCGAACACGATCCTCGCCCCGGCGCTCACCCCCCGGGTGCTCGGTTCGCTGGTCGCCCTCTACGAGCACAAGGTGTTCACCCAGGGGACGGTGTGGGGGATCAACTCGTTCGACCAGTGGGGGGTCGAGCTGGGGAAGGAGCTGGCGCAGAAGATCGTCCCCGAGTTGTCCTCGGACGCGCCGCCGGCCCACGACTCGTCGACCAACGAGCTGATCCGCCGCTACCGGGCTGCGCGCGCCTCAGCCGTGGATTGAGCCGACCGTCTCGGTGAGCGGCTTGGCGTCGCGCCCGCAGTGCACGGCGAGGATCTCGGCCACTATCGCCAGGGCCACCTCGGGGGCGCGCCGGCCGCCCAGGTTGAGCCCGATCGGCCGGTGGATGCGCCGCAGCTGCTCCTCTGCGACGCCCATGGCGGCGAGGCGGTCCAGCCGGCGCGACTGGGTGCTCCGCGATCCCATCGCCCCGATGTAGGGGATCGGCCGGGACAGGCCAGCGGCGAGCACCGGGGCGTCGACGTGCGGGTCGTGGCTGAGGACGACCAGCGCGGCCGTCGCCCCCGCCCAGTCGAGCATTCCCTCCACGTCGTCGACCGACTCGGTGGCGACCGTCTCCCAGCCGAGCAGGCGCGCCTGGGCGTCGATCGCCCCCACCATCTCGCCGGACCCGACGACGACCAGGCGGGGGGTCGGCACCCACGCCTCCACCAGGGCCACGCCGGCGTCGGTCTCGACGCGCCGCTTGGCGTTGCGGCCCTCGCCGATCAGCGAGCGGGCCTCGTCGACCAGCCGGTCGGCGACCGCTGCGGCGCCGGCGGCGAGCATGCCCCAGGAGCGGCCGTCTCGGTCGACGGCCAGCGCCGAGGGGGACGCCGCGGGGCCGTCGATGACGGTCACCATCGCTGCGGGGGAACGCTCGGCGAGGAGCGCCCACAGCCGCTCGGGGATGTACGACGCCGGCTGGAGCAGGACGTCGGCCCGCCCGCCGCAGGCGAGGCCCAGCTCTTTCACCTCCGGGCCGTGGATCTCGACGGCGACGGTGGCCAGCCCCCCGCCGGGCAGGTCGCGCGCCGCGGCGCCCAGCGCCTCCGCCCCCCTGCGACCGAGCAGGTCGCCGTGGAAGCGGCCCTTGCCGTCTATCGCGATCAGCTCGTCGACGGGCAGCGTCGAGAAGCCTTTCAGGTCGATGACCCTGCCGACGACGGGGCGCTCCCCGGAGGCGAGGGACCGGCGGACCACCTCGGCTACCTGTTCCACGGGGTCCAGGCTACCGGCCGGGAAAACGGATCAGCCCCGCCCACAGCCCGCCCGTCCCCTCCGCTTCGGGACCCTCGCCCGTCCCGGGTGCCGCTGCGGCTGCCCCACCTGCTCCGGCTGGCTCGCCTCGTCCGTTTCCGGTAGCTCCGGCGGCGTCGTCTTCTGCGGTGGCTCCGGCTTCTTGGGCGGCTTCAGTGGCTGCGGCTCCTTCGGTGGCTCCGGTTTCTTGGGCGGCTTCGGTGGCTTCGGCTGCGACGGTGGCAGCCAGGCCGGCGGCGGCTTCGACAGCCCGGTCGAGCTCGGCCCTCACGTCTGACAG
>DATGKR010000045.1:0-8163 GCA_035294565.1 Acidimicrobiales bacterium | reverse complement strand
CGTGTCGGGGCTATGATGCCGACTGATGCATCAGTTCGTCCAAGCGTTGTCCACTCGGTCCCGCCGCCTGGCCGGCCGTGGCGTGGGCCGTGCCGCATCGGCGGCCAGCGGCCCGCGTGCCGCATCGGTCGCCGGCGCCGTGGGTGCCGCAGCGATGGCCGGCGTCGTTGGTGGAAGCGGGCGGCCGCGTCTCTACGGGGACGTGCCGGGCGCTCCGGGACTCGCCGGCTGGGCCAAGGTGTTCTTCGGGCGGCCCGGGCCGAAGGTGCTCGCCGGCACCCTGGCGGTCGTGGCGGCGAGGCGCGCCCGCCTGGGCGGCTGGCGTGCCCAGGACCTCGTCGTCGCCGGAGCGGTGGTGGGCCTGCACCCCTTCGCCGAGTGGGCCGTGCACGTCTACATCCTGCACGGGCCGAGCCGGCGGGCGCGGCGCAGGGCCGGTGGTTCCCCCGGCGAGGAGATGAGCGGCGGGGGCCTCCCCGGGGAGGGCTTCTCGGCTCGCAAGCACCGCGAGCACCACGAGAACCCTCAGGACATCGACCTGGTCCTGCTGCCGAAGGTCACCGTCGCCGGCCTGGCCGCCGCCGCCGCCATGCCGGCATGGGTGGCGCCCGACCGCCGTCGAGGCGCGACCGGGGCGGCCGCGTCGCTTCTCGGGCTTCTCGCCTACGAGTGGATCCACTTCCTCATCCACTCCCCGTACCGGCCTCGCGGGGCTGTCTACCGCGCCCGCTGGAGGGCGCACCGGCTACACCACTACCGGAACGAGAACTACTGGTTCGGAGTCGTGGGAACCGTCGCCGACCGGGTGCTCGGGACGGCTCCTGCCAAGGGAGACGTGCCGTTGTCGGGGACGGCCAAGAGCCTGGCGGTGCCCGCTGCGGGCCGGGGCCTGGCGGTGCCCGCCACGGCCGCGGCGGGAGCAGGCGCCTGACCGGTTCGGTGCTTCAGCCGGCGGGATCCTGGTAGCGGGCGACCGTGAAGGCCAGGATCGTCGGCACGTCGACGGCGAAAACCACCAGGGTGGCGACCAGCACCCCCAGCGTGCTCCCGGTCACGTGGTTGTGGACGAAGACGAAAGCCAGCAGGGCGCCGATGACGAAGTAGGCGAGGAGCGCCCAGCGCATCACCAGGAAGAACGTGCGCCAGGCGAACGGGCGGATGCGGGCGAGGAGCGCCACCGCCACCACGGTGAGGAAGCCGCCGGCGGCCACCAGCGATACCGGGACCGCGAGGGGGGGAGGCGCCGGCAGGTGGGAAGCCATGAAGATCCCCCCCGCCATCATCATGACGACGGAGACAACCGCCAGCTCGGCGATCGGTGGCAGCCTCCGTTCTAGAAGCGGGCTGGTCGCCGCAGGGGCGTGCCCGCCGGGGCTCTCGGCACCGGTTGTGCTCATCGCGTGGCCAGCCTGGTCATGATGATCAACGTCGCGACCTGCATCGCCCCGGTGACCCCGGCCGAGTAGATGAACCTGCGCATCAGACGGGCGATCACCGCCCCGTCGGGCTGGGGCTTCTTCAACTCGAAGAGCACCGCCAGGTTCGCCGGCTCCAAGACTCCCAGCGCGACGACCGCCATCACGGCGACGACGATCATCGACGCCACGACCCAGCTGTGGTTGGGGCTGCTGCTGAGCAGGTTGCCCGTCTGGCGGGCCAGCTGCCAGCCGGCCACGAGAGTGCAGGTCACGACGGTCGGCATGATGAGGATCATCTTGGGCATGAGGCGCGTGGTGAGCTCGACGCGCGCCGGTATCGACAGGCGGCCGAGGATCGGGCCGAGGACGAAGCCGAGGAACAGGTCGAGGGCCGTCCAGAACGCCCCGCCGACCACGTGGTAGAAGTCGACGCCCCACGTGGCGTCGGTAGCGACGACTACGACCAAGCCGACCAGCGCGGCCGCGACGATAGGCAGGCCGGCCAGGGGGACTATCTGCAGCTGCGGTCGTGCCGGCTCGACAGCGACCGGTGCCCCCGAGGCGGTTTCGATCGCCTGTGCCATGCGCCCCTCACCTCCGCGAACCAGGGTTCCTGGCCGAGATGATAACAGCCGGGGGGTCGCCAGAGGCGGGAATAACACCGTCGGCAATGCGTTCAACACAACAGGGATGTTTCATCGCACAGGGAGGTGCGGCACATGTCCTTCGAGCCGACCATCATCGGGCGAATCCGTCAATGCCCCCGCTGCGAGCTCCGCTTCGCCGACGAGTGGGAGCTGGAGGACCACCTCGCCGTCGACCACGACATGGAGAGGCTGAGCCACGTCTTCATGGGCGACCGGGAGAGCCCGTTGAACCACTGAAGCTGTAGCCCGAATGGGAATAAACCTCGTCGTCGAGTTGTAACTCAAGTTGACCGTTCCGGGTGACGGATCAGAGAAAGACTCGAGAAGGAGGTGATGAGTGATGCTGATGAGGTTCGACCCGTTTGCTGAGCTCGACCGCCTCACCCAGCAGGTCTGGAACAGGGGGTTCGGGTTCTCGAGCTCGTTCATGCCGATGGACGCCTACCGCAGCGGTGACCACTACGTGGTCCACTTCGACCTGCCGGGTGTCGACCCGGGCTCGGTCGACCTGACCGTGGAGCACAACGTCCTCACCGTGAGCGCCCAGCGCGACTGGCAGCCCGAGGACGGCTCGCAGGTCCTGTTCTCCGAGCGTCCCCAGGGCAGCTTCACCCGCCGGGTCCAGCTCGGAGAGGGCCTCGACGTGGACCACATCGAGGCCACTTTCGACAAGGGCGTGCTGACTGTGCGCATCCCGGTGGCCGAGGCCGCCAAGCCGCGCCGGGTGGAGATAACCACCGGCACGCCGGCCAGGGAGCTCGCCGGCTCGGCCGCTTGATCGGCTTTCCGCACCCTCGACAGAGCGGGCCCGGGAGCTCCCGGGCCCGCTCCGCGCGCCGCCGGTGTGCCGCGCTGCCCGCCGGCGTGCAAACATCGGGGCGGAGGTCACCCGCCGTTGGACTTCGAGCTGCCACCAGACGACGATCCGCGCCGCCAGGAGGTGCGCGCCTGGCTCGCTGAGCACCGCGCGCCGAGCGGCCGCCAGCTCGCCGAAGCCGGCTGGGTGGTGCCCCACTGGCCTCGGCCCTACGGCAGGGAGGCCGACCCCGAGCACCAGCTGATCATCGACGACGAGCTGCGGAGGGCCGGCGTGTCTCGCCCGCTCAACCCGATCGGAATCGGCTGGGCTGCGCCGACCATCCTCCTCGCCGGGACCGAAGAGCAGAAGCGGCGCCACCTCTGGCCGACCCTTTCGGGGGAGGAGATCTGGTGCCAGCTCTTCAGCGAGCCCGGCGCCGGCTCGGACCTGGCAGCCCTCGCGACCCGCGCCGAGCGCGACGGCGACGAGTGGGTCGTCAACGGTTCGAAGATCTGGACCAGCGGCGCCCACCTGGCCAAGTTCGGGATACTGCTCGCCCGCACCGACCCGGCGGCCACCAAGCACGAGGGCATCTCCTACTTCCTCTGCCCCATGGACACGCCGGGCCTGACGATCCGACCGATCGTGGACATGACCGGCGCCCACTCGTTCAACGAGGTGTTCTTCTCCGACGCCCGCCTCCCCGCCGGCAGCCTGCTCGGCGAGCCCGGCGACGGCTGGCGGCTCGCCAGGGCCACGCTGGCCAACGAACGGGTCTCGCTATCCAGCGGTGGAGCGTTGTGGGGTTCTGGTCCTTCGGCCGCCGAGCTCGTCGAGCTGCTCCGCAAGGCGGGAGGGGTCACCGACCCGCTTCTCCGCCAGCGGGTGGCCGCCGCGTGGGCCGAGGGGGAGGTGCTGAGGTTGGTGAGGCTTCGGAGCTTGTCGGCGAGGATCGCCGGCCGCCCACCCGGGCCGGAGGCGTCGATCCAGAAGCTGATGGCCGACGAGCACGGCCAGAGGGTCATGGAGCTGGCCAAGGACCTGGCCGGGACGTCGGGCGTTCTCACCGGATCGGGGCCTGCCGGGGAGTTGACGGCCCGCAGCCGCGGCGGGCCGGCCGGGATCCCCTACCCCGAAGGTCTCGTTCCCGGCGTGGAGCGAATCTGGCACTTCGGTTTCCTTTTTTCACCGGCACTGACTATTGGCGGTGGGACGTGGGCGGTTCAGCGGAACATCGTCGCAGAGAGGGTGCTCGGTCTTCCCCGGGACGCGAGCGTGCCGGAGGCGGCGTCGCGATGAGGATCGGCATCTCGATTGGCACCACCTTCTCCGTTTCCGGCGCGGGCGGCCACAGGGCGGGGCCGGAGCTCGTCCTCTCCCAGGCGCGCGCCGCCGCCCGAGCCGGCCTGGACACGCTGACCGTCGGCGACCACCACTCGACGGGTCCCGCCGGCTACGTGCAGAACGTCCCGATGCTCGGCCGGATCGCCGCCGAGTGGACCGAGAGGCCGATGGGCTGCCTCTTCCTGGTGCCCCTCTGGCACCCGGTGCTCATGGCCGAGCAGATCGGGACGCTCGCCGCGATGGCCGCCGGGCGTTTCATCGTTCAGGCGGCGGCGGGGGGCGGAGGAGCCCAGTTCCGTGCAATGGGAGCCGACCTCGGACAAAGGGCGGCCCGCATGGAGGAGGGCGTTCGCGTTGTCCGGGCGCTGCTCGCGGGGGAGACCGTGGACAGTGATCTGTTCGCCGTCAAAGGGGCCAGGATCGCGCCGCTGCCGCCCGAAGGTACCGAGTGGTGGATCGGCGGGGGGGTGGCCGCGTCGATAGACCGGGCCGCCAGGCTCGGCGACTGCTGGTACGGCAACGCCGACCTGACCCCCGAAACAGCCGCCCGGGACATGCGGATCTACCGGGCAGCCTGCGCCCGCCACGGCCGGGAACCGGAGCGGATCCCCATCCGCAAGGACGTGCTCATCGCCGAGGACCGCTCCGCGGCGGAGAGAGCCGGGGACGCGATGGTCGAGTCCGGCTACCGCGGTTTCGAGCGGGCGGCCGTCGCCTACGGAGATCCCGACAGCGTGGCGGAGCAGTTGTCGGTCTACTCGGAGATCGGCTTCACGGACGTGATCATCCGCACCATGGCCCCCGTCCCCGACTGGCTCGGCCCAGACGCGGCGGCGCGGTCGGTGGAGCTGGCCGGGGAGGTGGCGGCCCGCCTGGGCTGACATCCTGGGGGGTGCGAGGCCGACGAGCTTTGTCGCCGGGCGGGCGCTCTGTGCCGAGCGGTGCCCACTCGTATCATTGCTTGCCATCCGAGAAGTTCTGCCGTGATCGACCATTTCTGCGTGCTCGTGGCGGAGTCCGACCCGTCCGCGCACAAGCTCTTCCGCAGCGGGCTGGAGCATGCCGGCGCGCAGGTCATCTCGGCGGAGAGCCTGGCGCAGGCGAGGGCGCTCCTCGACGAACCGTTCGAGGCCGTCGTCCTCGGGCGGGACCTCCTCGACGGCGCCGGTGAGTCCCTGCTCGGCGAGCTGCTCGACCGTCTCCCGCCCTCACGGATCTTCCTGCACAGTTGGCGGGGCGGTCCGCCGGGCGTCCGTTGTCTGGGGGACCGCGACGTCGACGCCGTGGTGAGGTTGCTCGACCTCGACGCGGCGAGTGCTCCTCGGACGATGGCCCAGCGGGCCCATCGGGCACTTGGGCGGGTGCACCGCGAGTGGGTGGAGCTGTGCCGCTGGGATCCCGCGGTGCCACCCGACGCCAGGCCGCCCATCGCCGAATCGGTCATCAAGGCAGTCAGCAACGCGCTGGAGCGGCCCCAGCCGCTCGGATGGGGTCTGGACCCGGCTCTCGAGCCGGTGGCCGCCGCGTTCGGGCTGAACGTGGGCGACGTTCACGTCGCCCTCGCCGAGCTCGTGTGCCTGCGCGAGGCGTTCGTGCGGGTCGTCGTCAAGCGGCGGGGGGACTCGCGGTCTGGGGACTCGCTGCCCGCGGACTCGCGGCCGGGGGAGGAAGTCGTCGAGGCGCTCGAGCGACTCCAGATGATCGTCGAACGGACCATGCTCGTGGTCGCCGAGACGGGCATGCGTCGACTGGCGCAAGAAGCGCTCCTCGATCCGTTGACCGGTCTCGGCAACCGGAGGGCTTTCGACCAGGACCTCGCCCGGGAGCTGGCACGCTCGGCCAGGTCCGGGGGACGGCTCACCGTAGCCTTGCTCGACGTGGTCGGCCTGAAAACGGTCAACGACAGCCTCGGCCACCCCGCCGGCGACCAACTGCTCCGCCGGGTGGCAGGCTGCATCCGAGCCGCCGTTCGCGCCGGCGACCGCGCCTACCGGATAGGCGGCGACGAATTCGCCCTCCTCCTGGCCGACGCCTCCGGTGTCGCCGCCGAAGACATCGCCAAGAGGCTCGAGGCGGAGGGCTCACCGCCGGTTACGGTCGGCACCGCCTCGCTGCCCGGCGACGACCCGGACCGGCTGGTCCAGCTCGCCGACGCCCGCCTCTACGCCAGGCGCCGCCGGGCCGGCCCGCCGGTGGGGTAGGCCTCGGGACCGACCCCGCGCCAGGATGGACGCCGTGCCGGAAGAGACCACGGATGATGCCTACGACCTGGCTCGCTTCGTCGCCGCGCAGGACCGGGGCGGGACGTACCAAACGGCGCTCGACGAACTGCGCCGGGGACGCAAGGAGACCCACTGGATGTGGTTCGTGTTCCCCCAGCTGGCGGGCCTGGGGCAGAGCCCCACCGCCCGTCGCTACGCCGTGAGCTCCTTGGACGAGGCCAGGGCTTACCTGGAGCACCCGGTCCTCGGCGCGAGGATCCGCCAGTGCGCGGCGGTCGTCGCCGGCTCGCGGGCGGCGACCGCCGAGGAGATCTTCGGGCCGCTCGACGCTCTGAAGCTGAGGTCGTCGATGACCCTGTTCCACCGGGCCGATCCCTGGGAGCCTTCGTTCGAGGCGGTGCTCGAACGTTTCTTCGGGGGGGAAGCGGACCCCGAGACCGACCGTAGGCTTTGAAGACCGGAGAGTCGGCCGGGTGGGGCTGCACGACCGGGTGGTGGCCTTCTCCCTCCGCGGGTTTTGCGACAGTTTCTGTGTCATTATACGCGATCAGTGCTATACGGTCATAAAAGCGCACAATAAGGGCGCTTCGGCGCGGCCGGACCGGGCTCGTGCCCGCGATGCCAGATCGGCGCCCGGGGATGCATAATTCCCCGAGCCCACCGAGCACGTTCCCCCAGGCCCACGACGGCGGCCGCGTGCCGGGCCGCCGGGCGTAGCCGGGAGACCTCCCCTGATCGACACAGAAGACCTACGCCACAGGATCGCCGCGGTGCCAGTTCCCCTCATGGTGGTGGACACCGCCAGGGAGACCGTCGCCGAGGCGAACCCGGCGTTCGCCTCGGTCGTCGGCCGTCCGAGCGTCGACACGACGGGACGGGCCGTGGACGAGATCGTCGACGAGGCGTCGCTTCCGGGGATGAAGGCTCTGCTCAGCGGCCTGCGCTCGGGGACGACCCACTCATGGGCAGGGCGCCTCGAGCTGCGAGGCGGATCCGGGAGCGTGCCCACCGAGGCGTGGGCGGTCCCGCTCGGGCCGGTGGCGCCCCACGAGGCTGCGCTCGTCAGCCTCGCCGCGGCGGATGACGACACGGGGGGCGTCTTCGACCCCTCCCGCCTGCAGGTCTCGCGGTTCGTGTTCGGCGTCCTCGACCACGATTGGCGTTTCTGCGAGGTCGCCGTCAACTCGGCGTCGGTCCTCGGCTGGCCGCCGGACGGCCCGATACGCTCCCGCCTGCAGGACATCGTCTCCCCGGAGGACGCCCCCGGCGTGCTGGCGTCACTGGGGCGTTCCTCGCTGGATCACGAGCCGGCGATCCTCCAGGTGAGGGTGCGCGGGGTCGGCGGAGAATGGCTGGCGGCGCGCCTCACGGTGACACCCTTGTGCCGCCACCCGGCGCCCCGTTTTGCCGTGGGCCTGTGCCTCCTCGCCGCCCCGGACGGAACAGGCGCCGAGGAGCGCGTGGCCCACCTCGAGGGGCACCTTCTCCGCATCGCCGCCGAGGTGAGGGCAGCGGGGATACCCGCGGGCGAGCCGCCGGCCGAGTTGGATGGCCTGACGGACCGCCAGAGGGAGATCCTGAAGCGCCTTTCAGGGGGCCAGCGCGTCGGGACGATAGCCAGGGAGCTGTTCATCAGCCCGACTACGGTGCGCAACCACCTGTCCGCCATCTACAAGCGCTTCGGGGTTGGATCCCAGGCGGACCTCCTCGAAAAGCTGCGCCACGAGCAGATT
>DATGKR010000044.1:0-11463 GCA_035294565.1 Acidimicrobiales bacterium | reverse complement strand
CGGGAGGGGCTCGTCACCCGCCGCCGAAGGACCGGTAGAAGCACGAGCGGTTGCCCGTGTGGCACGCCCCGGCCCCCTCCTGCTCGACACGGAAGAGCAGCACGTCGCCGTCGCAGTCGTAGAACGCCTCTTTGACCCACTGGCGGTCCCCGGAGGTGTCCCCCTTCCGCCAGCGCTGGCTGCGGCTGCGCGACCAGAACACGGTTCGACCGGTGTCGAGCGTCTCGGCGAGGGTGTCGGCGTTCATCCAGGCGACCATCAGCACCTCGCCGCTGCGGTGGTCCTGCACGACAGCGGGGACGAGCCCGTCGCGGTCGTATCTGACAGAGGCCAGCTGCTCGGGGGTTGCGGCGATGGCGGACATCGCAGTCAAAGGTACAAGCCGGTGCCGCCGTCCACGCGCTCCGATGCGACGGCGTGGATGTCCCGCTCGCGCAGGATCAGGTAGTCCTCGCCCTGTACCTCCACCTCGTAGCGGTCCTCCGGGTTGAACAGCACCTGGTCGCCGGGCTTTATGGTCCTCACGTGCGGTCCGGTGGCGACCACCTCCGCCCACGTGAGCCGGCGGGCCACCTGGGCGGTGGCGGGTATGAGGATCCCGGCGCGCGACTTGCGCTCCCCCTCGCCGCGGGGGATCTGGACGAGCACCCGGTCGGTGAGCATCTGGATCGCCTGCTTGGACGACTCGGCCATCACCCAACCGTAGCGGGCCGGACCAGCAGGCCGGCGGCCGCCAGCGCCGCTTTGGCGGCGGCGACGGTCGCCTCCCCGTAGTGGAAGATGGACGCGGCGAGCACCGCGTCCGCCCCTCCCTCGGTGGCTCCCTCGACGAGGTGCTGCAGCCGTCCCACGCCGCCGCTGGCCACGACGGGCACGCCGACGGCGTCGGAGACGAGGCGCACCAGCTCGAGGTCGAAGCCGTCGCGGGTCCCGTCGCGGTCCATGGAGTTGACCACGACCTCCCCCGCCCCCCTGCGCTCGGCCTCCGAGGCCCAGGCGAGGGCGTCGATGCCCGTCGCCCGGCGGCCGCCGTGGGTCCAAACCTCGAAACCTCCGGGCCGGCGGCGCACGTCCATGCCGAGGACGGCGCACTGCGAACCGAAGGTGGCGGCGATCTCGTCGATGAGCGCCGGGCGCTCCACGGCGGCGCTGTTGACGCTCACCTTGTCGGCTCCGACCCGCAGCAGCCTGCGGGCGTCCTCGAGGGTGCGCACCCCGCCGCCCACCGCCAGCGGGATGAAGACCTTCTCGGCGGTGCGCGCCACCACGTCGACCATCGTCTGGCGACCCTCGGCGGAGGCGGTGATGTCGTAGAAGACGATCTCGTCGGCGCCCTCGGCGTCGTAGCGGGCGGCCAGCTCGACCGGGTCGCCGGCGTCGCGCAGGCCGGCGAAGCGGACGCCTTTGACGACCCGGCCGGCGTGCACGTCCAGGCACGGCACGACTCGCACCACCCTCAAGGCCGCACCGCCCGCACCACCACCCTCACCGCCGCACCACTCACCGGATGGGCTCTCCCCCGTCGGGCGGCCGGGGCGGCGCCGCCCCTCCGAGCACCGAGAGGGCGTCGGCGACGCCGAAGCGGCCCTCGTAAAGAGCCCTTCCGACGATCACGCCGGCGAGGCCGGGAACCGACGCCAGGGCGCGCAGGTCGTCGAGGGACGACACCCCCCCGGACGCGATCAACGGGACTGTGGTCCCGGCGGCCAGCGTAGCGAGGCCTTCCACGTCGGGCCCCGACATCGTGCCGTCCCGGGAGATGTCGGTGACGACCACGGCCGCCGCGCCGGCGTCCGCCAGGGCCGGCAGCACGTCCGACAACCTCCGGCCGGATCCCGCCGTCCATCCCCTCACCATCACCTCCCCGTCGCGGTGGTCCACGCCGGCGGCGACGCGCCCCGGCCAGCGGGCGGCCGCTTCGGCGACCAGGCTGGGATCCTCGGCGGCGGCGGTGCCGATGACCACCCTCGCCACGCCGCAGGCGAACAACCTCTCCGCCGCTTCCAGCGAGCGCACCCCGCCGCCGGCCTGAACGGCGACGCCGGCGGCGCCGAGCGCGGCGACGGCCTCGACCGCAGGGGCGTTCGCCGGCACGCCGGTGCGGGCGGCGTCGAGGTCGACGACGTGGATCCAGCGGGCGCCCTCGCCGGCAAAGGCGCGCGCCACCGCGACCGGGTCGTCGCCGTAAACGGTCTCGCGCTCGAAGTCGCCTTCCACGAGTCGCACGCAGCGGCCCCCGCGCAGGTCGATCGCCGGGTAGAGGTCCATCTAGCCGGGAGGGCGTCGGCAGGACGCGGCGAAGTTCGCCAGGAGGCGCAGGCCGGCGGCACCCGACTTCTCGGGGTGGAACTGGGTGGCCCACATGCCCGGCCTGCCCGACATGGCGACGACGGGTCCGCCGTAGTCGCAGGTCGCCACGACCTCCTCGCCGGCCGGGGCGGCGTAGGAGTGCACGAAGTAGAACCACGGCTCGGCGCCGACGCCGTCGAGCAGCGCGCACCCCTGGCCGACCACGCGCAGCACGTTCCACTGCATCTGCGGCCTCTTCACCCCCCCGGGCAGCAGCCTGACCACACCGGGCAAGAGCCCGAGCCCGGGCACCCCCGGCGACTCCTCCGAGGCCTCGTAGAGCATCTGCATCCCCACGCAGATCCCCAGGAACGGCCTGCCCTCGCCGACGGCGGCCAGCGCCGCCCGGTCCAGCCCGCTTCGCCGCAGCGCCTGCATGCAGCCGCCGAAGTTGCCGACACCCGGCAGCACCACCCCGTCCGCCCCGGCCGCCTCGTCGGGGTCGGACACCAGCCGGGCGTCGGCCCCGACGTGCTGCAACGCCTTCTCCGCCGAGCGCAGGTTGCCGATGCCGTAGTCGAGGACGGCGATCAAAGCACGCCCTTCGTCGAGGGCACCCCACCGCCCTCCACCCTCACGGCGTCGCGCAGCGCCCTGGCGACCCCTTTGAAGCACGCCTCGAGGATGTGGTGGGTGTTGCGGCCGGAGACCATGCGCACATGAAGCGTCAGTCCTGCTGACATTACCAGCGCCCGCCAGAATTCCTCGGCGAGCTGCGGGTCGAAGGGGGGGGACCCGAGAGGGTAGGCCTCCCCCCCCGCCCCCGGGTCGACGTCGAAGACCAGGTAGGGGCGGCCGGACAGGTCCACTGCCACCGAGACGAGCGCCTCGTCGAGGGGCACCTCGATCGACGCGAAGCGCCGCACGCCCGACTTGTCGCCGAGCGCCTCCCTCAGGCACTCGCCGAGGGCGATGCCGACGTCCTCGACCGTGTGGTGGGCGTCGACGTGCAGGTCGCCCGAAGCCTTCACCGACAGGGCGAAGCCGCCGTGCCTGCCCAGCTGGGAGAGCATGTGGTCGAAGAACGGCAGCCCGGTCTCCACGACCACTGCCCCTCCGCCGTCGAGGTCGAGCGACACCTCGACCGCCGTCTCGCTCGTCGAGCGGGACCTCGCCGCCCGCCTCACACCAGCTCCCCCAGGGCGGCCAGGAAGGCGTCGTTCTCGCCGGGGGTGCCCACCGTCACCCGAAGGCAACCGGCCAGGCCCGGCCACCCGGAGGTGTCGCGCACCAAAACGCCGCGCTCGACGAGGCCCTCCCACACCTCGGCGGCCTTGCGCCTCTCGGGGCGGAACAGCACGAAGTTGGCCTGCGACGGCCACACCGTGATGGCCATCGCCGCCATGGCCGCCGAGATCCGCTCCCGTTCGCGGACGACCTGCGCGACCCGCTGCTCCATTTCCCCGGCGTACTCCAGGGCGAGCCGTCCGGCCGCCTGCTTGACGGAGTCCAGGTGGTAGGGCAGCGCCACGCGCCGGAGGGCTTCGACAAGCGGCGCCGGCGCCACCGCGTAGCCGAGGCGGGCAGCCGCCATCGACCAGGTCTTGGAGAACGTGCGGACGACCACCAGCGGACGCCCCTCCTCCACCAGGTCCAGCGCGGACCAGTCGGAGAACTGCCCGTACGCCTCGTCTACGACGACGAGCCCCGGAGCCCCCTCGACGATGGCTGCCACGGTGGCGCGGTCCTCGGCGAGGCCGGTCGGGTTGTTCGGCGAGCAGAGGAAGGTGATCGCCGGGCGGTGCGCGCCGAGCAGGTCTGCGACCTGGTGGGGGTCGAGGGTGAAGTCGTCGCGCCGGCCGCCCTCCACCACCGCCGTCCCGGTGAGGTGGGCGATGTGGGCGTGCAGGGCGTAGGTCGGCTCGAACACAGCGGCGCTCCTCCCGGCCCCCCCGTAGGCGAGGCAGATGGACTGGAGCACCTCGTTGGACCCGTTGGCGCAGAAGACCTGGCCTGCGTCCACCCCGTGGAAGCCGGCGAGCGCCTCGCGCAAGCCAAGCGCGTCGCGGTCGGGGTAGCGGTTGAACCGGACGGCCCTCACCTCTTCGGCCAGCCGCTCCGTCCATTCCGGCGGTGGCGGCAGCGGCGACTCGTTGGTGTTCAGCCGGACGGGGACGTCCACCTGCGCCGAGTGGTAGCCCTCGCGGAGCGCCAGGTCGGGGCGCGGTTCGGGGATCGTCACCTGGCGCCCGTGCGCAGACGGACCGAGTCGGCGTGGGCGGCGAGCCCCTCCGCCTCGGCGAGCGCCTCGACCGTCGGGGCGAGCCGGGCGAGGCCCGCCTCGGCGACCTCGACGAAGTGGACGCGCCGGCAGAAGTCGTCGACCGACAGGGGGCCGGCGAAGCGCGCCGAGCGGGCGGTGGGCAGGACGTGGTTCGGCCCGGCGGCGTAGTCGCCGACGCTCGCCGGCGCCCACGGCCCGAGGAACACGGCTCCGGCCGAACGGACCAGGGGTACCAGCGACTCGGGGTCGCCGTTCATCAGCTCGAGGTGCTCGGGGGCGACCGTGTTGACCACCCGCATCGCCTGCTCCGGGTCGTCGACGAGCACGCAGTAGCCGCCCCGGGCGAGCGTGGCCTCGACGTCGGACCGGCGCGGCGACGCGGCCGCCAGGCGGGCCAGTTCCTCGCAGATCCGCCCGGCGGCCCTCTCGTCCCAGGTGACCAGCCAGGCGAACCCGTCGGGGCCGTGCTCGGCCTGGACGAGCAGGTCGACCGCCGCGAACTCGGCCGGTGTCGCCGCGTCGGCAACGACGGCGACCTCTGAGGGCCCGGCGAACGCCGACGGCACGCCCACCGCCCCCTCGCCGGCGACGAGACGCTGGGCGATCGCCACGTAGCGGTTGCCGGGGCCGGCGACGACGTCGACGGCCGGGACGGTCTCGGTTCCGTAGGCGAGGGCGGCGACCGCCTGGGCGCCTCCCACCCGGTACACCTCGTCCACCCCGGCGATGGCCGCCGCGGCGAGGACGGCCGCCGCCGGCAGGCCGTCGGGGCCGGGGGGGCTGCAAAGGGCGAGCCGGCTGACGCCTGCGACCCGCGCGGGCACGGCGGTCATGAGCACGCTCGAGGCGAGCGGGGCCCGTCCACCCGGGGCGTAGAGGCCGGCCCGGTCGACGGGGCGGTTGAGGTCGCGCACCGTGACCCCGCCGCGCTCGTGGCGAACTTCGGGGCGGAGCTGGGTGCGGTGGTAGGCGGTGATGTTTTCGTGGGCCGCTTCGAGGGCGTCCCGGAGGCGCCCGTCCAGGGTCTCTAGAGCGGCCTTCACCTGCTCGGGGGCGACCTGCAGCTCCTCGAGGCGCACCTTGTCGAGCCGTAGGGTGGCCGCCCGCACGGCCTCGTCGCCGCCTGCGCGCACCTCGTCGAGGATGGCCCGCACGGCCTCGGTCGCCGCCGGGTCCACGGCGCTGTCAGGAGCGGGGAGGCGCCAGTCGGACTGGCCGCGCAGGTCGAGGCGCTTCATCGGGGTACAGAATCCTACTTGCATGACGGCCCGCGCCCAGCTCAGCTCCATCGCCACCCGCCTCTCGGAGCTGGTCGGCAGCCTGACGGAGGTAGAGGACTCCCTCGGCGGCGCCGAGCGGGACGAGCTCGGCGCCGAGCTGGCCGAGGTGGAACGCAACCTGCGGACGGCCCTGCGTCGCTTGAACCGCACCCTCGACCGCTAGCGACGGTCAGCTCGGCGCGCCGCGCCTCGGGGTGATCTGTCCGGACTTGAAGGCAGACGGGCAGAAGTCGGCGAGCACGCACTCCGCGCAGCGGGGGCGCCGGGCGACGCACACCCGCCGGCCGTGGAGGATCAGCTCCAGGCCGAACCTCCCCCATGCGGCAGGCGGCAGGAGGGCGGTGACGTCGTACTCGATGCGATCAGGGTCGCTCGACTCGGTCAGCCCGAGCAGCCGGGTGAGGCGGGCGACGTGGGTGTCCACGGCGAGGCCGGGCAGCCCGAAGGCGACGCTGCGCACGACGTTGGCCGTCTTGCGGCCCACGCCGGGCAGGGTCACCAGGTCCTCCATGGCGGGCGGGACCTCCCCACCGAAACGTTCCTCCAGGGCGGCCGCCATCCCGAGGAGGCTGCGCGCCTTGGAGCGGAAGAACCCGGTCGAGCGGATCAGCGCCTCCAGCTCGTCGGGGTCGGCGGCGGCGAGTTCGGCAGCCGTCGGGTAGCGGGCGAAGAGCGCCGGGGTGACCATGTTGACCCGCTCGTCGGTCGTCTGCGCCGACAGGATGGTCGCCACGAGCAGCTGGAAGGGGGTGTCGAACTTCAAGGCGCACAGCTCCCGGGCCGTGCCGGGGTACAGCTCCGAGAGCCGGCGGTAGGTCTCCAGGGCGCGCCCTTTGGGGCTTCGGGGGCGGGGCACCGGCGAAGCGTACGCCGGGCGCCGAGGAGCCGGCGGTCCCGTTGACGGGTACCCTGCCCGGCGGTGCACCGCATCGAGGTCAAAACCCAGCTCGGCAGGCCCGACGTCGAGGCGGTCCGCTCGCTCCTGGCGGCGGCGAGCGCAGCCGACGCCCACGCCGCCCTGGACGAGCACGCCTGGCTGGACCTGGTGCAGGGCGGAAGGGAGGGGTTCGCCGGCGTGGTCGCCTGGGAGGAGGGCCACGAACACCCCGTCGGCTACGCACAGGTGACCAGGGGCCACGACAGCTGGGCGCTCGAGTTCGTCGTCGACCCCCACCACCGCACGCCGGGAAACACCATCGGCGGCGACCTGGTCCAGCGCGCCGCCGGAGTCATAGCCGAGGCCGGCGGCGGCCACGTGCACCTGTGGGTCAACCAGCCGCGGGCCGAGCACGACAGGATCGCCGCGTCCATAGGGCTCCGACCCGGCCGGGTCCTCTACCAGATGCGCCGGCCCCTCCCCTATGACCTCGACCCGCCCGACCCGGCGTTCGCCACCCGCCCGTTCCGGGTCGGCGAGGACGAGGCCGAGTGGTTGGAGGTCAACAACCGGGCGTTCGAATGGCACCCCGAGCAGGGCCGCTGGGATCTCGACACGCTGAAACAACGGGAGGCCGAGCCGTGGTTCGACCCCGAGGGCTTCCTCCTCCACGAGGACGGCCAGGGCCGCCTCGACGGCTTCTGCTGGACCAAGGTGCACGTCTCGACCGACCCGCCGATGGGCGAGATATACGTCATAGCCGTCGACCCCCGGGCCCCGCGCACGCCGGGGCTGGGGCGGAGGCTGGTCGCCGCCGGCCTCGACCACCTCCACCGCCGGAGGGGGATGCAGGTCGGGATGCTCTACGTGGACGCCACCAACACCCGGGCGGTCAAGCTGTACGTGGACATGGGCTTCGTCGTCAACCACATCGACCAGGCCTACGTCGGCGACATCCCCCCCCGATGAGCCCCTACGACCTGACCCTCGACGAGCTCGGCGACCGGCTCGCCGGCGAGCCGCCCTTCCGGGCCCGCCAGGTTTGGCACGGCCTCTACGGGCGCGGCCTGCGTCCCGAGGAGATGACCGACCTGCCCCTCCGCCTGCGCGCCCGACTCGCCGACGAGCTGCCGCCGTCGCTGCGGCTGGTGGCCGAACGGCGCTCGCGCGACGGAACGGTCAAGTGGCTATGGGACGCCGGGGTGGAAACGGTGCTCATGCCCTACCCCGACCGGGCGACGGTGTGCGTGTCCAGCCAGGCGGGCTGCGCCATGGCCTGCACGTTCTGCGCCACCGGCCAGGGAGGCTTCTCCCGCCACCTCACGACCGGCGAGATCCTCGAGCAGGTTGTCCACGCCCGCCGCCAGGCGTCGCCACGCCGGCTGTCCAACGTCGTGTTCATGGGGATGGGCGAGCCTCTCGCCAACTACGACCGGGTGTGGGCGGCGGTCGAGCGGATAAACGGCGCCCTCGGCATCTCCGCCCGCCATCTGACCATCTCCACCGTGGGCCTGGTGCCGGGCATCCGCCGACTGGCACGCGAGGCTCTCCCGGTGAACCTGGCCGTCTCCCTGCACGCCGCCGACGACGCCAAGCGCAACCGGCTGGTGCCGGCCAACCGCCGCTACCCGATCGCCGAGCTGATGGAGGCCTGCCGGCAGTACCTGGCGGCCAAGGGCCGCCGGCTCAGCTTCGAATGGGCGCTCATATCGGGTGTCAACGACGGCCCCGTCGACGCCCGCGACCTCGCCGGGCTCGCCCGGCCCCTCGGCGCCCACGTCAACCTCATACCCCTCAATCCCACCCCCGGCTACCCGGCGAAAGGCAGCGCGCCCGCCGGTGTGCGGGCGTTTCGCGACGAGCTCGCCCGCCTGGGGGTCAACGTCACAGTCAGGCGCAACCGTGGCGGCGACATCGAGGCGGCGTGCGGCCAGCTCGCCGCCGCCAGGCTCGGACCGCCCCGCCGCGCGGCGACGGCAGCTACGGCACGCCGGGTGCCAGACTGGTAGCCATGACGCCCCAGCTCCGGTGGATCGACAAGACCCAGCCGCAGACGCTCATGATGGCCACGATCATCATGTACATCAACGCCGCTTTCGGGCTGATCGACGGGATGGTGCTCGCCGTGCCGATCGGCACGGTCCTCGTCCTCGGCCAGGTGGCCGCCGGTCTTGGGGTGGCCAATGACAAGAAGTGGGGTTGGTGGCTCGGCGTGGCGCTGGTCGCCTTCTTCCTGGCCTTGATGGTCGTCACCTTCCAGTTCGTCTACATCGTCAACATCCTCTTCTACGGGGCCCTGCTGGCCCTGCTGCTGCACCCCCAGAGCCGCAACTACCGCCGCCTGTGGTTCCGGTGACGTTTTGGGACAAAGGGCGGCCCCTGCCCTAGCCTGCCCCTCATGACGACAAAGATCGACGGGGTGCAGGGCCTGAAAGACAAGGTCGGTGAGCACCTCGGCTTCAGCGACTGGCACACTGTCACCCAGGAGCAGGTCAACCTCTTCGCCGACGCCACCGGCGACCATCAGTGGATCCACGTCGACGTGGAGCGGGCCAAGGCCGGGCCGTTCGGCGCGCCGATCGCCCACGGCTACCTGACGCTGTCTCTGACCCCGGCTCTTTTGGCCGAGGTGCTCGAGGTGTCCGGCGTGTCGATGGGCATCAACTACGGCCTGAACCGCCTGCGCTTCCCCTCCCCGGTCCCCGTCGGCTCCAAGCTCCGGGCGGGGGTCGTCCTCGGAGGCGTCGAGGACGTCGAAGGAGGGGTGCAAGTCACCCTCAACGTCACTTTCGAGATCGAGGGCGGAACCAAACCGGCGTGCGTCGCCGAGGTGCTGTTCCGCTACTTCTCCTGAGCCTCCCCCGCTGGGAGACGCTGCCGCAGGGACCCGACAAGGCCCGGGCGGTGAGGGCGATGTTCGACACGATCGCCCCCCGCTATGACCTGGTCAACCGGGTCATGACCTTCGGACTGGACCGCTTGTGGCGGCGCCGGACGGTCGAGGCGCTGGACCTCGCCCCCGGCTCGACGGTGCTCGACGTGGCCTGCGGCACCGGCGACCTCTGCCGCGATCTCGACGACGCCGGCCACCGGCCGGTCGGCGTCGACCTGTCGCCGGGCATGCTCCGCCACGCCCGCACCCGCGCCCCGCTGGTACTCGCCGACGCCGCCCGGCTGCCGGCGCCCGACCGGTCCGTCGACGGGGCGGTCAGCGGCTTCGCCCTGCGGAACTTCGTCGCCCTCGAAGCGGTGTTCGCCGAGCTGGCCAGGGTTGTCCGCCCAGGGGGGCGGGTAGCCCTGCTCGACGTGGCGACACCTGCCAACCCAGTGCTTCGAGCCGGCCACTCCGTCTACTTCGAGCGTGTCGTCCCGCGTATAGGAGCCCTCCTCTCCGACGCCGGGGCCTACCGCTACCTCCCTCGTTCGGTCGCCTACCTTCCGCCTGGCGACACCATCTGCGACTTGTTGGAACAGGCCGGCTTCGGGGCGGTCAGGCGGCGCCTGCTCTCTGGCGGCGTGACCCAGCTGATCACCGCCACCCGGCGGGTGCTGCAGTGAAGGCGGTCACCCGTGCGCTGCCGGGGCCGCCGGACCTGCTCGCCGAGGCCGGCGAGGCTGGCTGGCTGTTTCGCTCCGAGGACCGGGGGCTCGCCGCCCGGGGCGTGGCGCTGCGCGTCGAGCTGGCTGACGGCCTGGCAGGAGCGGAAGGCGCTGTCGCCGCGGCGCTCGCCGGCTTCGACACCGACGACCCGATCGGCCGGCCGGGCACCGGACCGGTGGCGATCGGCGCGCTGCCGTTCGACCCGGCCGAGCCCGCCTCGCTGGTCGTCCCCCGGGTGGTCGTCGGCTTCGACGCCGACGGCGCCTGGGAGACCGTCGTCGGCGACGAGGCTCCGCCCCCTGCGGCGGGGCCCGAGGGTGCGCCGCCCGACGCGTTCCGGCTGGTCCCGACGATGCCCCACGCCGAGTGGAAGGAGCTGGTTGCCGGCGCCGTCGAGGAGATTGCGGAGGGGCGGTTCGACAAGGTGGTCCTCGCCCGCAGGGTGGACGTGGAAGCCAACCGGCCCTTCGTCGTCTGTGACGTGCTCGAAAGGCTCGTCTCGCTGTACCCGGCGTGCACGGTTTTCTCGGCCGAGGGTTTCATCGGGGCGAGCCCCGAGCTTCTCGTCCGTCGGCGTGGGCGCTTGGTGGAGAGCCACCCCCTCGCGGGGACCGTCGCGCGAAGCGGCGACGAGCACGGCGACGAGGTGCTCGTCGCCGCCCTGATGGCCTCCCCCAAGGCCCGTCTCGAGCACCGGCTGGTCGTCGAGGCGATCGGATCTGCGCTGGCATCTGTGTGCGAGGAGGTCCACGTCCCCGACCGGCCGTCGGTGCTCGGCCTGCGCAACGTCTCCCACCTCGCCTCGCACATCGAGGGCCGCCTCGCCGCTGGCGCGCCGAGCGCCCTCGGCCTCGCCGCCCTGCTCCACCCCACACCGGCGGTGTGCGGCTCCCCGCAGGGACCGGCGTTCGAGTACCTCCGCAAGGTGGAGGGCTTCGAACGGGGCCGTTACGCCGGGCCGGTCGGTTGGGTGGACACCCGGGGCGACGGGGCCTGGATGCTGGGCATTCGCAGCGCCTTGGTCTCCGGCCGCCGGGCCAGCATCTACGCCGGCAACGGGATCGTCGCCGGCTCCGACCCCGCCGAGGAGCTGGCCGAGACGCAGCTGAAGCTGCAGGCCCTGCTCGCCGCC
>DATGKR010000043.1:0-5624 GCA_035294565.1 Acidimicrobiales bacterium | reverse complement strand
TTCCGCTCCAAGCACGAGCTCTTCTTGGAGCTGCTCGACACCGTCGGCCAGAACCTGCTGGCCGAGGTGGAGGCGAAGGCGGCCGCAGAGCAGAACCCCTACCAGCGGGTCCTGGCCGGTTTCAGGGCGTACTTCCGGTTCGTGTGCGAGAGGACCAGCGCCTTCCAGTTGGTCTTCGGCGGCGGGGCGCGCCTGCGGGAGGAGTTCGCCGAGCCGGTTCGGCGGCTGGAGGAGGGGATGGCCGAGACGATCGGGCGGTTCATCGACGCCGACATCGACGACGCCCATCGGGACCTCCTCGGCTACGCCATCGTCGGCCTGGGCGAGGTCTCGGCCCGAAGGTGGGTCTCCCGCCGGGCGGGCGGGCTTGACCCCCGGGAAGCCGACGTGATGGCGTTGCGCCTCGCCGACCTGGTGTGGGCGGGTCTGCGGAGCCTTCCGCCGAGGGCCAGATGAGCCTGCGGATCCCACCCGGTTGCGACCTGACGCTCGGCATGACCTGCGTCGACAAGTCGCAGCCGGGGGTGACGGTGTGGAGGATGACGCCCGGGGAGCACCTCGCCAACCCGGCCGGCGTGGTGCAGGGCGGCTTCGTCGCCGCCTTCGCCGACTCGGCGATGGCGACCGCCACGGTGACCAACCTGCAGGGCAGGCGGGCCTACACGGCCAACACGGAGATGAAGATCAGCTTCATCCGGGCCGCCCCGGTGGGCGAGCCTCTCACCTGCACCGCCAGGGTGATCGGCGGCGGCCAGAGGGTCACCTTCGTCGAAGCGGAGGTCACCGACGAAGCGGGTCGACTGGTCGCCAAGGCGTCGTCCACCTACCTGCTCACCCCCCGCGACTGAACGGCCTTTAGGCCCCGAGCGCCTCCAGCACCTTCTCGGCGCTGCTCACGTCCAGGCCGAGGGTTTCCTCGACGGCCAGGTGCGTGACCTTACCGTCTTTGATGATCATGGCGTAGCGCTTGGAGCGCAGGCCGAGGCCGCCCCCGGTGAGGTCGACGTCGAGCCCGAGGGCCTTGGTGAAATCCCCGTTGCCGTCGGCGATCATCCCGACCTTGTCTCCGACGTCGTTGGCCGCGGCCCACGCCCCCATGACGAACGCGTCGTTGACCGCGACGCAGTAGATGCGGTCCACGCCTCGGGCTTTGATCTCCTCGGACCTCAGAGCGAAGCCGGGGAGGTGGAAGTCGCTGCACGTCGGGGTGAAAGCGCCGGGCACACCGAAGAGCACCACGGTGCCCTTGCCGAGCAGGTCGGCGGTCTGCGCCTGCTGCGGCCCGTTCGGGCCCGGTACCTGCACCTTCACGTCGGGGATCTGGTCGCCAACGGAGATTGCCATGAGCCCAGCCTGCCACCGCCGCACCGGGCGGCACCAGCCCTAGGATGGGCGCATGTCCGAAGAGCCGCGCTGGCGTGGGATCAACCATCTGGCCCTGGTGACCACCGACATGGACGCCACGGTGCGCTTCTACCACGGGGTGCTCGGCGCCCGGCTCGTCGCCCACCTCGGCAACGACTCGTTCCGCCACTACTTCTTCGAGATAGGCCCTCAGAACACGATCGCCTTCTTCGAGTACCGCCGCGTCGAGCTGGAGCCGTTCGCCAAGCCGGCCGGCGTGCCCGACAGGCGGGCCGTCCAGTTCGACCACGTGTCGTTCAACCTGCCCGACGAGGAGGCGCTGCTCAGCCTGCGTTCCAGGCTGAAGGAGGCGGGGTGCGAGGTGACCGACGTCGTGGACCACGGGTTCATCCGCTCGGTCTACTTCACCGACCCCAACGGCATCGCCCTGGAGGCCTCCTGCTGGGTGACCGACGCCACCGGCAGGGACGCCGACTACGGGGACGGCACCCTGTTCTCCGATCCCGACCCGGTCCCAGCCGTCCGGGAGATCGCCGAGCGGGGCGAGCCGACGTCGGTGCCCCACACCAGGCTCGTTTGAGCGATCGGGTCGAGAAGGAGAAGCGCTTGGCGGCCGAGGCCGCCGCGGCCTTGGTCGAGGACGGCATGACCGTCGGCCTCGGCACCGGCACCACCGTCGCCTACCTCCTCCCTCCACTGGCCGCCCGCCGGCTGGACATCCGCTGCGTGGCGACGTCCCCCGCCACGGCGGCCAAGGCGTCGTCGCTCGGGATCAGGGTGGACGAGTTCCGCGCCATCGGGCGCCTCGACCTGGCCATCGACGGGGCGGACCAGGTGACCCCCGACCGCTGGCTGATCAAAGGCGGAGGCGGGGCGCATACCCGGGAGAAGGTGGTCGCCGCCGCCGCCGACCGTTTCGTGGTGATCGTCTCGTCGGACAAGAAGGTCGAGCGCCTGAGCCCACCCGTACCGCTCGAGGTGCTCGGCTTCGCCCTCGAGTCGACCCTCCGCCGGCTCGGCGCGGCGCGGGTCCGAACCGGCGCCCCGCCCAGCCCGGACGGGGGTGTCATCGCCGACTGGCTGGACCCGTTCCCCGACCCGGCCGCTCTCGCCCGCCACCTCGACGCCGACCCCGGGGTGGTGTCGCACGGCCTGTTCGACCCTTCACTGGTCGCCCAGGTCCTCGTCGGAGGAGAGTGACATCAGGGTCGGTCCTCGAGGATCTGGGTCCTCGAGGATCTGGGGGAAACCATGCGTCCGCCGGCCCCGCCTGCACTTCCTCCCGGCCCTCGTCGCCCGACCGCTCATACCCCAGCCGACCCCTCTCGTCGGCCAAACTTTCCCTGTGACCACCCGCGGACGCCTGTTCGGACGGAACGTGCTCGAAGCGGTGTTCCGCTCCGCGCCCGACGAGGATCTCTTCATCGGCGAGCTCCTGGTCGCCGTCGACGAGGTGACCGGGCGGCGCTACCTGTTCCGGGTGGTCGACGTCACCTACGGCACCGAGCACCGAGAGCCGGGCTGGGCCGAGCGGGTCGCCGGCACGCTCCTCGCCGACGACGTGCGAGGCGAGACCGGCGCGCACCCGGTGCACGAACAGGACAGGCGGACCTACCGAGTCGCCCAGTGCCGCTGCCTCGGCTACCTGGCGCCGCCGGAGGTCCCCGGCGCGCCCCGAACCGTCTTCCGCAAGCCGAAGAGCCTGCCGACGCAGTTCTCCGCCGTCGTCGCGCCTAGCGCCGAGGACTTCGCCTTCCTGGCGGAGCGCATGGGTGACCTGCCGCTCGGCCACCTGCGCAGCGGGGAGACGGTCGTGGACTTCGAGGTGGGAATCCCCGGCTCGAGCCTCGCATCGCACGTCGGGGTCTTCGCGACGACGGGCATGGGCAAGTCGAACCTCATGCAGGTGCTCGCCTCGGGGGTCATGCAGGCGAACGGCCGGTACTCGCTCCTGCTGATCGATCCGCACGGCGAGTACCGAAACGCCCTCGTCCGCCACCCCTGGGCGGGCTCCTCCCTGCGCGTGTACGCCAACCGGTCGCTTCCCGGCACGTCGGCGCTGCGCATCAGCCTGGCGGAGCTGACGGTCGACGATCTGCGCACCGCCTACGACTGGACGAGGCCCCAGGAGGAGGCGCTGCACGAATTGGAGCGCCACTACGGCAGCGAAGGCCTGTCGTGGCTCGCCGAGTTCGCCGCCGTCGACGACCTGCCCGGCTTCCGCGACGTCGAGCTGTCGGCGCGCGTGGCGTTGAGCACCCTGCAGGTGCTGCACCGCCGGGCGCGGCGCATCATCGATCTGCGCTGCGTGGCGACCGACCCCGCCGTGTCGGCCGGTGGGCGCATGATCGACGACCTTTTGGCCGGCAAGGTGGTGCTCGTCGACGTCAGCGGCCTGGGCTCTACCGAGGAGGTGCTGGTCGCGTCGTTCCTCGCCCGCCGGGTCCTCGAGACCTGGCAGGCGGCGTATCTCGACGAGCCGACCCGCCACGCCCGCATGCCCGTCGTGGCGATCGCCCTGGAGGAGGCGCAGCGCGTCCTCGGCACCAGCAGGGACCGCGAGTCGAACGTCTTCCCACGCGTCGCTCGCGAAGGCCGGAAGTTCAACGTCGGCCTCTGCGCCGTCACCCAGCAGCCGAAGCTGCTCGACGACGAGCTGCTCAGCCAGTTCAACACCTTCTTCGTTCTCGGCCTCGCCGACGAGAAGGACCGGAACATGCTGCGGGCCTCCGCCAAGCAGGACATCAGCGCCCAAGGAGCGGAGATCCAGACGCTGATGCCCGGCGAATGCCTGATCGTCAACCTGCACGCCCCGTTCGCCGTGCCCGCCCACGTGCACCTGTACTCCGACCTGCTCGCCCGCCTTCCCGCCCCGCCGACCCCGCGGCCGCCAGCCAGGGTGGACGCGTCGGCCCTAGTGGACTGACCGGCCCTGCGAGATGTGGAGCCCGTGGGGCCTGCCCGCCTCGGCCCTCTTGCGCCCAATGACGGGCTACTATCCGGATAGCAGAATCAAAGGAGGGAGGTCGGGAAGGGGTATGACCTGGCGATCGTCGGCTCGGGCGCCGCGGGTCTCGCCGCGCGGGAGGCCATGCGCTGACCTCCCTTCTCTCCCCGGGCGAGCGGCGACAGGTGCTGATGGTCGGGCGTGGCGGCTTGTCGGGCATGTCGGGCTGGCCGCCCAGGGTTCCCCCACCGACGTCGCAGAGCTGTCATGCTGCGCCCCGTGACAGCAACGACCGCCAGACGCCGCGGGCCCGCCGTGCCTCCCGTGCCCGAGGACCCCGTGGGCCGCGAGCTTCTGGCCCGCTTCTACCGGGCCCTCGGGGACCCCACCCGCCTCCTGCTCCTCGCCTTCTGCGCGGAGCAGGAACGAACCGGCAACGAGTGCGTCCAGGCGGCCGGGCTCTCCCAGGGCCGCGTCTCGGCCCACCTCGCCTGCCTCGTCGACTGCGGTCTGCTGGAGGTTCGCAGGGCCGGTCGCTACGCCCACTACAGCGTGACCGACCAAAGGGTCGCCCAGCTGGTAGGGCTGGGCTCGTCCATCGTGTCCGACCACACGGCCGGCATCGCGGCGTGCGCGAGGGTCGCACCTGCCAGGTGACATGTACGCCGAGGCGGATCCCGACGCCGGCCGGCGTCCTCCGATGTCGCCTGGAAGAGCGCTGGACATGCAGCGAGTACGCCGAGTGGCTCTCGCTGATCGAGACCGCGCTCGGCCGGATCGGCAAGCGACGACCTTCGGACCTCCCCCGGTCCCGGCTGGCCCGTTGCGCCTCGACACTGCCCGAGAGGGGCTCACCGGCCCTGCCCCCCCGCCGTGGCCAGGCGCGCGGCGCCGGTCGCCGCTCCAGCCACACCGGCTTTTCGGGACGGCCATCCCAGCCGCAATCCCGGGCTGGGCCGACATCGAACGTCGATGAGCGAGACAGCCTGTCGGTGCGGAAGGGGCCACCTCAACTCCTCGGGGCAGCGGTACTGCGGCACCTGCGGGATCCGGCTCGTCGGAACCGCGCCCCCAGTGTGGTTCCGGCCTGGAGAGGCCATGGGGGTCGTCGCCTACCGACCGCACCTTCGCCGCACCGTCCTCACGGCGCTGGTCGTCGGGACCGTCCTCTTTGCCATCAACCAGCTGAACGTGGTCCTCGCCGGCCACGCCACCGGCATAGTCTGGCTGAAGACGGGGCTCACCTACTGTGTCCCCTTCGTCGTTTCCAACATCGGCATCCTGATCGCCACCCACCGGAGTAGCTGAGCGG
>DATGKR010000042.1:0-6533 GCA_035294565.1 Acidimicrobiales bacterium | reverse complement strand
CGACGGAGGCACCGGCGCCTCACCGCTGAACTCCATCAAGCACGCCGGCGCCCCGTGGGAGCTGGGCCTGGCCGAGACGCAGCAGACGTTGATGCTCAACCGCCTGCGCGACAGGATCGTCGTGCAGGTCGACGGCCAGTTGAAGACGGGCCGGGACGTGGTGATCGCCGCCCTGCTCGGGGCCGAAGAATACGGCTTCGCCACCGCCCCGCTGGTCGTGTCGGGCTGCATCATGATGCGCGTCTGCCACCTGGACACCTGCCCGGTGGGGATCGCCACGCAGAACCCCGAGCTGCGCAAGCGTTTCAGCGGCCGGCCCGAGTTCGTGGTCACCTTCTTCGAGTACATCGCCGAGGAGGTCCGCGAGTGGCTGGCGGCGATGGGCTTCCGTTCCCTCGACGAGATCATCGGGCATCCCGAGCTGCTCGACACGGTCACCGCCGTGGAGCACTGGAAGGCGAAGGGCCTGGATCTCTCTCCGATCCTCACCGTGCCCGAGGCGGCCGACGGCGAACCCCGCCGCTGCGTGTCGGCGCAGGACCACGGGCTCGACAGGGCGCTCGACCGCCGCCTGATCGAGGAGTGCAGGACGGCGCTCGAGGACGCCAGACCGGTGGCGTTGTCGATGCCGATCAGGAACGTGAACCGCACTGTGGGGACGATGCTCGGGGCAGAAGTGTCCCGCCGTTACGGCGGCGCCGGGCTGCCGGACGGGACGATCGACATCTCCTTCGCCGGCTCGGCGGGGCAGAGCTTCGGGGCTTTCCTGCCCCGCGGCATCACTTTGCGCCTGGAGGGCGACGCCAACGACTACCTCGGGAAGGGGTTGTCGGGCGGGCGGATCGTCGTCCGTCCGCCCCTCGACGCCCCGCCTTCCTTCGTCGCCGAAGAGCAGATCATCGCCGGCAACGTGATCCTCTACGGTGCCACCGGCGGCGAGGTTTTCATCCGGGGCGTCGTCGGCGAGCGGTTCTGCGTCCGCAACTCCGGGGCGCTGGCCGTCGTCGAGGGAGTCGGCGACCACGGCTGCGAGTACATGACGGGCGGCCGGGCGGTCGTCCTCGGGGCGACCGGCCGCAACTTCGGTGCCGGCATGTCCGGTGGGGTCGCCTTCGTGTGGGATCCGGCCGGCAGGTTCGGCGCCCACCTCAACGGTGAGATGGTCGACCTGGAGGACTGCGACGAGGGGGACGTCGACTGGCTGGGAGAGGTGCTGCGCCGCCACGCCGACGAGACCGGCTCCATGGTCGCCGGGCGGCTGCTGTCGCGATGGCCCGGCGCGGGGGCGGAGTTCGTCAAGGTGATGCCCCGCGACTACAAGAGGGTGCTGGAGGCCCGCCGCGAGGCGGAGCGCACCGGCCGTCCCGTTGACGAAGCGGTCATGGCGGCGGCCCATGGCTAGGCCCTCAGCCGCCGCCCAGCCGGCCGTTGTCGGCCGGCAGATGTGTCAGGGGCGGAGCCGTGGCTGACCCGACGGGGTTCTTGAAGCATCCCCGCGAGACGCCGGCGCGCCGGCCGGTCCCGGTTCGCATCCGCGACTGGCGGGAGGTGTACGAGCCGTTCCCCGACGACCACCTGGAGGTCCAGGCGTCGCGCTGCATGGACTGTGGCATCCCGTTCTGCAACGACGGCTGCCCGCTGGGCAACTTGATCCCCGACTGGAACGACCTGGTCTACCGGGACCGCTGGCGCGACGCCAGCGAGCGCCTGCACGCCACCAACAACTTCCCCGAGTTCACCGGCCGCCTCTGCCCGGCGCCGTGCGAGGCGGCGTGCGTGCTGGGGATCAACGCCGACCCGGTGACCATCAAGCAGGTCGAGCAGTCGATCGCCGACCGCGCCTGGGACGAGGGCTGGGTGACCCCGGTGCTCCCGTCGGTGGCGACGGGCAAGCGGGTGGCTGTTGTCGGGTCGGGCCCGGCGGGGCTGGCCGCCGCCCAGCAGCTCACCAGAGCAGGCCACGCGGTGACGGTCTACGAGCGGGCCGACCGGCCGGGGGGCCTTCTGCGCTACGGCATCCCCGAGTTCAAGATGGAGAAGAGGTTCCTCGACCGGCGCCTGGCGCAGATGGAGGCCGAGGGGACCCGCTTCGCCAACGGTGTCGACGTCACAGGAGACCTGGCGCTGCGCCTGGCGGCCGAGTCCGACGCGGTGGTGATAGCAGCCGGGGCGACCGTGCCCAGGGACCTGCAGGTCCCCGGGCGTGACCTCCGCGGCGTCCACCAGGCGATGGAGTACCTGCCGCCGGCGAACGTCGCCGCCTTCGCCCCCGACCCCCCGGCGGCTACGCCGATCAGCGCCAGGGGCAAGCGGGTGGTGATAATCGGCGGCGGCGACACCGGGGCCGACTGCCTCGGGACCGCCCACCGCCAGGGGGCGGTGTCGGTCCACCAGTTCGAGATCATGCCCCGCCCGCCCGACACCCGCCACCCCTCGACCCCGTGGCCGACCTGGCCGCTCATGTTCCGCACCTCCTCGGCCCACGAGGAGGGCGGCGAGAGGCTCTTCTCGGTGAGCACGATGGAGTTCGTCGACGACGGGGCCGGCGCGGTGGGCGGCCTGAGGGCCTGCGAGGTGGAGATGAGGACCGTCGACGGCCGCACCACCTTCGAGCCGGTGGAGGGCACCGAGTTCGAGCTGCCGTGCGAGCTGGTGCTGCTCGCCCTCGGCTTCTCGGGCCCCGAGCGGGCGCTACCGGAAGCCCTGGGCCTGGAGATGACGCCGCGGGGGAACATCGCCCGAGGCGCCGACTACCAGACGTCGCGCCGGGGTGTCTTCGTGTGCGGCGACGCCGGACGGGGACAGAGCCTCATCGTCTGGGCCATAGCGGAGGGCCGCTCGGCGGCCATGCACGTCGACCGGTACCTGGCGGGCAGCACGCTTCTGCCCGCTCCCCTGCCGCTCGCCTAGCCGTTCCCAGCCGCCCCCGCGCGCTGCGCCGGCCCGCCAAGTGGTAGAAACCCGGCCAACAGGAGCTTTCTCCAGAGGATCGCCGACCAAGAGGAGGTGTGTCGCCGTGACCGCCTGCAGACCGCGTCGATACGGGACACCAGTCTGGACGATGGCTGTCGCCGCGCTGTTGGGGATGGGGCTGTCGGCTTGCGGCTCGTCGTCGAAGCCGGCCGCCTCGTCGACGCCGGCCACCTCGACGCCCGCAGCGTCGACCACCGCGGGGGCGACGGTGACGACGGCGTCGTCTTCGAAGTACGGGACGATCCTGGTGGACTCCGCGGGGATGACTCTGTACATGCTCACCGGCGACTCCCCCAAGGCGAGCATCTGCACCGGGGCCTGCGTTTCGATCTGGCCACCGCTGCTCACCACCGGCTCCCCCAAGGCCTCCGGGGGTGCCGACGCCAGCCTGCTCGGCACGATCATTAGGTCGGGGGGCGCCCACCAGGTGACCTACAACGGGCATCCGCTCTACACCTTCTCCCACGACAAAGCGCCCGGTCAGGTGAACGGGGAGGGCATCGACAACTTCGGCGGTATCTGGTACGTCCTTAACGCGTCCGGCCAGCCCGTCAAGGGGGCCTCCTCGCCGAGCACGACGACATCGTCCTCGGGAGGCGGCGGCTACGGCTACTGAGAGCCTGCGCATCCCGAGCCGGTAACCTGGGGGCGTGGATCCGGACGCGCCGACGCCCCGGGAGGAGCCGGAGGAGGTCGCCGACAGCGGCCGGGGTCCCGACGACGGCCCCCACACCGCCCTGCCCCCGAGGGTGGAGGCCTGGCGCAAGCGCAGCGCCGCGGGGGCGATCCTCACCGGTTTCGCCCTCGGGCTCCAGCAGGCGCTGGAACCCAACAGGCAGGAGCCCTCGATAGTCGTCCAGACCTCGGGCGACCCTCCGAGGGACCTCCCGGTGGAGGCCGACTTCGAGTACGGCCGGCCCCGACAGAGCGTCGTGCAGGTCCGGCCGTGGCTGCTCGACGATCCCACCCGGGCGGGAACGCCCGGCGACCCGGGCGAGGAAGCGGGCCAGCCCCAGGACGAGCCCGAGCGGGGCTGACGTGGCCTTCCTGCGCAGGGCCCAACCGAGCGAAGTGGACCCCGCAGACCTGGAGCTGAAGCCCAGCGTCATGCGCGGCAGCGAGGCGATGTACGGCTACATCATCGGCGTCGAGCTGGTGGTGGTGGCGATCCTCGAGTTGACGGTCACGACCGGCAAGGGCGCCCCCACCCACCCGCCGACCGCTCTGGCCGCCGCCGGCCTGGTGGTGTCGCTCGGCGCGCTGGGCCTGCTCCGCTTCTGGAAGAACCGGACGGCTGTGGCGTTCGCCATGATCGCCGCTGCGCTGGTCGTCGACCTGCCCACCGTGCCGGACCGTCTGGCCGTGGCGAAGCTGCTCGCCGTTTTCATCCCCTTGGCGTACGGTCTGATCCTGATCCGGCGCCAGACCCGCTCCACCACGGCCCGCCAGCGCGCCGGCGTGGATCCCAGGCCCGCCCCGGCGGGCCGGGGGGGCCGCAAGCCTGCGCCGGCGGCGAAGAAGCCGATCCGCTCCGGCCGCTACACGCCGCCGAAGTCGAAGCGGGAGGAGCAGCCCAAGCGCCGCTGGGCCCGCACCCGCTGACCCCCGGCCCGGCTGGAGCTCCGCCGGGCCGGGCGCCGATCAGGCGGCCACCGGGGGCCGGCGGTCCTTCCAGGGCATGGCCTCCTCGAGGGTGGCGGCCAAGCGGACCAGCAGGTCCTCCCTGCCGTAGGGCCCGACGAGCTGCACGCCGACGGGAAGCCCGCCCGCGCTTTGGTGCAGCGGCAGGCTCACCGCCGGCTGGCCGGTCATGTTGAACTGCGCCGTGTAGGGGATGAAGCTGGCGATGCGGGGACCCTCCTTGGCAGGCCCCTCCTCGGTGAACCATCCCAGCCGCGGCGGCGGCGCCCCGACGGTCGGAGTGACCAGGATGTCGTGGTCGGCCCACCACGAGGCCATGCGCCGGGTCCAGATCCCTATCCACGCTCGCGCGTCGAGGTACTCGACGGCGGTCATGGCCCTGCCGGCTTCTCGGTAGGCGACGTTGCGGGGCTCGATCTCCTCGTCGGAGATGGGCCGTCCGAGGAGCATCTCGAAGGTCCGGAACAGCGCCTCGGTGTCGGCGGCGATGATCCGCACCAGGTTCGGTGAGAGCTCCTCATCGAACATCGCTTCGGGTCCGCCAGGCGCCACCTGATGGCCGAGCGCCTCGAGGGTGGCGACAGTGCGGGCCACCGCCTCCCGGCATTCCGGGTCGTCGAGGAACCATTCGGCCCCGGGCCGGTCGAGGAAACCCACTCTGAGCCTGGGCGGCTCGGCGCCGACCTCGGCGCTGAGCGGCCCCGGCAGCGGAGGCGGGTAGTAGGGCTCGCCGGGCATCTCGGCGCGGATGGTGTCGAGCACGCCGGCCGCGTCGCGCACCGACCGGCACAGCACCCCGTCGATCGTCCCCCCGGCCCAGCCCTCCCCCACCGCCGGCCCCTGGCTGACCCGTGCCCGGGTGGGTTTCAAGCCGACCAGGCCGCATTCGCTGGCGGGGATGCGGATGGAGCCGCCGCCGTCGTTGGCGTGGGCGACGGCGACCATGCCGCTCGCCACCGCCGCCGCCGAGCCCCCCGACGAACCCCCGGTGGAGTGGTCGGTGTTCCACGGGTTGCGGGCGGGGGGAAAGCTCTTCGGCTCGGTGGTGACGGTCGTCCCCATCTCGGGCACGTTGGTCCGGCCGAGGACCACGAAGCCGGCCGCCCGGAACTGCTCGGCCAAGAACGACGTCACCGGCATTGCCACCTTCTCCATCGGCCCGACGCCGAAGGCGGTCGCCTCGCCGGCGACGGTGGCCCCGATGTCCTTGAGAAGGAGGGGCACGCCGCGGAACGGGCCGTCGGGGAGCGCTCCCGCCGCCTCGGCGCGGGCCTCGTCGAAGCGGGTGCGGATGACGGCGTTCAGCTGGGGGTTGAGCGCCTCGATGCGCTCTATGGCCTCCTCGGCCAGCTCCCCCGGGCTGGCCTGCCCGCTGCGGACCAGCTCCGCCTGCGCCGTCGCGTCCATCCAGGTCGAATCCCCGTGAGCTCCCACGGCGCCGAGGCTAGCCCTCGAAGGCGTGCGGGGGTGCCGAGCCGCCAGAGCAGGCCCGAAGGCCCGCACGGCTACTAGGGCACGAGCGCCGAGCGGAGGAAGTCCAGCAGCGCCGCCCGCTGGCGGACCAGCACCCTGGCCGTCGGCTCCACGCCGAGGGCGCGCAGCACCTCAGCCTCGGTGGCGACGCCCACCACGCTGGAGTAGGCCATGAGCAACAACAGGCGGGCGTCCTGGCGGCGCAGCTCACCGCGCGACATGGCCTCCTCGAGGAAACCCGTGGCGCGCGAGATCAACGGTTCGAGCACCGCGGCGAACCGGGTCGCCGCAGGAGGGCCGAGCCGGCTCACCTCGCGGAGCAGCCCGAGGAGCTCGGGCCGGCGCACGGCGAGACGGAAAACGGCCCGCACGATCGCCCCCACCCGGTCCCACGCGCTGCCCGGCCGGGCGAGCGACTCCTCCAGGGCCGCGGTCAGCTCGCAGGC
>DATGKR010000041.1:0-2819 GCA_035294565.1 Acidimicrobiales bacterium | reverse complement strand
GGTCGCAGGGCTCTACCGGCCGGCGCCCGACGTCACCGAGACGCTGATGGCCCTGCCGGGCTGGTGTTCCCTGCCACTGGTCGAAGGCCTCCCATCGGGACGGCGGGTGCTGGACCTGCGCGACGGGGTGCTCACCCGGGTAGCAGTGGGCCCGAAAGGGAGGATCTTCACAGTGCGCTTCGCCTGCGTGGCGAGGCCCGGGACTGCGGTGATGGCCGCCGAGGGCCCCGGCGCGATCTGGTCGGCGGAGCCGGAGACGTCCGATGTCACACCGACCGTCGTGCGCTCGCCGCTCGGCGGCGGCGCGGCGAGGGCGGTCACAACCACCGTCCTCGCTGACGAGGGGACTTTGCGCACGGTCGAGCGCGTGGCTGTCTATCTCGGGTCCTCGCGGCGGCCGCCCCGGGCCGGGGTGGCGGCCCGCCGGTTGGGGGAAGCGTCCCGGCTGGGGGCGCGCAGGCTTCTCGCCGAGCAGCGCGACGCCTGGGCGGCGCGCTGGGCTACCGGCGACGTCGAGGTGGTCGGCGACCCCGACATCACCCTGGCCGCCCGCTTCGCCCTGTTCCACCTGCGATCCTCGGCGCGGGCCGGAGGCGAGGCGGCGGTGGGAGCCCGGGGTCTCACCGGCCAGGCCTATGCCGGGCACGTCTTCTGGGACACCGACGTTTTCGTGCTCCCGGTTCTCGCCGCCGTGGATCCGGGCGCGGCGCGTGCCGTTCTCGCCTACCGCCTCAGGCGCCTGCCGGCCGCTCGCGCCCGAGCGGTGTCGGAGGGACGCCAAGGCGCTCGCTTTCCTTGGGAGTCGGCTCGTGACGGCAGCGACGTGACCCCCAGGAGCGGAGTGGACCAGCACGGGGAGGTGGTGCCGATCCGCACCGGGGACCTGGAGGAGCACGTGACGGCCGACGTCGCCTGGGCTGCTTGGACGTTCGCGGCTTGGTCCGGCCGCTGGTCGTACCTCGAGGGCCCGGGCGGCCCGCTCCTGACAGAAACCGCCCGTTACTGGGCCAGCCGTCTGCGCTACGGCCGGGACGGAAAGGCCCACATCGAGGGGGTCATCGGGCCCGACGAGTACCACGAGGGGGTGGACGACAACGCTTTCACCAACTTGATGGCCCGCTGGAACCTGCGCCGGGCGGCCGAGCTGGCCGATCGGGGCCGGCCTGGTTCTCCCGAGGCCGACGAGGCGCAGAGCTGGCGTCGAGCAGCCGACAGCCTCGTCGAGGGCTACGACCTGACCAGCGGCTTGTACGAGCAGTTCGCCGGGTACTTCGACCTCGAGCCGCTCCTCGCCAAGGACCTCGGCCCGGTGCCGGTCGCCGCCGACCTGGCGCTCGGCCGGGCCCGGCTGGCCGGCTCGCAGCTCATCAAGCAGGCCGATGTTCTCATGGCGCACCATCTCGTCCCCGAGGAGGTTCGGCCAGGCTCGCTCGCGGCCAACCTCGACTACTACCTGGCGCGCACCGTGCACGGCAGCTCGCTCTCCCCGTCGGTCCACGCCGCGCTGCTCGCACGCGCCGGGCGAGCCGACGAGGCGCTCGACATGCTGCGACTGGCGACGGCCGTAGACATGGAGGATCTGACCGAGACCACCGCCGGGGGGCTGCACCTCGCGAACCTGGGGGGCATCTGGCAGGCGATCGTCGCCGGGTTCGCCGGCTTGCGCCCGCCCGGCCCTTCCGACACCGCACTGCAGGCCGATCCGGTCCTGCCGGAGGGCTGGGACGAACTTCGCGTGGCGCTGTGCTGGCGGGGCCGGCCGCTCCGTTTGATCTGCCGGTCCGACGCCGTCTACGTGGGCTGCGAGCGCTCGCTTCGAGTCGTGGTGCACGGGACCCCGGCACGCATCACTCCCCCGGGGAGATGGGTGTCGTGACCGCCTTCGCTGGAGCGCCTCGCCTCCACGTTCTCGCCAGCCCGGGAGAGTACGGCCGCTGGCAAGCCGTGGTGCACGACGTCGCCGACCTGGTGAACCTCGAAGCGCTGCTCGAACCCCGCCCCCAAGGCGGGGACGGCCCGGCGGAGGCCGAGGCGATCCTCGCCGCGGCGGCCAAGATGGACGGAGCCGTCTTGGTCCTTCCCGGCGGCGGTGGGGCCGCCCGGGAGGCGGGGCCAGTGGCTCCCCGGGTGCGGCGGGTGCTCGTGCCCTTCGAGCGCAGCCGCGCCGAGGGCCCGGTGCTGCGTCTCCTGATCCGCAGGGCGCTGGCCAAGGACATGGCCGTAGAGCAGGTCCATGTGCTCGGCGAGGACAACCGCCCGGCCATGTGGGAGGGGTCCGGGCACCACGCGCAGGAGTGGCTCGAAGAGCTTCGCCGTGAGCACCAGGTCGGCACCGCCCTCCTCAGGGTACGAAGCGGGCGTACCACGGACGTGCTCCGATCGTGGGCGGCCGAAGCCGACCTGGTGGTGGTCGAATGGGGCGGCAAGACAGGCGCCGAACGAGCCCGGGTGCTGCGCGCGATCCTCGCCGGTTCCCCGCCTCCTCTGCTGCTCTTGCCGGCTGCGGCGCCCAAGACGGGGAATACCTAGGGGGGGTATATACGTTGGAAGATGACGATGGGTGCCGCGGCGGTGCCCACCAGACAAGGGAGGTCTAGTCTGCCATGGCGACAGTGACGCTGGGATCGGAAAGCTTCGACGACGTCGTAGCCTCGAACGACATCGTGCTCGTGGACTTCTGGGCGTCGTGGTGCGGACCGTGCCGCGCGTTCGCGCCGGTGTTCGAGCAGGCCTCCGCGGCTCACCCCGACCTCACGTTCGCCAAGGTGGACACCGAGGCGGAGCAGGAGCTGGCTGCACGCTTCGGGATAATGTCGATC
>DATGKR010000040.1:0-15248 GCA_035294565.1 Acidimicrobiales bacterium | reverse complement strand
CGCGATCTTCACCGCCATCGGCGGCCTGGTCGGCGCCATCTTCTTCGCCGGCATCGACCGCCGCTACGGGATAGTCGGGTCGATGGTGGCGGTGACGCTGCCGGGAGTGCTCGGCTCGTGGGTGATAGCGACCGCCGGACGCCACGTGGGCGCCGATCTGGACAGGATGATCGACGAGGTGCTCGAGGAGGAGCAGATCGGCCGGATCAAGTCCGCCGGAGGCCACCTGCCGCTGCTCGCCTGCCGGGGTGTCGACTTTTCCTACGGGTCGTTGCAGGTGCTCTTCGGCGTGGACTTCACCGTCGACGACGGCGAGATGGTCGCCCTCCTGGGTGTCAACGGGGCGGGCAAGTCGACGCTGCTCAAGGTGATCTCCGGGGTGTGCCTTCCCCGATCGGGTTCGGTGCGCCTCGTCGGCGAGGACATCACCTTCCTCGACGCCGAGCGCCGGGTGCGCCTGGGTGTCACCCAGGTGCCCGGCGGCCGGGCGGTGTTCGGACCGATGACCGTCGTGGAGAACCTGCGCAGCTTCGGCTACACGCTGGGCAAGGACCGGAAAGCGCTGGACCGGGCGATAGACGAGTGCTTCGACGCCTTCCCCCGCCTGGCCGAGAGGCGCAACAACCTGGCCTCGACGCTTTCGGGCGGCGAGCAGCAGATGCTCGGCCTGTCCAAGGCGCTGATCCTGAGGCCCAAGCTGCTGCTCATCGACGAGCTTTCCCTCGGCCTGGCGCCGATCGTCGTCGGCCAGTTGCTCGACATGGTGCGGCGGATCAACGCCGGTGGGGCTGCGGTGGTGCTCGTCGAGCAGTCGGTCAACATCGCGCTCAACCTGGTCGACCACGCCTTTTTCATGGAGAAGGGTGAGATCCGCTTCGACGGCCCGGCAGGCGAGCTGCTCGCCAGGGACGACCTGCTGCGGGCCGTTTTCCTATCGGGCGCCGCGGCGGCCGGGACGTGACCGGAGCGGTGACGAGCGTCCGTCTGCGCAACTGGCGCCGGCCGGTGGCGGTGGCCGCAGCGGTGGCCGCCGCCGTGGTCGCCGTCAAGGTGGTGCTGGTCGAGCTGGGCGACGCCCACGTCTATTCGTTCTCGACGCCGCTGCCGGTGGTGGTGCTCGGCGCGATCATCGGCATGACCTACGGCCTGCTAGGTGTCGGCTTGGTCCTCATCTACCGCACCAACCGGATCATCAACTTTGCCCACGGGCAGATCGGCGCCTTCGGGGCTGCGGTCTTCGGCTTGATCGTCGTCAAGTACCACGTGCCCTACTGGGTGACGTTCCCTGTCGCGCTGGCCGCGGCGGGATTGGTCGGCGCCGCGGCGGAAACGGGGGTGGTGCGCAGGCTGCGGGGTGCGCCGCGCCTGGTGTCGGTGGTGGCCACCCTCGGTGTCGGCAGCTTCCTGGTCGCCTTCGCCGAGGCGATCAACTCCACGGCATCGGCGGGCGCCCTCTTCCCCGAGCCGTCGTTCCTGCCAACTTTCGAAATCGGCGCCCTGCGGGTGACCCCCGCCTATTCGGGGATGCTGTTCCTCTCACCGGTGGTCGTGGCCGCCGTCGCCGTGTTCTTGAGGGTGTCGCGTTTCGGCTTGGCGCTGCGCAGCGCGGCGGCCAACCCCGAGGCAGCGCGCATGTCGGGGATCAACGCGCCTCGGATGTCGTCTCTGGCCTGGGCGATAGCCGGCGCCCTCTCGGCGTTCTCGGCGATCCTCACCCAGCCGACCAGCGGCTTCACCAGCGCCCAGAGCTTCGGGCCGGCGCTGCTGTTGCGGGCGATGACCTGCGCCGTGGTCGCCCGCATGTCGGACATGCCGACGGCGCTGTTCGCCGGTGTGGGCCTGGGCGTGGTCGAGCAGCTGCTGCTGTGGAACTACCCCCGCTCGGGTCTGGTCGAAGCGACGCTGTTCGTCATCATCCTGGTCGCCCTCCTGGTGCAGCGGCGCCAAGGCGGGCGCGACGAGGAGAAGGGGAGCTGGGCGGCGGTGCAGGCGCTCCGGCCGGTGCCCGACGCACTGCGGCGCATATGGCTGGTCCGCAACATGGCCTGGCTTCTCGCCGCCGTTGCGGTGGCGGCCGGCGCCCTCCTGCCCTTCGTGATCACCAACAGCCTCGCCGTCAGTTTCACCGGCATCTACGCCTTCTCGATCGTGGGCCTGTCGATCGGGATCCTGACCGGTCTCGGCGGCCAGCTCACCCTCGGCCAGTTCGCCGTGGCCGCCATCGGCGGGACGATCTCCTACTACGTCGCCGCCCACACAGCGGACTTCGCTCTGGCTTTCGTGTACGCCGGGCTCGGCGCGGGGGTGGTGTCGGTGCTGATCGGGCTGCCGGCGCTTCGCATCCGGGGGCTGATGCTCACCGTCACCACCTTGTCGTTCGCCCTCGCCACCCCGGCGTGGCTGCTAACCCAGAGCTGGATGCTCGGCAACGGGCGCACTCCGGCGGTGCCGAGCGTGCTCGGACAGCGCCTCGACACGGGCAAGTCCTACTACTGGTTCGCCTTGGCGATCCTCGTCCTTTGTGCCCTTGTCGCCCGCAACGTTCGGCGTTCGGGGTTCGGTCGGCTGCTGGTCGCCGTGCGCGACAACGAGGAGAACGCCCGCGCCTTCACCGTCCCCGCCTCGTTGGTCAAGTTGCAGGGCTACCTTCTGGCCGGCTTCCTCGCCGGCATCGGCGGCGCCGTGTTCACCCACTCGCTGTCGAGTGTCGACGCCACGACCTTCCCCACCCAGGCGAGCATCGACGTGGTCGTCATGACGGTGATCGGCGGCGTGTCGGTCCTCGCCGGTCCGATCATGGGGGCCTTCTACGTTCTCGGCCTGCCGCTGCTGCCCCTCGACTCGGCGGGCCTCGCGGCGACAAAGCTGGGAGCGCTGCTGCTCATCCTGTTCCTGCCGGGCGGTCTCGCTGGGGCGGTGTCGCCGCTTCGGGACAGGCTCTACGCTTGGATCGGGCGTCGCCGAGGGGTCGTCCTCGCCGAGGGAGCCGCCGAGGCCGACACGCCGGCGCCTCCCGCACCTCGGGAGCCGCCAGCGCGGGCCGCGGCCTTTGCAGCAGCCCGAAACGGTCACGCCCCGCGCGTCGCCAGGGCGCCGCTCCTGGAGGCCAGGGGCCTGTCGAAGCGCTTCGGGGGGGTGGTCGCCGTGGACGGCGTGTCCTTCTCGGTGCGAGGTGGAGAGACCGTGGGCCTGATCGGCCCCAACGGCGCCGGCAAGACCACCACCTTCGAGCTGCTCGGCGGCTTCACCCGGGCCGACGCCGGGCAGGTGGTCTTCGACCATCGCGACGTGACCGCCCTCAGCCCCGAGGCGCGCGCCCGCCTGGGGCTGATCCGATCCTTCCAGGACGCGGCGCTCTTCCCGACCATGACCGTTCTCGAGACGGTGAAGCTGGGTTTGGAGCGCTCGTCGCCGTCGCGACTGCTCTCGTCGGTCGCCGGGCTGGGTTTCGAGGAGAGGACAAAGGACGGCCGGGCGCGCCAGCTCGTCTCTTTCATGGGGCTCGACGCCTACCGCGACAAGCAGGTGCAGGAGCTCTCGACCGGCACCCGCCGCATCACCGAACTGGCTTGTCTGGTGGCGCTCGAACCGAAGCTCCTCCTGCTCGACGAGCCGTCGTCGGGGATCGCCCAGCGCGAGACCGAGGCGCTCGGGGCGCTGCTCGAGAACCTCAAGTCGCAGCTGGGGCTGACCTTGGTGGTGATCGAGCATGACATCCCTTTGATCATGGGGATCTCCGACAGGATCGTCGCCATGGCCGACGGCAAGGTCATTTGCGAGGGGACACCCGAGCAGGTCCGTTCCGACCAGCGGGTGGTCGAGGCCTACCTGGGGGGCAGCGTTGCGGCCATCGAACGCTCCGGGACCGTGGGGGTGAGCGTGTGAGACGCATCGTTCCCGCCGCGGTCACAGTCGCCGCGGGGGTCACCGCGTCGGCCTTGGCCTTCGCCGCGCCGGCTTTCGCCCAGAGCGCGACGGCCACCGTCGCCGACTCGGCCGAGGCCTGGTATGCCACACCGCCGGTGGGGACCTGCTCCTCGCCGGTGGGCTGCCCGCCCCTACCCGTGGCCGCCTACCCCGCCAACACCCTCCATGTCGGGGTGCTCGCCGGCAGGACGACCGCCGTCACCTACGTCCAGCCCGATCTTGGCGACCTTCCGCCCGGCGAGACGGCGACGGCCGGCGTGATGACCCTGCCCCTGGCGACGGTCAGCGGCAACGGCAACAGCAACGACTCGGCCGCGGCGATCGAGGCGTGCCTCGCTGCGGGACCGTTCAGCGACGGCACGCAGGGGTCGACCGCCGCCCCGCCCCCCACCGACTGCACCGTCAACACGACTGTCAAGAACGGCTCGACGTCGTTCACCCTCGACCTGACACCGTTCCTCGCCGCGTGGAACGCCGGCCGTCCCGAGTACGGCATCGCCCTCGTCCCCGACCCGGCCAGGACGGGCCCGACATCCACGTGGCACGTCGCGTTCAACGGCCGCGAGCTGCCCGGCGCCCCCCACATCACCTCCACGCTCAGCCTCTCCGCGGCGCCCACCCCGGCGCCCGGCGGCGCACCGCCACCGGCTGCGAGCGTGCCGTCCGGCGCGGGCGGAGGGACCTCGACTGCCGGCGGCTCGGCGTTCCCTTCGGCGGGCGGCACCGCCGCGGCGCTCGGCGTTGTGCCCTCGCCGGCCGGTGCCCTCGTCCCGGCCGTGGCGCTGCCGGCCGCAAAACCTGCGGCGGCCGTCCCGACCCTGGCGCCGGAGGCCCCCGCGGCGAAGCCGGCGGGCCAGGCCGGCCGGGCCGTCCTCGCCCCGACGGTCGCCGCCTCCAAAGGCTTCCGCTACCCCGAGGTGATGCTGCTGCCGCTCGCCTTCGCAGCAGCGCTCGTGTTCGTGCTTCGTGTCCTCACCTCCGACGCCACGCCGAGGAGGAACCCCGTGTGACCCCCCTGCCGCGCCCCGCCGCGGGCGCCCCCACCCCATCAGGCGAGGAGACCGCCATGACAGAAGTGGTCCTGCCCGCGACTGCAGGTCCCTACGACCCCACCGGAGAAGTGATGCCCGTGCGCCCAAACCGGCGAAGCGCCACGCGCCCCTGGGCCCGCTGGCTCGAACCGGCGTCGCTCGTCCCCACCTACGTCGGCGTCGTGGTCATCGCCGTCGGTTTCGCCCTCATCGGTATCGCCTGGGCGGAGATAGCCGCTCTCACCGACGTCGCCCTGCAGATGCCCTACCTGGTGTCGGCTGGCTTCACCGGTCTCGGCCTGGTCATGGTCGGCCTCATCATCGTCAACGTCGCCGCCAAGCGCCAGGACGCCGCCGAGCGGACCAGGCAGCTGCAGACTCTGACCGAGACGTTCCAGTCGCTCCAAGCGGAGATCGCCCGCCTGCAGGAACGGGGCAGGAAGCGCTGATGCGCGCCGCCCTGGCCGACCGTGGCGTGCGGGCTGCCCTGGTGCTGGCCGCGGTGGCCGCCGTCGGCCTGGCCGGGCTCGGCCTCGCGTGGCGCGGGGCGGCCGCCACGCTGGCGGTCTGGGTCCAGATGCCGTTCGTCGTCTCCGGCGCGGTCGGCGGAGTTGCTCTGGCCGGCTGCTTTTTCGCCCTGCTCGGCGTGCACCTTGAACGGCGCGCCGCCGCCAGGGAACGGCTCGTCCTCGAATCAGCCATCGCATCCGCCGCCGAGACCGCCGAGACCCTTCTCCCGCTGCTCGAAGGGCGGCCTCGCTCCGGTGCACGGGGGCCGGCCCGGGGTCGTCCCGTTCAGGCCTGACTGCGGGTCACGCCGGCGCCGGCTCGGCGGCTCGGGTGGCGAGGCGGCCGCCGAGGTGGACGCCGCTGAGCCTGCCGGAGGCGTCCCTGACGAAATAGCCTTTCATCCCCTTGGCGGGCCCCTCGGGGACGACGAAGCGGTCGGGCTTGCCATCGAGGAAGGCCAGGGGGATGGCCGGCTGCTCCTCGTCTGGGTCCTCACCCGCCGCGCGCAGGATGGCGGCGGCTTCGGGTTTGACTTCGGTTTTCACCGACAACCAGCCCGAATCGGCGTTGACGTGGCAGACGACCGCGACGGTTTCGTAGCGCCCGACGTACTCGGCGAGCTCGTCGGCGGGGAGCTTGACCGGGGAAGGCTCGTCCTCTTTGACCCCTAGGAAACGCTCGAGCGCCCACGCCTGGAGACGGTGGTTGAGCTCGCCGCCGTTGGGCGAGCAGTTGGTCATCGAGATGAACGCGAAGTCGCGTTCGGGCACCATGACGAACGCCGACAGCTGGCCGATCGTGGTCCCTCCGTGCTGCACCAGGCGCACCCCGCCGACATCCTGGAGCAGCCAGGAGATTCCCACGGCGTCGCCGATGGCGCTGCCCGGTGTCTCGACCGTCGGCTGCTGCATACGCTTCAGCGTCTGCTCGGCGAGGATCCTCTTGCCGTCTTTCGCCGTGCCGTCGCCAAGGTGGAAACGGGCCCAGGCGATCTGGTCGGCGGCGTTGGCCGACATCCCGCCGGCCGGGTTGCCCGAGCGGGGAAGCGCCCAGGGGCGGGCGACGGTGATCCGCCCGTCCTCGTGGCGCTGGTGGCCGACGGCGAAACGCCGGGTCATCACCTCGTTCGGGAAGAAGAAGGTGTGCTCCAGCCCGAGCGGGTCCAAGACGAGGTCCCTCATCGCCTTCTCGTAGGTCGAGCCGGTCACCTTCTCGATGACCCTTCCGGCCAGGGAGAGGGAGGCGTTGTTGTAGCTGACCACCTGTCCCGGCGGGGACGTCTGGGTGAGGTCGGCCATCCGCTCCACGTAGCGGGCCAGGGCGTCGTCGCCGTTGCCCGTGTCGTCGAAGAGGTCCCCCTCCCAGCCGGCGGTGTGGTTGAGCAGGTGCAGCACGGTGACCTTCTCGGCGGCGTCTTCGTCTTTCAGCTTCAGCTCGGGTACGTAGCGCCTGACCGGGGCGTCGAGGTCGAGCCGGCCCTGCTCCATCAGGCGCAGGATCGCCACGGCGGTGTAGGTCTTGCCGGTCGAGCCGAACTGGAAGAGGGTGCTCTCGTCGACGGGCAGCGGGTTCTCGACGCTGGTGACCCCGTGGTAGGCGTACCCCTCCTCGCCGGCGAGGAGCACCCCGACGGCGACGCCCGGCACCTCCAGCTCCGCTGCCAGCTCGTCGACTTTCGCCTGCAGATCCTCGGTCAACTCTCTCCTTCCCCTGCGCCACCGTCGGCACAGTCGGTGCGCACCTGGGCGGCCACGTCCACGAGAGCAAACCTTGCCCGACGTGGGGGCCGGTGCGCATCGTGGGCGGCGCCGAAAGAAAGCCAGGGGAGTTGTCCGCTTGCGCGAACCCCGCCGTTGGGGTTTGCTCGGGTTCGACCATGAGCGACCGGGCCACGCTTCGGACCCTGCTGGAGAACCTGGGCACGGACTTCGTCCACGTGGTGGCCGCCCCGGCCGGCCTGGACGTCGAGGTCACCCGCCCGGTCATCGACGACCCCCAGGATCCCCCGCCGGTCGAGGCGGGCGACCTGGTCCTCGCGGTGGGCACCCCCGGCGCCTCCCCGGGCGCCCCCGCTGTCGTGGAGCGGGCCGGCAGGGGAGGGGCGGCGGCCGTGCTCTTCCGGGGGACGGCCGAGCGCGCCGGGCCGGTCGCGGCGGCGGCAGAGGCGGCCTCGGTGGCCGTGTTGAACGTGGTCCCCGAGATGGCGTGGAGCCAGCTGCACACGCTGTTGCGCACGGCCGTGGCCGCGGCGGGCTCGACCAGCCCCGAAACTGAGGCGGCCGGTGCGATCGGCGACCTCTTCGGGCTGGCCAACGCGATCGCGGCGATGGTCGGCGGCCCGACGACCATCGAGGACCCGCAGTCCACCGTGCTGGCCTATTCCAGCCTGGAGAGCCCCATCGACGAGGCCCGCCGCCAGACGATCCTCGGCCGGCGGGTGCCCGACGAGTGGTTGAAGCGGCTGCACGACGACGGCGTGTTCCGTCGGCTGTGGAACCGCGACGAGGTGGTGAGGATCGACTACCCCGACGCCGTCCCCGAGGTGCGGCCCCGCCTGGCTGTCGCCGTCCGGGCTGGCGGGGAGGTGCTCGGCTCGATCTGGGTCGCAGAGGACCGCCGACCGTTCGACGCCAGCGCCGAGGCCGCGCTGCGAGAGGCGGCGCGTGTCGCCGCCCTCCACCTGCTTCGCGCCCGCTCGGGGGAGGACCTGCAGAGGTCGTGGCGGAGCAACCTCCTGCGCGCCATGCTCGACGGCCACGGCGCCCCGCAGCTCCTCGCCGAGGCGCTCGGCGCCGACAGGCGGGCGACGGTGACCGTGATCGGCTTCAAGCTGCCCGCCGCGCCGGTCACCGACCTCGCCGTGCAGGGCAGGCGCGCCTGCCGGCTCCTCGACCTCTACTGCGAGTCAGCGCGCCGGCGCGGCTCGTCGGTCGCCATCGGCCCAGTTGTCTACTTCCTGCTCGTCGACGACTCGCCCCCGTCCCCCGCCCGACTGGAGGCCCTCGCCCGCGAGATGACCGCCGGCGACGGGCACATGCTGCCCGCCGGGACCGTGGCGGGCATCGGATCCTCGCTCCCCGGGTTCGACTCGGTGCCCGCCTCCCGGGCTGAAGCCGACCGGGTCCTCGCCGTCCTCGCCCGGTCCCCCGGGCGCGGAGCGGTGGCGACCATCGACGGCGTGCGCGGCCACGCGGTCCTGTTGCGCCTGCGCGAGCTGGTCTCCGCCGAGCCCGACCTGGCCCGCGGCAGGGCCGACCTGCTCTCCGAGCAGTACGTCCAGACCCTGCGCGCCTACCTCGACGCCTTCGGCGACGTGTCCGCAGCCGCAGCAGCGCTGGACATCCACCCCAACACGTTCCGCTACCGAATGCGTCGGCTCACCGAGATCTCCGGGCTGGTGCTCGACGACCCGGTGGAGCGTCTCGTCGTCCACCTCCAGCTGCACCTGGGCGCCCCCGGCCCGTGAGCCGCCCGCCCCGGGCGTTCAGGGGCGCAGCAGGTCGAGCCCCACCCCCTGGTGGTCGTAGGCGGCTTCGGGGTCGGCGCGGACCTGCTCGTCGAGGAGGTGGGCGTCCTCGCCGACGAGGATGCGCCAGCGCCCGGCGCGCACCCCGTCGAGAATGATCTTCGCCGCTCCCGCCGCGTCGAGCGGGGCGCGCTTGGGGAAGCCCTCCTCGATCGCCTTGACCACGCCGCGTAGCTGCTCGTCGGACATCTGCTCCGGCGCCACGCCGCGCTTGGCCAGCTGCTCCCGGGCGCGGGCGAGGTCGTCGGCGCCCATCTTGTCGGGCTCGGGCCGGCCGAAGTACCGCCGGGAGTTGGCGACGATGTCGGTGCCGATGTAGCCGGGCATGACGACTGCCACCTTCACGTGGGGGGCGTTGACCCGGAAGTCCTCGATGAGCGCCTCGGTGAAGCCCTTCACGGCGAACTTGGCGGTGCTGTAGGCCGTGTGTGGCATGCCCGGGCCGATGGAAGCCCAGAAGCCGTTGACGCTGCTGGTGTTTACCAGCATCGCCTCGTCGGCCGCGACCAGGTCGCCGACGAAGGCGCGGGCGCAGTAGTAGACGCCCCACCAGTCGACGGCGAAGGTCCGCTCCCACTCCTCTCTCGGGTCGGTGAGGAAGCTGCCTCCGCCGCCGATCCCAGCGTTGTTGAACAGGAGGTTGAGTGGGGAGCCGTGCGCTTCGAGCACCTCGGCTCGGAAGCCGGCGACCTGCGACTCGTCGGAGACGTCGCAGACGTGGGTCGTGACCTTGGCGCCGCTCGTCGCGCCGGCCTCGGCTCGGCGTGCGGTCTCGGCGAGGCTGGCCGGATTGACGTCGCAGGTCGCCACCGAGCAGCCCTCGGAGGCGAGCAGGACGACGAGCTCGCGTCCCATCCCGGACCCTCCGCCGGTTACGACCGCTTTCTTCCCGGAGAACGACTGCATGGCGCTACCCCCGCTTGGCGATTCGCACCGCGGTGCCGTACGCGCAGATCTCGGTCCAGTTGCCTCCCATGTCGGAGGTGTCGAAGCGGAACGCCAGGACTGCGTCGGCGCCCTTGGCTTTCGCCTCGTCGACCATCCGCTGGATCACCTCCTCGCGGCTGGCGACGAGGTTCTTGGTCATACCCCGCAGCTCGCCACCCACCAGCGACTTCAGGCCGGCGCCGAGCTGCGACCCGATGTTCCGGGCGCGGACGGTCAGACCGAAGACCTCCCCCAGCACCTCGGAAACCTCGTAGCCGGGAACATCGTTCATCGTGCTTATGAGCACCTGTGACCCCCTTCTCCTAGTCTGGCCAACCCTAGCGGGGGTCGCGGCCCATGAAGGCGGCGAAGCGCTCCCAGTCGGTCGCCCCCGCCGGGGCGGGCACCTCGGCGCCGAAGGGGTTGCCTTTGCCCATCATGTCGCGGTACTCGGGTTTCAGCATCGCCCTGGCCGCCTCCAGGGCGGGGCCGGCCAGGGCGGGGTCGAGCCTGGCGGCCTGACCGGTGGCGGCGGCCAGGTCCCAGGTGTGGGCGGCGAGCTCGGCCAGGTACATGTCGACCAGCGTGGCTCCCGAATATGTCTCCCCCCAGGGCATCGTCACCGTTGCCGACAGGCGGGCGTCGTCCGCCCAGGCCGCCGCCGCTTCCGCGCCGGCGCGGCGCAGCTCACCGGGCGCGTCCCCTAACTCGACGTGGGGGAACTCCTCCCCGGTGGGCGCCTCCCCGCGGCCAAGAGAAACGGCCCGCCAACCGGCGCCGACGATGTGGTCGACGAGGCCGGCCACGTCGAACTCGGGGCACACCGTCGGCCGGCCCAGCTGGTCGGCGTCGATGCCGGCGACGATGCCGGCGGCGTGGTCGTAGCTGCGGGCGAGGTGGGGGCGGCGGTCGTCGGCCATGCGGTCCTCCTGCGATCGGCGGTGCCCTATTCTGCCCGGCAGCGAGGCTCCCCGCGTCCCGACATCCGCTGCCCCGGCAGGAGCCCCGCCGACAGCCCCTGCCCCGAACAGCCCCTGCCCCCGCAGGCGGCCCCGCGGGCCCCCGCCCCCTCCCAGGCAAGCCCCGTCGGAGCCGGACTACTGTCAGCCTCCATGCCCGCCCAACCTGTCCGCCGGCGTGCCCGAACCCGTCGCCCGGCCGGGCAGGACCACGTCCTCGACGCCTTCGACGCCCTCCTCGAAGCCCTGAAGAGCAACGACGCAGCAGCGCGCGAGCTGGCGAGGCGCGCCAGGATCCTCCGGACGGCCCGGGCCGCGGGTCTCGCCTACGCGGAGATCGTCGCCGTCGACGACCGGCCCCTCGAGATCGAGCTCCTGCGGGGCATGCAGGAGCGGCTCAACCACGCCGGCCGGCGGCTGCGGGCCGCCGAGGCCCGGGCGCTTCGCGAGGAGGGGCTCACCCTGGACCGCATCGCCGAGGTCTTCGGGGTCAGCCGCCAGCGGGTGATCGCACTCCTCCGCGAGTAGCCGGGGAGGGCCGCTACGCTGCCCGGCGGTGTCGGCAAGCATCGCCATCCCTGCTCGTGAGGACCGCCGCTAGCCGTGGACCCCGGCGTCGCCGACGAGCTCGTCGCCACCATCCGCGCCTGGGTGGCCAAGGAGGTGATCCCAGAGGCGTCGCAGCTTGAGCACGCCGACGCCTACCCCGAGCGCTGGGTGGAGCAGATGAAGCAGTTCGGACTGTTCGGCTCGCGGATACCACCCGAGCACGGCGGCCTCGGCCTCGACACGCTCACCTACGCCCGTCTGATGGAAGAGCTCTCCTACGGGTGGATGTCCCTCGCCGGCGTGCTCAACACCCACACCATCACCGCAACCCTGATCGCCCGACACGGGCCCGGCGACATGAAGGCCAGGATCCTCCCCGCCATGGCGGCGGGGGAGAAGCGGGGGGCGTTCTCCTTGTCGGAGCCCGACGCCGGCTCCGACGCCGCCTCGATCCGCTGCCGGGCCGAGCGCGACGGCGCCGAGTACGTCCTCAACGGGACCAAGATGTGGGTCACCAACGGCGAGCGCGCATCGGTCGTGTCCCTCGCCGCCCGCACCCCCGAGGGGGTCACCTGCTTCGTCGTCGAGAAGGAGCCCGGCCCCCGCTCTGGCGGGATCACCGTGTCCCGCCAGATCGGCAAGCTCGGCTACAAGGGCATCGAGACGGTAGAGATGACCTACCAGGACCACCGGGTGCCGGCGACGGCTGTGCTCGGCGAGCCGGGCAAGGGCCTGCAGTACATGCTCGGGGGCCTCGAGCTGGGCAGGGTCAACATCGCCGCCCGCGCCGTCGGCGTCGCCCGCGCCGCGTTCGACGCGGCGATGCGCTACGCCAACGAGAGGGTGGCGTTCGGCTCGCCGATCGCCCGCCACCAGGCGATCGCCTTCAAGCTGGCCGACATGGCGACCAAGATCGAGGCGTCCCGGCTGCTCGTGGAGAGCGCCGCCCGCAAGCTAGACGCAGGCGAGCGCGCCGACGTCGAGGCGGGCATGGCCAAGCTGTTCTGCTCGGAGACGGCTTTCGAGGTGGCCACCGAAGCGATGCGCATCCACGGGGGCTACGGCTACACGACGGAGCTTCCCGTCGAGCGGTACTACCGGGACGCCCCGCTGATGATCATCGGGGAGGGCACCAACGAGATCCAGCGGATCGTGATAGCCCGCGGGCTCATGAGGCGTTGGGCCGGATCAAGTTGACCCCCTCGGCGGTCGACTGCAAGGTGACGGTCCGCCCGACGAGCTCGTCGGTTTCCATGGCCTCGAGCAGCTCCGGGTCGTCCGCTTTGGCGTAGCAGCGGGCGTCGTCCACGTCGCAGACGGCGATCGCCGCCGTCGGCGAACCGTCGGGACCATGGTGGACGGTGTAGGCGGCGATCGCCGCCGGCCCGTCGACCCGGTCCACTATCCGCCGGGCCTCTCCCGGCGGGGGGGCCGGGGGTTCGGGGCGTAGCCCCCCGGGGGCGGTAGACATGACCAGAGCGGCGTGCTTGCTCAGATGCATGCCCACCCCGGTGACCATGCCGAGCGCGCCGGGCTCGGCGACGAGCACGTCGGCCATGGCCGCCACCGAGCCGACGCAGTAGCACGACCCGGGCCCGCCGGCGTAGGGGAGGCCTCCGGTGACGGTGAACGGGGCGCGGCCGTCCGAGGCGTCGACGCCGAGGGCGTCGAGGGAAAAGGCGACCGACGACGCGAAGCACGAGTAGAGGTCGAAGTGGGCGACGTCGTCCACGCCGGCCCCGGCCCTCGCCAGCGCGGAGCGCAACGCCTGTTCCATCGCCGGCGAGCGCCACAGCTCGGGGTGCTCGGCCACATAGTCGGGGTCTCGCGCCGAGCCCCAGCCGCGCAGGTGCACCCTTTTGTCCAAAGAGATGCCAAGGCGGTCGGCGGCCTCCTCGGAGGCGACGACGAACGCAGCGGCCTGGTCGACGTCCATGAACGCGGTGACCAGCTTGGTGTACGGGTAGGCGACCATCCGGTTCTCGGCGGTGGGCGCAACCAGCTCCTCGGCGGAGCGCACCTGGCGGAACCACGCATGGGGGTTGGCGGCGGCCACCTCGGTCATCGGCGCGAACAGGCCTCCGATCGCCGAGCGGTGCTCCTCCGGGGCGACGCCGAGGCGGGCCCGGCGGGCCACGTCGCGCATGGCGAAGGTGGTGTACGCCTGGAACACCTCGTGGGCCACCTCGGCCGGGTGGAAGGGCGCCTCGAAGGGGAACGGCCGTTTGACCGGGTCCCGGTGCGACCAGCCCGGCCGCTCGCCGGCCTTCTTCATCCGGCGCACCGTGGCGAGCGCCTCCCCGCCGACAACGGCGCACACCTCGGCCTCACCGGCGGCGACCCGTTCGGCGGCGGCGGCTGCCAGGGTGAGGGGCGTGGTGCCCCCGATCCCCGAGTAGTGCAGGCGCCGCGGCCGAGCGCCGACCGCCTCGGCGAGCCTGCGGGGCGGGTCGTCGTAGGGCCAGCTCTGGCAGTAGACGACGTCGAGGGAGTCGATCGCCGCCGGGTCGACCCCCGTCGCGCGGAGAGCCTCGGCCCACGCGTCGAGCGGTTCGCCGTCGAAGCGGGTCACCCGGGACCAGCCGGCCAGGAGAGGGGCCGTCATTTGTTCTGCCACTTGGGGGGACGCTTCTCGGCGAACGCCCTGGGCCCCTCCTTGGCGTCCTCGGACTGGAACACCACCTGGGACAGCTCCTGCTCGATCTTGTAGGCCTCCCGGAGCGTCTCTTTCATGCCCCGGATGACCGACTCCTTGGTCGCCCGAACGGCGAGCGGCCCGTTGGCGAGGATCCGCCGGGCGTAGTCGAGGGCGGTCGGCATGACCTCCTCGGGGGGGACCACCTGGTTGAGCAGGCCGAGCTGCAGGGCCCGCTCGGCGGGGAAAGCCTCGGCCAGGAGGAGGAACTCCATCGCCGCGGCGAAGGGCACCTGGCGGGGCAGGCGGGCGGTCGTCCCTCCGCCGGCGAAGAGGCCCCGCTTGGGTTCCATCACGCCGAAGGTGGCGCGGTCCGACGCGATCCGTATGTCGATCCCGCCGAGCATCTCCATTCCGCCCGCCACGCAGGGGCCGTCGATGGCGGCGATCACCGGCTTGTAGAGGTTCACGTTGCGCAGGACGGCCTCGGTGCCGTCGGAGAGCTTGCACCCGTCGATCTCCGCCACATTCCCCTCGGATATGCGCCGGGAGAGGTCGGTGATCTGGGGGATGTAGTCCTTGAGGTCGGCGCCGGCCATGAAGCACCCGTCGACGCCGGTGATGACCGCCACCCACAGGTCGTCGTCGTCGCGGAAGTCCCGCCAGGCCTGCGCCAGATCCCGGAAATGGTAGAGGTCCAGGGCGTTCTTGCGTTCCGGCCGGTCGATGGTGATGAGCAGCAGGTGGTCGCCCTGGGGTTCGTAGTGGATCGGCACGGCCCCCAGTATCCCATTCCCTGACGCCGGTGTCAGGTTGGGATGCTGGGGGCCTGTGCTCGCCCTACGCGGGCCGCTCTAGTCGAGACGCTGTGTCAGTGGCTGCCGGCGTTGGCCGAGCCGGCGGTGCTGTGGCCGCTGCTGGCCGTGCCGGCCGTTCCCGTCCCGGTCGAGGCCGCACCGCTGCTGGCCGTGTCGGCCGTCGGGGTGCCCCCCGAGTTGGGGGTCATGACCACTGCGTTCCCGGAAGAGGAGCCGGCGCTGGTCGGCTTGCCCGGGTTGGCCGGCTTGCCCGTGTTGGCGGGCTGGCCGGTGTTGGCCGGCTTGCCCGTGTTGTCGGGGGCCGTGGCCGACTGGCCGGGGTGGCTGGCGACGACGGTCTTGCAGTAGGTGACCGTGCTCGCCACC
>DATGKR010000039.1:0-8200 GCA_035294565.1 Acidimicrobiales bacterium | reverse complement strand
GCCCTCTCCAGACCCGGCTCGTAGGCGACGTGTGTGTCGGTGGCCCCGACCCGCGCGACGGGAGCGTCCAGGTCGCTGAAGCAGTGCTCGGCCGACCAGGCGGCCACCTCGGCGCCGAAGCCGGCGGTGAGGCTGTCCTCGTGGACGACGAGGAGACGGCTGGTGCGGGCCACCTGCTCGGCCACCAGGTCCTTGTCCCAGGGGATGATCGAACGGAGGTCGACCACCGCGACCGCGGCCCCCTCCTCGGCCAGCTGGGCCGCCGCCTGGCGGGACTTCTCCACCGTCGCCCCCCAGGTGACGATGGTGAGGTCGTCCCCGTCGACGACCACCCGTCCCTTGCCGAACGGGACCTGGAAGGCCCGCGACGGGAACGGCGTGCGCGTGTAGGGCTGACGCAGCAGGTGCTTGTGCTCCAAGAACATGACCGGGTCGTCGGCGGAGAGCGCCGTGCGCAAAAGGCCGGCGGCGTCAGCGGCGCGCGACGGCATGACGATCGTCAACCCCGGGATGTGGGCGAAGATCGAGACCCCCGACTGCGAGTGCCAGATGGCGCCGCCAGCCAGGTAGCCGCCGATCGGCACCCTCAGCACCATGGGGCAGCTGAACGCCCCGTTGGAGCGCCAGCGGATCGTCGCCGCCTCGGTCTTGATCTGCTGCATGGCGGTCCAGATGTAATCGAAGAACTGCACCTCCGGCACCGGCCGCAGCCCGCGCAGCGCCTGGCCCACGGCGCGCCCGACGATGTTCGCCTCGGCGAGAGGCGTGTTGTAGCAGCGGGCGATCCCGAAGGCCCTCTGGAGACCGAAGGTGGTGCCGAACACCCCGCCTTTGCCCTCTACGTTGGCGAGCACCGCCTCGCGGGCGTCGGCGACGTCCTCGCCGAAGACCCGGATCCTCTCGTCCTCGGCCATCTGCTCGTGCAGCGTCCGTCGGATCGCCTCCCCCATGGCGACCACCTCGCCGGTCCCGTCGTCGGCCTGCTCCGCCTCGGGTGGGACGCGGGGGAGGTTGGTGACGTGCAGGGTGACCGTCGCCGGGTCGGGACGGGGGCCGGCGAGCGCCCTGCGGGACGCCTCGGCCACCGCGCGGCGCGCCTCCTCCTTCAGCTCGCCCACCTCCGCCTCGGTCATGAGGCCCCCAGAGACGATCGCCGCCTCCATCAGCACCAGCGGGTCGTGGGCGGCCTCGTCGGCCAGCTCCTCGGGGGGACGGTACTTGCTCTGGGTGTCCGCCGAGGAGTGGGAGTAGGGGCGGGTCACCTTGGCGTGGATCAGAGCGGGCCCGACCCCGGCCCGCACCTCGGAGACGATGTCGGCCGCCCGCCGGCGGACCTCGAAGTAGTCCCTGCCGTCGAAGGCGTGGACGTGAAGGCCGCGGAACCCCCGGACGAGCTCCGACACCGGCGCCGGCGATTGGTCGGCGGACGGGACGGAAATGGCGTAGCCGTTGTCGGCCACGACGAAGAGGACGGGCAGATGGAGGGTGCAAGCGGAGTTGAGGCTCTCCCAGAACTCCCCCTCGGAGGTGGCCCCCTCGCCGAGTGACACGTAGGTGAGCTCGTCGCCGTGGGCGGTGCAGCCCGGCAGCTGGCGGCGAACGATGTATCGCGACGCTTCGGCGCAGCCGACCGCCGGCAGGCACTGGCTGCCCGTGGCGGAGGACTGGGTGACCACGTTGAGCGCCTTGTAGCCCCAGTGGCAGGGCATCTGCCTCCCGCCCGAGCTCGGGTCGGCGGCGGACCCGACCGCCTCGTAGAGGATCTCCTCGGGTGTCACCCCTAATGACAACATGAGGGCCCGGTCCCGGTAGTACGGGAAGAACCAGTCGTAGCCGGCCCTCAGGTACCGGCCGAGGCCGAGCAGCAGCGCTTCGTGGCCGGCGCCGGAGATCTGGAAAAAGACGCGGCTCTGCTTCTGCAGGGCGATCTCCCGGTCGTCCAAGAACCGCGACACCAGGGCGAGGCGGAAGTCCTCGCGTACCTCGTCAACGGGGAAACCCCGGAAGGTCTCCACCCCGGCGACAGCTGTCATAACGCGATCGTACGCCCCAAGCCGACGCTCAACGCGGTTGGGTGATCATGAGGAAGACCGCCGCGGCGAACAGCACGTCGCAAGCGGCGCCCGCCCGGGCCAGGGCCCGCGCTGCGGCTCTGTCGCCCACCGACGCGCGCAGACGCCGCTCGGCCGGCCGGACCACGCCGAGCAGCAGAGCCGACGCGGCGGCCCAGATCCCGAGGGCTGCCAGCACCCACGCGGCGGCGAAGTCGTGACCGGAAGGGCGCACGGCGAGGGCGGCGACCCCGAAGACCGGCACGGCGAGGATCAAGAGCTCGGCTCGCCCGGGCGAGGAGAAGTACCGCCGGCCCTCCTCCGGCGACCCCGGGGCGATCACGCCGTAGGCACCGCTCACGGCCACCGAGGCGAACCCGACAACGGCGCACGTGACGTGCAGCGCCACCAGCACGTCGAAGGCGGCTCGCACTGCTTCAAGCCCGGGGGCCGACCGCCCTCAGCGCCCGCTCGCGCAACGCCCGGTAGTCGACCTTCCCCGACGGCGAGCGGCCGATCGTCTCCACCCGCACCACGTGGCGGGGAGCCTTGTAGCCCGCGAGGCTGGCCCGGACCCAGTCGCCCAGCTCGCCCTCGGCGATGGACGCCCCGGGGGCGGCCTCTACGACGGCGGTGACCGCCTCGCCGAAACGCTCGTCGGGGACACCTACCACCACCGCGTCGGCCACCGAAGGGTGGCGTTTGAGAACCTCCTCCACCTCCTCGGGGAACACCTTCTCCCCGCCGGTGTTGATGCACACCGACCCGCGCCCGAGGAGCCGCACGGTGCCGTCGGCGGCGACGGTCGCGAAGTCGCCGGGGATGGCCCAGCGCTCACCGTCGATCACGACGAACGTGCCCGCCGTCTTGTCCGGGTCCTTGTAGTAGCCGAGCGGCCCGCGTCCGCGCAGCGCCAGCCTTCCCTGCTCCCCTGAGCCCGGTGGCACCTCCCGGCCCTCGTCGTCGATCACCTTGGTGTCGGGTCCCACGACGAAGCGCGCCGGTGGGGCGTCCCCTCCCCCGGCCGCCCTGGTGACCGAGCGGGCCATGCCGACCGCCTCCGTCGAGCCGAGCGTGTCGACGAGGGTCATCCCCGGGTTGTGGCGGAGGAGCCCCGCCTTGGTCTCCGGGGACCACATCACCCCCGAGCTGATGACCAGCCACAGCGACGAGATGTCCCAGCGGCCGGGGTTGGCGTCGAGGGCCGCGAGGATCGGCTTGGCGAAGGCGTCGCCCACGATGGACATCTCCGTCACCCTCTCCCGCTCGACCAGGTCTAGGATCGACTCGGCGTCGAGGTGGCGGGAGGTGGGCATGACCACGGTCCCGGCGCTGGAGAGGACCGACATGGCCGTGAACAGCCCCGTCCCGTGCATGAGCGGGGGGCCGGGAAGAAGCCTCGGCGGCGGGTGGCGGGGCGGCGCGGCCAGCACCCGGCGCACGCCTTCGAGGCCGCCGTCCTCGGGGTAGCGCAGCTCGCCCGTCCGGTTGAGCACCGCGAACAGATCGTCCTGGCGCCACATCACCCCCTTGGGCATGCCCGTGGTGCCTCCCGTGTAGATGAAGATCAGGTCGTCGCCGCTGCGGTCCCAGCCCGGCGCCGCCCCGCCGGTGGCCTGCCCGTAGGGCACCGCCCAGTCGGGGCAGCCGCCGCCCACGCACACCCAGGCCCGCACGGCGGGAAGCCTCGACCGGATCGTCTCAACACGGTCGGCGAAAGAGGAGTCGAACACGACCGCCTCGGCGTCGGAGTTCTCCCAGAGGTAGAGCAGCTCGTCCTCGGTGTAGCGGTAGTTGGTGTTGACCGGGACCATCGACGCCTTGAGGCAGGCGTAGAGGGTTTCGAGGTAGGCGGGGCAGTTGTACAGGTACTGGGCGACCTTGGCCTGGCGGCCGAGGCCGGCGCCTACCAGGAAGGCGGCCATCTCCCGGGCCCGACGCTCGAACCCGTTCCACGAGACCCGCTGGCCGCCCTGGACGAGCGCCTCCCTTGCGGGGAACGCCTCGGCGACGACGTCCCAGACGTCGGCGAAGTTCCAGTCGGTCACGCCCGGCTGGCCACGTCCGCTATGACCCAGCGCGAAGGCTCGCCCTCCTCTTCCCGGACCACCCCCCGCAGGCGCAGGTAGTTGAGGTGGGCGAGGGTCTCGCCCGCCGCGGCCCGGCGCATCCACCCTCGGATCTCCTCCCACGGCCGGCTCCAGGTCATCCGGCTGGCGATCTGCCAGGTGGTGCTGTAGCCGTCGCGGATGGCGGCCACCACCTCGTCGAAGCGTGTCTGGTGATGAGCCTTCAGCTCGGCGACGCGCCCCCGCAGGTCGTCGAAGCGGTGCTCGTGGGCGGGGAGGACCTCGCTGGCGTCGTAGGCCGCCACTTTGTCCAGAGAATCCAGGTAGTCGCCGAGCGGGTTGGGACCCGCCTGGGGGTGGAAGGAGATGTTGGGGGTTATGCGGGGAAGCACGTGGTCGCCGGAGAGCATCAGCTGGTTGGCCGCCTCCCAGAGGCAGATGTGGCCGGGCGAGTGGCCCGGCGTCCACACGGCGGTGAGGTCCCAGCCGGGCACCTCCGGCTTGTCGCCGTCTTCGATGAGCACGTCGGGCAGCACGGTCGACACCCACGGGCGGACCGGCATGGAGGCGTTCTGCAAGGTGGCGATCTCCTCCTCGGGCGCGCCGTCGCGCCGCAGCATCGCCCCTACCTTCTCCAGCAGGTCGCCCGGCTCCTCGTAGCGCTCCTCGATCAGCCCGGCGTCGGCCGGGTGCAGGGCGACCCAAGCCCCCGACGCCTCCCTCACCCTGCCGGCGAGGCCGTAGTGGTCGGGGTGGATGTGGGTGACGATGACCCCCTTGACGTCGGCTATGTCGAAGCCCGCCGTCGCCAGGCCGGCGACGAGCGTCGAGTAGGCGTCGTCGGTGTTCCACCCCGCATCGACGAGGTAGGGGCCCCGGTCGGTTTCGAAGGCGTAGACGAGCACGTAGCGCAACGGGTTGTTCGGGATCGGCACGGGAACGCTCCAGAGTCCGGGGCGGACCCGCTCGACCGGGGGCAGCGGCAGGTCGTCGGTCACGGCACCCCAGCTTGCCAGGTGGGACCGCCCCGACACACCCCGCGGGGGGCTGCCTTTTCTCGGGGCGGGGGCCGACCCGGCGGCCTCGGCTACGTTCGGTGCGTGGCGAAAGTGGAGGTGCGGCGCATGGACGGCTGGTTCGGCCGGCGGGTCTTCGTCGACGTCCCCTTCCGCATCCACGGCGGCGACCCTTCGTGGATCCCCCCGCTGCGACTGTCGGTCCACGACCGGCTCTCCCCCCGCCACCCAGCGGCGAGCCACCAGGACACCGCCCTTTGGTGCGCCTACCGGGACGGCCGGGCGGTGGGGCGGGTCGGCGCGTGCGTCGACACGTTGTTCAACGACTACCAGAAGGTGCGCTGGGCCTGGGTGGGCTTCTACGACTCCTTCGACGACCCCGGCGTCGCGGCGGCGCTCTTCGACGCCGCGTGCGGGTGGGCGGCGTCGAAGGGGATGGACACATGCGTGGGCCCGGCGAACTTCACGACCAACGACGAGCTCGGCCTGCAGGTCGAGGGCTTCGACGACCCCCCGACGCTCCTCACCCTGCAGAACCCGCCCTACTACGAGCGGCTGTGGACCGATTGCGGCTGGGAGCCGGCGATGGACCTGTGGGCCTGGCGCTTCGACCGCTCCACCCGCCTCTCCGACCGCCAGCGCCGGACGCTCGACCGCATCCAGCGGCGCGCCGAGGTGCGAGCCCGCTCGATCCGGATGGACGACTTCGACGCCGAGGTCGGCCGGTTCTTCGAGATCTACAACGCGGCGTGGCAGCACAACTGGGGCTTCGCCCCCATGCCCGAGCCCGAGGTCCGCCACCTCGCCAAACAGCTGAAGCAGATCATCAACCCCGAGTGGGCGTTCGGGCTGGAGACCTCCGCGGGCAAGGTCGTCGCCGTGTGCCTAGCCCTGCCCGACCTCAACCAGCCGATGCGGCGGGTCCGCTCGGGGAGGCTGCTGCCGCTGGGGTGGTACCCGTTGTTGACCGGCCGGCGGCGGGTCAGCCGAGCCCGCGTGTGGGCGCTCGGCATACGCCCCGACTACCAGCACCTCGCCCTCGGGCCGCTCCTCTACCGCGAGATAACCGACCGCCTGATGGCCGACCCGCACATCGAGACGGCCGAGGCGTCGTGGACCCTGGCCACCAACCACCGCATCAACGACCAGATCGCCGCGATGGGCGCCCGGCGCTCCAAGGTGTGGCGTCTGTACCGGCGCCCGCTGGCCTCCTAGTCGGGGTCGAGCGTCTTGGATCACCTATTGTGGACAGTTATGTACTCATAGCGATAGTAAGTGTCCACAATAGGGTGTCGTAGCTCTCTGGCATGATCCATGCATGCCGGATCTGAGGCAATTGGACGCCCTGGCCCGTCGCCAGCACGGCCTCGTGACCTGCTGGCAGCTCGACGAACTGGGCTTCGGGGCGCCGAGCGTGCGACGCCTCGTCGAAAGCGGCGTGCTGGCGAGGGTTCGGCGCGGGGTGTACAGGGTGTGCGGGACCGAGCCCACCTGGCGGGGAGCCGTCCTCGCGGCGGTGCTCGCCGCAGGCCAGGGAGCTGCCGCCTCGCATCGGACGGCGGCCGCCGTGTGGCTCCTGCTCGAGCCCGAACCCGGCTTGGAGGTGACCTGCCCGCGCCGTCCCCGCCTCGAGGGGGTCACCTGCCACCGACATCTTCTGGAGCGCCGGGAGATCACCGTCGTGGACCGCATCCCGGTGACCACCGTCGAGCGGACCCTACTCGACCTCGCCGAGTCGTCAGACGCCGGCGCTCTCGGCACGGCCATCGACTCGGCGTTGCGCAGGCAGCTCACCAGCGTTCGGCGCCTGGCAGTGGTCGAGAGCCGGCGTCCGAAGGGCGGGCGGAGACGGTCGACGCCGTTCGTGGAGGCGCTCGCCGCCCGCGGAGTCACGTACGACCCCGGCGCCAACGACTGGGAGCTCCGCATGGACCGCCTGTGGGACGAGCTCGGCCTCCCAGAAGCACGCCGGCAGCACCGCATACGCGCCGGCGGCCGGAGCTACAGGGTGGACAGGGCGATCCTGTCCAGCCGGGTCGCCGTCGAGTGGAACGGCTTCGCCACCCACGGGACGCGCTCGGGCTTCGAGCACGACACCGAGCGCAAGGCCCGTCTGAGCCAGGCGGGCTGGTACGTCCTGGAGTTCACCCCGGCCTCGTCGGCCGCGCTCATCCGCGACACCGTCCTCGCCGTCCACGCCCAGCGATCCAACCTCGGCGCCGCCGACCCTGCGGGCACGTGACCCGTGTATCGGCTGAGCCTTCTCACGGCGTGGGCAGGCTCTGCCAGGTCTTGCCCCCGTCCTCTGTCCGCACGAGCCCAGTCAAAGGAACACAGCTGCCGATACCGGACAGACCCGGGCTCGGGCACGTCGAGGTGGTTATGAGCGCCACGCCGACCTCGTCAGACGCGAAGTGCAGGTAGCTGATATCAGTTAGGGGCCGGTTGGGCTTGACGGTCGCCCAGGTTCTCCCGCCGTCCGTGGTGTGCATCACGGCGTCGGGCCCGGCCCAGAACCAGTCCTGGGAGGACACGACCGACCAGGCGAACGGCATGCCGACAGGGGGAAGAGCCACATCGGTCCACGTGGTCCCGCCGTCAGAAGTCTCGTCCATGCACCACCCGGCAGCGCTTTTCGTCACTCCACTCGACATGACCGGTAGGAATCCATGTTCCGGATCCGTGAAATCGAGGATTCCAGGGGGATCGATTATCAAGTGGGATAGTCGCGGCAAAACGGCTTCGCTCCAAGACTCGCCGCCGTCGGTCGTTTGGTAGAGCTCGTTGCTGGCCGCGCTTCCCCCGACAAATCCGACTTTCGTGCTCATGAACTCCACCGGTCCGCTGGCATAGCGCACCGTCGACTCGTACCGCCAGACAGCCCCCCCATCGGTCGTGTGGTAAACGTCTGCGGTCACGTTTGGTTCATCCCCCTGGGGGCGCAGGAGGATCCAACCGTCGTCCTCATTGACGAAGCTCGCATTGCCAGGCAGCTCGGGCATGTTACCCGCCTCGACGCTGGGCAGCACGCTGATCCGCCAGGTCCGTCCTTGGTCCGTACTGA
>DATGKR010000038.1:0-11297 GCA_035294565.1 Acidimicrobiales bacterium | reverse complement strand
CCACCCCGAAGCGGAGCTGCAAGGCCGGACCGCCGTCGACGTCCTGGCAAGGGTCTTGGAGTCCGTCCCCGTACCGAGGACGCTGGCGGGTTGACACGACTCGGCAGGGCCGCCCTCGCTGCCGGGTTCGCGCTGGCGCTGACAGGACTCTTGACCCGCTGGGCGCCAGTGGCGTTCCTCGGTTCCGCTCTCGTCGTAGTGGTCGCAGCAGCCTGGGTCTACGTCAAGCGCCACCCCCCGATCGACCTGCAGCGACGGCTGGAGCCGGACCGGGTGTACAAGGGCCAGCCCGCGTGGATTGTCATAGATGCTGCCAACAGTTCTCGTCGGCGGGTGGCAGCGGTCCTCGTCGTCCAGCGCGTCGGCGACCTGGCGGTCGGCTGCGCGCTGCCCGCCCTGGCACCAGGCGAGCACGCCACCCTCTCCTACCCGGTGCCAACAGATCGACGCGGGACTTTCCAGGCGGGACCGCTCGAGATGCCCAGAGCCGATCCGTTCGGAGTGTGCTCGTCGGTGCCGACGTTCGGCGCTCCCCGAGTGTTGTCGGTGCGGCCGCGACTGGTCCACCTCGAACCGCTGCCCACCGGCACCTCCCGCTACGTCGAAGGACCGTCGAGCGACACGTCGCCCCAGGGGAGCGTGGCCTTCCATCGCCTCCGCGAGTACGCCCCCGGCGACGACCTTCGCACCGTTCACTGGCCGTCGACGGCGAAGACCGGGCGCCTCGTCGTCCGTCAACACGTCGACACGGCGCAGCCCTGCAGCGTCGTGGTCTTCGACCAGAGCGGATGGCGCTACGACGAGTCGACCTTCGAGGAGGCCGTCGACGTCGCCGCGTCGCTCGCCGTGAGCCTCTCCGCAGGCAGGGCACCCCTCCAGCTGCGCACCACCGCCGGCTACCGCTTCGGCGGGACGGCTTGGAGGGACCCGGCCACGATCGTGGACCACCTGACCGACATCGTTCCATCACGGGAAGGGTCCCTGGCGGCCGAGTTGGCCCTGGTGGGGAAGGGGCGTGGTGCCGGCGCCCTCGTCGTTGTCACCGGCAGGCTCGACCCGGCCGACGTGGCGTCGATGGCCTCGCTGCGCAGACGCTTCGACCGCGTGATCGCCGCGTCCATCGTCGCCGCTCCGGGGAGGGGGCCGGCGCACCCGGCGCTGACCGTTGTCGAGGCGGCCGACGCTGAAGGGCTGGCACGGCGGTGGAACCGGAGGATGGCGCGGTGAGAACCGGCGCCGGTTCTCGGGAGCTGCCAATTGCCGCCGCTCGGTTCCTTTCGACGGCGCGAGCTGCGGTCCTCCTGTCGCTTCTCTTCTCGGCCGCCGCCTTCGCCGCTTCCCTGGCCGTAGTCCCCGCTTTCGACGTTCCTCTCACGCCGCTGTGGCTCGCCGTGTCGGCAGCCGGAGCGGCAACAGTGGGGGCGCCCCTGTCCCGCCTGTCGCGAGGTCGGGCCGCGGCGGGCTCGGGGCTGGCCCTCGCCTGCCTGCTCTCCGTCCTCGGCGGCACCCACCCGGTGGCTGCCTGGAGCTCCCTCCTGCTCGGCCCGGACCGCCTGCTGACCCAGACGCTCCCCCTCGGCGGCGACCGGGCGCAACTGGCCTTCGCCGTGGCGGCCGTGTGGGTGTGCACCGGCGCGGCTGTCGACGCCGGCGCCCGCTCGGCGCGTTCGCGCTCACCGGCCCCGCCCGCGGCGTATGCGTGGCCGCTCGGGTTGTTCGTCGTGTGCTTCTCCTTGGCGTCGGGGGCTCCCACGCCGGGCGCGTGGGCACGAGTCGCGGCCTCGGGCGTCCTCGTTGCTCTGGCCGCCGCCGCGACGGCGGCTGGTATGAGCGCAGCCGGGGAGCCCGACGCCGTATCGCGCGGTGCCGTGTCGCGCGGCGCCGGCGCTGCCCCCGACGCCGTGCTGCTCAACCCGTCTTTCTCCGACCTTGCGTCCGCCGCCGCCCCCGGCGTTCGCGGCACCCGGGTCCCCCGGCGGCGAGCGGCAACCGGGGTGATCACCGCAGCCGGGCTGGCCACCGTCGCCTTTTTGGCACCCGGGTGGGCCGATCCGCTCGTGGTGCACCGCCGGCCGCCCATGTCTGCGCCTTCGATCACAGATCCACTGGCGGAGATGGCGACGCTGCGTGCGGCCGGCGATCGTCCGGTCCTCACAGTGCGGACCGCCGAGGCGTCGAGCGGGTACATACCCGTGGCGGTTCTCGACCGGTACGACGGTGCGAGCTGGCGGTTCGCCGCTACATTCGTGCCCACGGGGGGCTCCGTCCCGGCGAGACCGACTGTATCCGGGGGGACCAGCCTCACCCAGAGGTTCGTCATCCCCCGAAGGCTGCCGGTGCCTCTGCTGCCAGCCGCTGACCGACCGGTCGCCGTGAGCGGTATGGCGGTCAGTGCCGACCCGTCGACCGGCATGCTCATGGCCCAGTCTCCACCCGGGGCTTGGCGGTACACCGTCACTTCGCGGGCACCGCTGGAGACGCTCCTCGAGCTTCCTGGCGCAGGAAGCTTTCCGCTGCGAGCCGGCGGTCGCGCGTCGGGTGTGCCGCGAGCCGCCGAGGCCCTGCCTCGAGGGGTGGCGGTGGATGTCGCCGCTGGCGTCGACTACGTAGCGTCGCTGTCCGGGTCCCGGCCGGCACCGACGGTGGCTTTCCTGCAGGGGGCGCTGGAAGCTCTGCGCTCCAATGGCAGCACCCTGGACGGGCCGCCGCCACCGGGGAGCGGAACGTCCCTGTCGGACGTCATCGAAGCCGTCACGGTGAAGAGGTCCGCGACGCCAGAGCAGTACGCCACTTTCTACGCTCTGGTGGTCCGCTGGCTCGGGCTCCCCGCCCGGGTGGCGACGGGCTTTCGCATCACCGCCGCGGGAGTGGCCCGGGCTGGCACCTACCAGGTGACCGGGCGGGACGCGTGGGCATGGGTCGAGATCCCCATCCGAGGCGTCGGCTGGGTGGTGGCCGACCCGTCGCCGGCGTCGTCGTCGGCTGCGAAGTCGCCGCCTCCCCAACCGGTCCGCGCCGCTACCCCTACCACCCTCAGGCCGCAGGCGGAGTTGCTGCCCCGCCGCCAGGACGCCGGTAGGGCTCTGGCCCCGTCGGGGAGGATCGCCCCGCCACCAGGGGCTTCCAGCGCCCCCTGGTGGGTCCCGGTCGCAGCCCTCGGCGGCGGTCTGGTGGTGGCGGCCCTTGCATGGCCAGCGCTGGCGGCTTGGGGCAGGTCGTCGCGTCGCCGGCGGCGCCGCGGAGGCGACGCTCGCAGCCGCGCGGTTGGTGCCTGGTTGGAACTGCTCGACACGCTCCACCGGGCCGGCTTGCGGCTATCGCCAGCAGCCACGGGCTCGGAGGTGGCGGCCGAGGCTGGGCACCATCTCGGCCCAGATGTTGTCGAAGCGGTGGCCCGTGTAGGGACGGTCGCCGAGGCGGCGCTGTTCTGCAGCGCGGCGGTCCCGGACGCCTCAGCCGCTGAGGCTTGGTCGGAGCAGGCGCGGCTGCGGCGCCGGCTGTCGGGAGGGCTGGATGCGCGGGCCAGGTTGGGATGGCTTTTGAAGGTCGGGGCGTGCCCGGTGTCACCGATCGCCCCGGCGGATCGCCGGTTGCTGCGTCGGTAGGGGAGGCCTACTGCAGCTCGTCCTCTTTCGGCGTGCGAGCATCTCGCTCACGGTGCGGGCGCTGCACAGATGCGGGACGGTGGCTCAGGGCGCGCCGGGCAGCTCGGAGGCGCAGAATCGGCATTTGCTCGCAGCCACCGGGATGTCGTCGGCGAGGCAGTAGGGGCAGGTCTTCGCCGGCGTCGGGTCACCGAACACGGTGACCCCGCGGCGCGCCTGGATCGCTTTGAACGGTACGACGATCACGAAGTACACGACGCCCATGAAGACGACGAAGTAGACGATGGCCGATACGAAGGCACCGAAGTTGAGGAAAGTCGGCACGTTGCCGGGGCTGCCGAGCTGAACGCCGAGGGCGATCGGGTGCCTGCCCTGGGCCCGGTTGACCAAAGGGTTGATGATGTTTGTGGTGAAAGCGGCGACGAGGTTGCTGAACGCGAGCGCCACGACCAGGCCGACAGCCACAGCCACGACGTCGCCGCGCATGAGGAAGTTCTTGAACCCAGCGAAGGTCGAGGCTTTGGTCGAGGCTTGAGTCGACGTCGTTGTCATTACCGGATCCTTTGTTGGGTTGGCAGCACCGGTGAATCTACTCCCTGACCTTTTCGTCGTTCGTTCTGCGCTCAGAGAGGACGCCCGTAGAAGAGGCGTTCAACGACGCGCCTGGCTCTACGCGTCACGCGCGCGTACTCGTCGCGCAGGCCGGACGGCGAGCGGCCGAGGCTGCGAGCCAGCGACTCGAGCGCCGGCCCGGCGGTTGGCAGGGAATCCCCCGCCACCTCCCGGACCAGCGCCAGACGGTTGCGAACCTGCTCGCAGAAAACGTACGAGTCGGACAGGATCGTTGCGTCTGCTTCGCCGACCACACCTGCGGACCGGAGAGCGTCGAGGGCGGCGAGGGTCCCCGTCTCGGCGACGCCATGGCGGAGTTGGAGGAGCTGCACTGTCCACTCCACATCCGACAACGACCCTGGTCCCAGCTTCAGATGGAACTTGGCATCCTCCCCTGGGGGCACCCGCTCCTTCTCCATGCGCGCTTTCAGCCGTCTGATCTCTGTCACCGCGTCAGCGCTCAACGGCCGCTCCCACACGAAGCGACGGGCGGCGTCGCCGAAGCGGCGCCCGAGCTCCTGATCGCCTGCCGCGAGGCGCCCGCGCAGCAGGGCCTGGCGCTCCCAGACCTTCGCCCAGCGCTCGTAGTACATGGAGTAGGACTCGAGGCTCCGAACTGTAGGGCCGTGCCGCCCCTCAGGTCTGAGGCCCAGGTCGAGCCGGTAGAGGGCAGTCGCGGGGGTTGGGCCTGCGACCATGGAACGCACGGACGCCCAAACCTCCTCCGCCGCCCGCGCCGCCGCCTGCCTCGTCCAGCCGGGCGGCACGTCGTGGACGACCATGAGGTCCAAGTCGCTGGCGTACGCCAGCTCCCGGCCACCGAAGCGGCCCATGGCGATGATCGCCACGGGTACCGGCGGCTCGGCGTGCGCCAGGGCGGCCGCGAGAACAGCCTCGGCCAGATCGGTCAACGACGATCCTGTCTCGCGCACTCCGGCGGCCCCCAGCACGTCCCGGGCAGCGACCCGGAACTTCTCGAGGTCGCCGAACACGCGCAGACCGGCCGCGATCGCTTCCCCCCCGGCCCTCCACGCTATGGACGATGCCAGGCGCCGGTCGAGCTCTCGCCGCGTCGGCCGGTCGAGAAACGTTCCGCGGGCGAGCTCGCCGAGTGACTCCGGGTGGCGCTGGAAGGCCCGGGCGAAGGTCGGCCCGGTTCCGAGCAGCTGGCACAGCTGGCGGGCACCTGCCGGAGACTCGCGGCACACGGCCGTCAAAAGGTCCCGGGTGTGGGGACCGTCGGCCAGGGTGCGCAGAGCGAGCAATCCCACGTCTGGGGACGGCGAGGAGGAGAGCCAGTCGAGAAGGAGGGGCAGCATCTGCTGCATCAACCGCGAAGTGCGGGTCACGCCTCTGGTCAGCTGGGCCACCGCCTGGCGCGTTCGAGCGGTGTCCGCGAAACCGAAGGCAAGAAGGCGGTCCTCGGCTGCCGATTCGCTGAGCGGACGGTTTCCCGCCGCGGAGGTGAACACCTCGAGGAGCGGGCGGAAGAACAGCCTCTCGTGGATCGAGCGGACGGCCGCCCGATGGCGGCGCAGCTCAGCGTCGAACTGCGCCAGGGCGGAGGTCCGCCCGTCACGAAACCCCATGACTCGGGCGAGGTGGGCCCGCCGGCCGTTGTCGGTGGGAACCGTGTACACCGGCTGGCCTTCGTACAGCTGCAGGCGGTGCTCGACCCCCCGGAGAAAACGGTAGGCGTCCTCCAAGGCAGCGGCGTCCTCCGATGCCACGTACCCTCCGGCTGTGAGAGCGCTGAGGGCCTTCAACGTGGAACGCTCGCGAAGGGCGGGGTCGGACCTGCCGTGCACCAGCTGAAGGAGCTGGACTGAGAACTCCACGTCCCTGATACCGCCCGCGCCTCGTTTGAGCTCCCGGGCGGTAAGGCCGTGCCTGGCGATCTCGTTCTCCGCCCGGGCCTTCATGCGTCGCAGCTCGCCGAGCTGCTCCGCTCCGAACGGGCGCTTCCAGACCTGCCGTTCCGCCTCGGCGGCGAAGAGCTCGCCGGTTTTCGCGTCGCCGGCCGCAGGTCGGGCCTTGAGTAGGGCTTGGAACTCCCAGGGCTGCGCCCAGCGGTCCCAGTAGGCCACGTAAGAGCTGAGCGTCCTCGCCAGGGGGCCGGCGCGTCCCTCGGGGCGCAGGTCCAGGTCCACTTTCCACGCGGTCCGCGCCAAGTCGAGGAAGGCTCGAGCGTCGAGGGGCTGGACGCCGTCGCCGGTGACCAGGACGATGTCGATGTCGCTGGCGTAGTTCAGTTCTCGGCCGCCGAGCTTGCCCATGGCGATCACGGCCAGCTCCCCGGGCGTCGTCGTCGACCGGCAGGCGATGTCGAGCAGGCCGTCGGCGAGGTCGGACAGGCGAACGCCGACCTCCTCGAGCCCGTCCGTTCCGAGAAGATCCCGAGCGGCGATACCCAGGAGCCCCAGAGCCTTGAGGCGGCCGAGGTCGGCTTCCGCCCCGTAGCGGGGTACCGGCGACCCCGACAGCGCGTCTAGTGCCAGCGGGTCGGTCGAGCAGACACGGGCGAGCCAGGGGCTGGCCGCTGTCACGGCGACAACGGCCCGCCGTAGGCCTGGGTCGTCCCGGAGTCTTTCCTCGGAGCTGGGGTTCGCCTCCAGTATCCGTTCTACGGCTCGCGACACCGCGGCGGGGTCGGCGCTGCGGGCAGCTTCCGGCGGCAGGTACACCTCAACGGCCTTTCCAAGTCCTCACCCAATAATGGCAAGGCTCGCCGGGTATGTCCGGCGTTGCCCGACCGCCCGGACGGGTTGATGGGAGGGCCGGCTGCGCAGGCCGGGTATGGCTGATTTGCCAAAGTGTCCACACCCTCGTACCGCGACGGTGGGGAGTGGACACTTTGGTCAAATATTTCGCCCTAACTGTCCAGAGGGTCGCTCTGGCGAGCTGCCTCGTGGACACTTTGGTCGAAAAGCGGGCTCCGAACCCGGCCCCGCCCACCCCCGGGCGGCCCTTTCACGCTGGCCACCCCCGCCCCGGCCCGGCCCCGGCCACCCCCGCCTCGGCCCGGCCCCGGCCACCCCGCCCTTGCAGCCCGCGCCGCCCCGCGCCGGCAGCGGAACGCCGAAAGTCCCTTCGGCACCGGAGCGGAGGCACCACGGCGTAGCCTTTGGATCCGTGCCCAGGGTGCGCATAGCGCTTGCCCAGATGAACCCGACCGTCGGCGACCTGGAGGGCAACGCCGCCAGGATCGTCGCGGCGATCGGCGAGGCGGAGCAGGCCGGCGCCGACCTGGCCGTGTTCCCCGAACTGGCGATCACCGGGTACCCCCCTGAGGATTTGCTCCTCAAGCCGGGTTTCATAGCCGACAACCTCGCGGCCGTGGGCAAGGTCGCTGCGGCGACGGGAAGCTGTGCCGCCGTCGTCGGATTCGTCGACGAACAGCTCGATTTGTACAACGCCGCCGCCGTCTGCGCCGGCGGCGAGATCCGGGGCGTCTACCACAAGCAGCTGCTGCCCAACTATGGAGTCTTCGACGAGCAGCGCTACTTCGCCGCCGGCACGGGGGCGCAGCAGCTCTTCGGCATCGCCGGCGTGCGGGTGGGAGTGTCGATCTGCGAGGACGCTTGGAGCCCCACCGGTCCGATAGCCGTCCAGGCGGCGGCTGGTGCGGAGCTGATAGTCAACATCAACGCCTCCCCCTACTCCATGGGCCGCCTCGCCGAGCGGGAGCGAATGCTCAGCACGCGGGCGGCGGACGCCAGCTGTGTCCTGGTGTACCTGAACTGCGTCGGCGGCCAGGACGAGTTGGTCTTCGACGGCGCGTCCCTCGTCTTCGACGCAGCCGGCAACCTGCTGGCATCTCTTCGGCAGTTCAGCGAGGAGCTCGCCCTGGTGGATCTCGACGTGCGGCCGGTATATCGAAAGCGCCTCCTCGACCCTCGAGGACACCACAGCACCCAGCCGCTGCCCGTCACCACCGTGACAGACGCCGCAGCCCACCCCGGGGAGGGCCCGACCCCCAGCGCGCAGGTCCGCACCCTCTGCTCAGGAGCCCCCGGTGCCCTGGCGCCGCGCCTCGGGGCCGAGGCCGAGGTCTACCAGGCCCTGGTCACCGGCACCCGGGACTACGTCCGAAAGAACGGTTTCTCCGAGGTGGTCATCGGCCTCTCCGGAGGCATCGACTCTTCGCTGGTCGCGCTCGTGGCAGTCGACGCTCTCGGCGCCGAGCACGTCCACGGGGTGTCCATGCCCTCCCGCTATTCGAGCGAGGGCTCCGAGTCCGACGCCGCCCTCCTCGCGGAGAACCTCGGCATCGACTTCCGCCGAATCCCGATCGAGGCCGCCCATTCCGCCTTCCTGGAGATGCTGTCCGGATCGGTGACGGGGCAGCCCGGGTTGACAGAGGAGAACATCCAGAGCCGTATCCGCGGGGTCGTCCTGATGGCGCTGTCGAACCACCTGGGCTGGCTCGTGCTGACGACGGGCAACAAGAGCGAGGCGGCAGTCGGGTACTCGACCCTCTACGGCGACACCGCCGGAGGCTTCGCCGTCGTCAAGGACGTGCCCAAGACGATGGTGTACCGGCTCTGCCGCTGGCGCGACGCCGTCGGACCGCGGCCGCTCCTCCCACCGGAGGTCCTCGTCAAACCCCCGTCCGCCGAGCTGCGCCCCGATCAGCGCGACGACCAGTCGCTGCCGCCCTACGAGGTGCTCGATCCTGTCCTGCTCGCCTACGTCGAGGACGACCTGACCGCCTCCGAGCTGGTCGAGGCCGGCTTCGACGCCGAGCTGGTCAGCCAGGTGGTGCGTCTGGTCGACCTGGCCGAGTACAAGCGACGCCAGATGCCCCCCGGGGTGCGGGTCACGACCAAGGCCTTCGGCAGGGACCGGCGGGTGCCGATCACCAACGGCTACCGCTGGCGGTCCTGCTGACAGGCCGAGGCGGTTTACGATGGGGGGGATGTCCACACCCGCCCCGGGGGTGAGCCCGCCCCGCAGGGCCCGGTCGCCGCGTGGCCAAGGGGCCCAGCTGCGCGCGGAGATCCTCGCCGCCGCCGAGCGTATCCTGCTCGCCACCAAGGACGAGTCAGCCCTGTCGATCCGTGCCGTCGCCGCGGCGGTCGGGGTCACACCGCCCGCCATCTACCTCCACTTCGCCGACCGGCAGGATCTGGTCTTCGCGGTGTGCGAGTTGGAAGCCGCCAAGCTCGAGGAGGCGATGGACGTCGCGGCGAGCGGCACCGGCGACCCCTGGGAGAGGATCCGCCGGCGGGGTTACGCCTACCTGCGCTGGGCCCTGGACAACCCCGAGCACTACCGGGTCCTCATGCTCGGCCGCCCCGATGCCACCCCCGAACGTTTCGGCGACGAGCGGCTCGCCGACACGGCGGGGCTCGGGGCTGTGGCCGGGGACCTCCAGGCGGCGGTCGCCGCCGGGCGGATCCGGGCTGCCGGCGACCCCCTTCAGCTGGCGGAGCTGATGTGGATGGTCGTCCACGGCATGGCCTCGCTCCTCATCTCCAAGCCCGGTTTCCCCTTCCCGCCGGTGGAGGAGCTGTACGAGAAGATGTTCGACCTGGTCCACCTCGGGCTCGCCCCCCGCCCCTGAGTCCGGTGCCTACCAGCCTCGCCACCTCGGCCCGCCTGGCCGGAGCCCACCGCTGGGCCGAGGCGCGCCTGTTCGAGATCGTCGGGGGTTGGGTGCCGAGCACGTCTGAGCCACAGGTCAAGCTGCTCTTCGACCGTCACAGCCAGCACCACGCCTGGAGAGCGTCGCAGTGGTTCGACCGGCTCCCCGTCCTCGCCGATCTGGACAGGGAGGCGCTCAGCGCGCCGGTCGCTGGTGCGGCGGATGCTTTCGACCTCCTGGCGTCCCTCGCCACCCCGGTGGCGAGGATGGCCGGCGTCTACCGGGTGGCCCTCCCCCGGATGTGGGCGGCCTACGAACGGCACCGGGCGCAGGCCGACCCTGTGGCCGACGCGGCTACCTTGCGGACCCTTGCCCTGGTGGCGCGCGACCTCGCCGCCGATTGGCACGAGGGGGAGGCGGCCCTCCAGGCACTGGTCGGGGAGCCCGTCGTGGCCCGCGAGGCCGCCGAGGCCGCCCTGGCAGTCGAGGAGCTCCTGGCGGCCGGGGGAGGAGCAGAGCTTTGAGCTTCTTGGACCGCCTCGTCGACGCCCTGGCCGCCAGGCCGCGTGCGAGGCGGTCCCTGACTGTTGCCGCCGTGGTCCTGATCGCAGCGGCCGTCGCGACGATCGCCTACCCGGTGTACACCGACCTGTACCACGACAGCCTCCAGGGGAGGCTCGCCAGGCAGCTGCTCGCCCCCTCCACCCGACAGGCGTACCTCGACGGCCGGCTGAAGCCGGGGGAGAGCCTGACCAGGCTGCAGATCCCGAAGCTCGGGGTGAACGTGGTCGTCGTGCAGGGGGTGGACGCCGCTTCGCTGCGGGCGGGCGCCGGCCACTACCCTGAAACGCCACTGCCCTGCCAGGAGGGCGACGTGGCCATCGCCGGCCACCGCACGACCTACGGCAAACCGTTCGCCAACGTAGACCGGCTGGTGCCCGGAGACCGGATCCTCCTGACCACGCCCGTCGGGTCGTGCACCTATCAGGTCTCGCGCCCTCCATTCGTCGTCCTCCCCGACGACTGGGCGGTGGTGGCGAACACGCCGGGGGAGTACGAGCTGACGTTGACCTCCTGCCAGCCGAAGGGTTCGGCGTCGCACCGGATCGTCATAAAGGCGTCGATGATCAGCTCAGCCGGCAGCTTGTGACGGTCCCCCCTTTCGTGGCGCGCCCGAGGCCGCCCGGCGGACGGCGGCTCGCCCTCGCCGCCCTCGCCGCCCTCGCCGCCGGCGCGGCGCTGCCTGCCGCGGCTGCCTTCGTGCAAAGCGGCGCCGTGTCTTCGCTGGCCGCCGCGGCAGCCCAGTACAGCCTGGGTGCCACGTTCTTCCCCTGCGGCGCCGAGCATGCTCCCTGCGACGTCGAGCCGGTGCAGCTGCAAGTGACCTTTCCCGCCGGCCAGTCTCCCCAGGAGGTGCAGATCGCCTGGGCGCCGGCGTCGCCCAGGCCACCCGGGGCCCCCGACCCGACGGGGACCTCCGCCCTGCTCGACAC
>DATGKR010000037.1:0-4509 GCA_035294565.1 Acidimicrobiales bacterium | reverse complement strand
GGCGGCGAGGGCCTGCGCCAGGGTGCCCTCCGCCGCCGCCAGGGCCTTCTGCACCGTGGCGATCCTCACCTCGTCGGCCTCGGCGCGGCTCAGCGCCGCCGCGCAGGCCTCGCTCGACGAGCCGGCTCCGCCGCCGCCATTGCCGTTGCGGGCGGTGGTGGTGGTGGTCGGCTCGGCGGTGGTCGTGGTAGTGGTAGTGGTCGGCTCCACGGTCGTCGTGGTCGTGCCCGGCGGCTGCCCGCCTGCCCCGCGGCCGCCGGTCCCGCCGGTGCCCGTGCCGGTCCCGCCGGCACCCGTGCCGGTCCCGCCGGTGCCCGAGCACGCTGTTTCGGCGGCGGCGAGATCAGCCCGCGCCGCGGCCAGGTCGCCGTCGGCGCTCTGCTGGAGGGTCACGATCGATTGCTGATCGCCGGCGATCCCCGGTATCGAGGAGCCCGACGAGCCCGACGATCTCGAGCCGCTCCCGGCGCCCGCCGACGGGCCCGCAGCGCCGCCGCCGGTGCCGGTCGATGCAGCGGTGACCGGCCCGGAGGAGGACCCGCTCGCCACGGTCGCCGTCTGGGCCGACTCGTCGGACGAGAGCTTCTCCTGCGCGGCGGTCAGCTCGGCCTGGGCGGCGGCCACCTGGGACTGCAGGTCGGACGGGTCGAGGCTGGCCAGGGTCTGGCCGGCCGCGACCCGCTGTCCCTGGCTCACGTCCACCTCGGCCACGGTCCCGGCGACCTGGAAGGCGACGGTCGCCTCCTCGGCGGGCTGCAGCACCCCCGACACGTCGAGGGTGCGGCTGACAGAGGCGGTAGTGGCCGCTGCCGTGCGCAGCCCGGCGGCTCCGGTCGCCGCCGACGCGGCCACTCCGAGGCCGACACCTACCCCCGCTGCGGCCAGGCACGTCGCCGCGAGCAGACGCCGCATGACCTTTCGCCGGCCGGGCGCCGATCCGGCGGTGGCGAAGCGGCTGCCGCCGTCCCCGATGGTCACTGCGCGGACGGGCCCGACCCGCCAGCGCCGCCAGCGCCTCCGAAGAACCCGCCGAAGCCGCCGGCGGTGCAGCTCTGACCGCCGGTGGACGTGATGCGCACCGAGCGCGCCGTGACCGCTCCCGTCGTGTCCGCCGGGCCGGAGGCGACGATGCAGTCGCCCACGGCCAGGTTGGATGCGGCGGCGGGCAGCGTCTCGGTGTAGGCGGTCGACGGCGAGAGGGTTACGTCGATTTCCCTGGGCGCCACGCTGGTAGGGGGCGTGCCCGAGGAGGCGGCCCCGGCGGAGCCGAACGTGAACGAAACCCCGTCGACGACCAGGGTCGTGCCCGACACCGACACCACCTTGCCGGTGGCGACGGACCCGCCGGCGAACCGGCCCGTACCGGTTCGGGCCGGGAACGAGCGCCGGGTCGTGCCCCCGAGCGGCGCCGCACGGCGCCTGCCGGCTCTGAAGCCCTGGGGGCAGCTTCCCGAGCTGCTCGGGTTGGTGACGACGACCGACCGGGCGGTGACGGTCGAACCCGACGTGGTGCCGGTGACCGTGACGCACCGGCCGGGGGTCAGGGCGGCGCTCGTCACCTTCGTCACCTCGCTGAACACCGTCGAAGCCGTCCAGTTCACCGTCGTCTGGCCGCTCGAGGGGTTCTGGACCTCCATCGACGAGGCCGATATGGCCGCGACCGTGCCCGAGGCCCCCTGGAACGCCGCCGCCTGCCGGCGGCTGCCGGTGCCGGCGGTGGTCGGCGGGGTGGTCGCCGCCGTCTTGGCCGACCCGCCTCCGCACCCGGCGAGGACGGCGCCGGCGAGGATGGCGCCGACGAGCGTCCCGGCTGCGGCTCTGAGCTGTGTTGGCTGGTTCACTGCGTCTCCTCCACGGTTTGCCCCAGGGGATGCTTCGGTCGGGTTCTCATTCGTTGCGAAGGGCGTCGATCGGCGCGAGGCGGGCTGCCCGCGACGCCGGGTAGACGCCGAAGAGCAGGCCTATGGCGATCGCGACCCCGAGGGCCAGGGCGCTTGCTGGTCCCGAGTACGCGATCGGGTAGCCGATGGCGTGGGGCAGGGTCTTGGTGCCGATCGCGGCGAGCGCCGCCCCGAGGGCCCCGCCGGCGAGCCCCAGAACCGAGGCTTCGAGGAGGAACTGGCGGCGGATTATCGACGGCTTCGCCCCGAGTGCCTTGCGTAGCCCTATCTCCCGGATCCGCTCGGTCACCGATACGAGCATGATGTTCATCACGCCTATGCCTCCCACGAGGAGCGAGATGCCGGCGATGCCCCCCAGCAGGACCGTCAGTGTTTTGTCCACCGAAGTGGCGGTGGAGACGAGCGACTGCTCGGAGGTGATCGTGAAGTCGGCGTCGGCGGGGTTGTCGATGCCGTGCAGGGCGAGGAGCTCGTCGTCTGCCTCCTGGTAGGCGGCCGACAGCGTCGACCCGGAGGTCGCCTCGACGAGAATCGAGCTCAGGTTGTCGGTGCCGAGCAGGCGTTCGCTCGCGGTCGTGATCGGGACGACCACCTGGTCGTCCTGGTTGGCGGCGGTCGAGGAGGAGCCGCCGACGGAATTCAGCACGCCGATGACGGTCATGGGCACCCCGTCGATGTTCACCGTCTGGCCGATCGGGTTGCGGGCTCCGAACAGCTCGGTGACCGTGTCCGAGCCGAGCACGGCGACGGCGTTGTGGTTGGCGACGTCCTCGTTGTCGAGGAAGCGACCTTCTGTGACGGTCCGGTTTCTCACCGCGGCCCAGGCGGGGGTGGTGCCCTCGACGGGGGACGTCCAGGTGTTGGAGTTGATCGTGTCCGTGAGGGGCTCCGAGGCGGAGATGACCGGGGCCACCGCCTTGATGTCGGGGGCCACCGTCTTGTTCGCCAGCGCCGAGGCGTCCTGCTCGGTGAGCGTCGAAGCCGTCCCCAACCCCTGGCGCACCCCGGTCGTGGAAGTGGCGCTCCCGGGGGTGACCGACAGCAGGTTGGTGCCCAGCGAGTCGATCGCCGAGCGGACCTGGTTCTGGGCGCCTTCGCCGAGCCCCACCGTGAGGATGACGGCGGCGATGCCGATCATGATGCCCACGACGGTCAACGCCGAGCGGAGCCGGTGGCTGCGCACCGCGTCGAGGCCGGTGCGGAGCGTCTCGAGCCATCCCATCAGACGGCTTGGTCCTCCGCCGGCGCGAGCAGGCCGTCGCGGATCCGCACGACCCTCGACGCCGAGCGCGCCACGTCCGGGTCGTGGGTTATCACCACGAGGGTCCGCCCGGCTGAGTGCAGCTCGTCGAGCAGCGACAGGACGTCTGCTGCCGAGCGCGAGTCGAGTGCGCCAGTGGGCTCGTCGGCGAGGATGATGGACGGCTCGGTCACCAGCGCCCGGGCGACCGCCACCCGCTGTTGCTGGCCGCCGGAGAGCTCGCCAGGGCGGTGGTCGAGCCGGTCGGCGAGCCCGACCCGTTCGAGCGCCTCGACCGCCCGCCGCCTGCGTTCGGAGCGCCCCATGCCGGCGTAGGCGAGGGGCAGCTCCACGTTCCGCCAGGCCGGCATGGACGGGAGCAGGTTGAACTGCTGGAAGACGAAGCCGATGTGGCGGTTGCGGACTTCGGCTAGACCGGCCTCGTCCATCTGGCTGACGTCGGCTCCGCTCAGCCAGTAGCGCCCGCTTGTGGGCACGTCCAGGCAGCCGAGGATGTGCATGAGCGTCGACTTGCCCGAACCCGAGGGGCCCATGACCGAGAGGTACTCACCCTCGGCCACCACCATGGAGATGCCCCGGAGGGCGGCCACGGCCAGTGAGCCTGTCCGGTACACCTTGGTCACGTTCTCCAGGCGGATGACCGCGGCTCCAACCGCTCCCGGGCCCGGGTAGGGCCAGCCCGTCGCGTCAGCCGCCACCGGCCGCCCCTCCTCCACCGCCGAAGCCGCCGCCACCTGCGAACGCTCCGCCGCCGAAGCCGCCACCACCGAACGCTCCACCGCCGAAGGCGCCACCACCGCGGACTCTTCCGGCGCCCGCCCCGCCCCCGAAGAGGCTGCGGATGGTGCCGCCGGAGCCGAAGCGCACGACCCTCTCGGTCACCACGTCGCCGGCCGACAGACCGCTCACGATCTGGGTCTCACCCCCGACGCTGATCCCCGTGGTGACCGGCGTCGGCACCGACGCCCCGTTGACGATGCGCGTCACCATCGCCTGGCCCCCTGTGTAGGTGATCGCCGCGGTCGGGACCTCCACCACGTCCTCTAGCTGCTTGACCACGATCGACACCGTCGCCGACGCCCCGGCGTAGAGACCGCTCGGCGTGCCCGTGACGTCGACCACGACGGGGAACGACGGGACCCCGCTCGAGGAAGAGGCGATCAAACCGACCGACCCAACGGTGCCGTAGTACCGGGTGACCGACCCGGTGGGGACGATGACCGCCTGGTCGCCCATCTTCACCTCGCCGACCTCCGTGTCGTCCACCGAGGTGTCCACGACGAACGAGTCGGTGGAGACGAGCGTGATCCCTCCGCTCGACGAGCCGGAAGAGCCGGTCGCCCCCGC
>DATGKR010000036.1:0-5157 GCA_035294565.1 Acidimicrobiales bacterium | reverse complement strand
ATCTCGTCGCCGGCAGCGTGGCCTCGGCTGTCGTTCAGCTGCTTCAGTCCGTCCACGTCGATGACCATCACGGTGAGTGGTCGCTCGGTACGGGCGGCCCTGGCCGACTCCGCCTCGAAGTCGCGGTCGAGCGCACGCCGGTTCCCCAGCCCCGTCAGAGGGTCGGTGAGGGCCTGATCCTGCAGCTCGGCGAGGCTCCGTGCCACTACGGCGTGCAGAACCGCGTCGATGACGTCGTCTGTGAGCTCCCGCGGAACTGACTCGAGACGCAGGAGATGCCGGCGAAGCCGGGATATATAGGCGATCGCATCCAGCGGCGTGCCCGTTGTGAGGGAGAACTCTTCGGCCGCGTCGACGAGCTTCTCGTCAAAGGGCCCTCCTTCATGCAATGTGGAAAGGACCGCGGCGACCAACGATGCTGCTGCGCGCCCTACGCTGTCTCCGGCCAGCTCACCCGGCGGGGGCAGGACGAGGGCCGGCGGCATCTGACGACCTTCTGTTGGACCGGCCATCCGCAGCGCGGACCGGCAAGCCGCCGCCCGCGAGGTTCTCGAACGTCTCGCGGCCTAGGTCTGGAGCTGCGGCACGAACCGGGTGGCCGTGCAGACCCAATATATCCCGTCCGCTGGAGGCCAACAAGCTGTCGGCAGCCGCGCCGCGGCTGAAACCGCCCACAGAATGCTGGGCGGCAGCATCTGTGCATCGAGCGCCGCCTCTTGCGGAACGGGACGACCTCCGTCTCCCGTGCTCCTCCATGGCAGACTGGCCATGTGAGCGGCCCATCGTCAGCACCGGTTCGCCTCGTTCGCCCCGAGGACAGACATGAGGCCGACCCGACACCCGGGATGATCCGGGAAGTGGCTGTCGAAGCGGGTGACCTTTGGGCTGGCCTGGTGCGCACGTCACCGGGAGTCACTTCCGGCTGGCACCACCACGGCGACCACGAGACCTCCATCTACGTCGCCCGGGGCAGCCTGCGCATGGAGTTCGGGCCTCGGGGTGAACGAGTTGTACATGCAGTCGAAGGGGACTTCCTGCACGTCCCGAAGGGTGCGGTTCACCGGGAGGGCAACGACGGGGAGGTGGAGAGCCATCTGGTCGTCGTCAGGGCAGGGCAGGGACCGCCGACCGTCAACGTGCCCGGCCCTGCGCCCAACTGACCGCACACAGTTCCGGCGACCGGCACGACCGTCCGCCCTAGTCGCCTGGTTCGCTGATCGACGGCCGCACAACCGGCCAAGGAGCGTATGTAGAGATGGCATCCCACTACCGGGCACCCGGATGGTTCACCAAGCACGTTTTCAACAATCTCGTGGCCGGAGCGACCCGGCTGGGTATCAGCGTCTGGGGCAGCAGGATCCTCGAGGTGAGAGGTCGAAGGTCCGGTGAGCCTCGCCGGACGCCGGTCAACCTTCTACGCCTCGACGGCAAGACGTACCTGGTGGCGCCCCGGGGCGAAGCCCAGTGGGTCCGCAACGTGCGCGCCGCGGGAGGTCGGCTCGACCTGTTGCTCGGCCGGAGGCGGACCCACTACCTGGCGACCGAGGTGCTCGCCGAGGACAAGGTCCCTATCCTGCGAGGATATCTGGAACGCTGGAAGGTCGAAGTCGGTGTGTTCTTCGACGGGGTCGGCCCGAACTCGACCGACGAGGAGATAGCGGCCATCGCCCCTAAACACCCGGTCTTCGCGATCGTCGAGCACCAAGCGTAGGGGCAGTGCGTAGCCCGTCGCGCGGCGAGGGTGACCCCTCGCCGCCATCTCATGGGCGCCGGCTGGCCGGGCGCCCCCGCCATCGGCGGCCGGGGCCGTAGGATCTGGCGGTGCCCGTCAAAATGGCGCAGGAGGAGCGCCCGTGAAACCCATCCCAGTCGTGTTCCACCTCGGCCCCCTCCAGCTGCACACCTATGGTCTCGGTCTCGCCATCACCTTCTGGTTCGCCTACCGTTACCTGGACCGGCGGCTCAGGGCGCACGGGTACCCCTCCGAGTGGCTGGGGCCTGTGACGGTGCGGGTGATCGTGGCAGCCATAGTCGGGGCGCGTGTCGTGCACGTGCTCGCCCACCTGTCGGTCTACCTGGCCCACCCCGTGCAGATCCTCGAGGTATGGCAGGGTGGCCTGTCGTCGTTCGGCGGGTTGGCCCTGGGCCTGACCACCGGGTTCTACCTGGCCCACAAACGCCTGCCCCAGGTGCGCCTGGCTGTACTCGCCGATCTGGTCGCACCGGTCCTGCTCGCCTCCTGGGCCGTCGGCCGGCTTCTCGGACCTCAGCTCATGGTTCGCGGCGGCGGCCACCCCACCCACCAGTGGTTCGGCCTGTACTACGCCGGCGAGGTGGGCAAACGCCTCCCGGTTCCCCTGTTCCAGGCGGCCATCACATTCGTGGTCCTGCTCGTCGTCTGGCGAGTCGAGCGCGCGGCCGCCGCCGCCGGGGGCCCTGTCGGCATCGTGGCGTCGGTGGCTCTCGGCCTGTGGGGAGCCGGCCGCTTCACCGAGGAGCACTTGTGGCTGGCTACTGGAGGTCCTGGCCACGGCGGCGCTCTCGCCGTCGAGATCGCCGGGATCGCCCTTGCTGCCGTCGGCCTGGGCACCGCGGCGTGGCTCTTTGTCCGGCACCGCCGCACGCGACGTGAGGTCGCCGCCGCGGCACCGCCAGAGCCTGTCGGCGCCCGATAGCCATACCTTCGCGGGCTCCGCGCGGCGCCCCTGGGCCGAGATACGGGAACCGCTGGGCCTACACCACCCAGCGCCGGCGACCCTCGCCCGCCAACAACCTCCCGAAGCGCAAACCCGGGAAGTGCGCAGCTGCCGCCGGCACCGCGCTCCCCTCGAGCTCGCGGATCATCGCCACGCGAGTCCGAGCGGCCAGCTCCGGGTCGACGTCGTAGAGGCTCTGCCACTCCTCGTCGACGAGCTCGACCGGGCAGTGCGCCACGTCGCCGAGCAGCAGCGCCCGTTCGTTCCCCGACGAGACCACCACCACGGTGCTTCCGGGGGTGTGGCCCGGCGCGGCCAGCACATCCATGCCCGGAAGGAGCGTTCCCGACCCCTCCCACAGCTCGAACCGCCCACGCACCGGATCGAGCATCGCAGCCTCGTGACCTGGATCTTTGACCAGGAAGTGGTCCCAGTCGGCGGCCGCGCAGCGGTAGGTGGCACGCGGGAACGTCGGCTCGCCGTCGGCGGTTGTCGCCCAGCCGATGTGGTCGAAGTGGAGGTGGGTGAAGACCACGTCGGTCACCTCGTCGGGACGCACCCCGAGAGCGGACAGCTCGTCGAGGAAGGACCCTCCTTCGATGCCCAGGAACGCTCGCCGACCCAGCCCGAGGTCCACGAGGATCACCCTTGCTCCGCTGCGCACGAGGAACCCGCCCATGGCGAAGGAGAGGAGCCCGTCCTCGTCCAGCAGGTCACGATGGAGCGCCCACTGCTCGGGAGTCGTGCCCCGGAAGCTCTTGGTCGCCTCGAAGCGGCCCGCACCGTCGATCACCGGGTCCACCCTTGCGTCGCCGACCATCACGCCGCCAGCTTAGAGGCCAGCCCCTAGCGGCGGTTCAGTGGCAACCATCCCCGCCCGGCGGCGCAAGTCGAAGAGGGCGAACCAGCCGTTGACCGGGCTCTGCCGGTCTTTTCGGTTCGCCCAGGCTCCGCCCTGGAAATATTTGTAGCGGTATCTACGTTTCAGGTACTGACGGCCCAATACCCTTGGAGGTCCTTATGACGACGCAGACGACCAACCCCGGTGACCTCGTGGTCACCGCTGTCCGCCACCTGTTAGACGCAGATGTCATGTCGCACTCCGGGCATGCCAACCTGAGCGTTCGGCTGGACACCGAGCGGTTCGCGCTCACCACCACCGGGATGGTCCGCGACCTTCGCCCTGACCAGCTGGCCACGGTGGACCTCGACGGCGAGGTGCTCGAAGGAGCGCTCGCGCCCGAGAACGCCGAGATCGTCGCCATGCACTCGGTCATCTACAAGGCCCGGAGTGACGTGGGCGCGATCATCCACACCCACTCGCCCGCTGCCACAGCCTTCGCCCTCGCCAACCGCGAGCTGCCGTGTCGGGCCGAGCCGCTGCTGCGCTTCGGTCAGGCCGAGCCGGTCCCCGTCGTGGCGTGGGGACCGCGGGGATCCGAGGTGTCGGTGCGGGGCATCGCCGCCGCTCTCGACGAGCATCCGACGACGTCTGCGGTGCTGCTCGCCAACCACGGACTGCTGGCCTTCGCTGCAGACCCGCTCGGCACGGCGCGCCTGGTGGTAGCGATCGAAGAAGCGGCCGAGGCCGAGCTGGCTGCGGCGGCGATCGGCGGGGCAGTCGACTTCCCCGCCGGTGCCCTCGACGCGGTACGGGCGTCAATGGCCCGGGTGCGCTCGTGACCGCCGACTCGTCTTCGGAGCGGGCCGAGGCGATCCGCGACCGCTACCGCCAGGTGTTCGCAACGGTGCCACAAGGCATCGAGGCCCGCCTGGCGGTCGCCGAGGCGACCGGGCGCCTCGGCGCGGTGGAGACGATCGAGCAGCTGCGCCGGGTGCTCCTCACCGACAACCCCCTGGACGCTCGAACCCAGCAGCTGGTCCACTTCGCCCAGCTAGTCGCCCTCGGACGCGACGAGCCCGCCCGCCTCCACGCGCGAGGTGCGCTTCGGGCCGGCGCCACACCGGCCGATCTCGTCGGCGTAGCCGAGACCTCGCTAGTCACCTCAGGGATGCCCGCCTACGCGCTGGCCATCGACATCGTCGCCGAGCTTCTCGGGACACCGGTGGCTTCGAAGATGGGCGCCGAGCCACGTGGTGTTGGAGCCGGCACAGCACCCGGCGACGGGGAGCAGCAGTGACCGGCGCCGGGGAGTTCTGGGATCGACGCTTCGCCGAGCACCCATGGCCGAGTGACCCTGACCCGCTGCTCGTCGAGCTGGCCGGGGCCCTGCCCGCCGGACGCGGTCTCGACCTGGGCAGCGGACCGGGCCGCAACAGCCTCTGGCTCGCCGCCAGGGGATGGGACATGACCCTGCTCGACGCGTCGAGCGTCGCCCTCTCCCAGGCGCAGGCTCGAGCCGAGCAGGACGGTTTGCACATCGAGACCGCCCGCAGAGACGTCCTCGAATGGCGACCCCGGGCCCCCTCCTACGACCTGGCCATCGTGGCCAACCTCCAC
>DATGKR010000035.1:0-6822 GCA_035294565.1 Acidimicrobiales bacterium | reverse complement strand
CCGCCTCATCTGCTGAGGCGGAGGCGTGAGCAACACGTCTGGCCCGGAACCTGCTCATTACGGCAAACCGCAGCAATGCGGGGAGAGACATAGCGGGTTACTCCGGAAGCTCGGCCCTTTAGGGCCGAGAGGCTTCACCTTTCAGGTAAACGATCCGTCTTCGTTCGGCGCCGCGATCAAGGACTTTAGGACAGTCAGGCATTTGTCCCAGGCCGAGCTGGCTGAGGCGGTCGGGGTCCACCGGTCGTACCTGTCCGGCATGGAGCAAGGCCGGTTTACCGAACAGCTGTCGAGGCTCTTCGCCATCTTCCGTCACCTAGGGGTGGCAGTGACATTGACCCTGGAGGACGTTGTCGACGATGGCACGCAGTGAGCCGCTTGCCATATGGTTCTCCGGGGAGCATGTCGCCACCTTGGAACTACGCCGCGGCTTGCGTCTCACCTACACCGGTGCGGCGATGAGGCGATGGTCGCTCAACACTCCGGTCGTCTCGCTGGCGATGCCGGTAAGCCCACGTCCGTACCTCGACCGCCTGGTCAGGCCGTTCTTCGACGGTCTGCTGCCTGAGGGCGAGGCTCGCCGCACGCTGGCCTACGACCTGGCGCTGTCAGAGGACGACGTCTTCGGCTTCTTGCGCGCGCTCGGGCGGGACTGCGCCGGCGCTCTTGTGCTCGCGCCTTTGTCGGAAGGCCCCCCTCTACCGGCCTCGCTGAGCCAGGCAGAGCGCATCACAGAAGACGAGGTGGCCAAGCGCCTGGCGGCGGTGCGCACGGCGCCGCTCGGCGTCGACGACCGCGTGCGGGTTTCCCTAGCCGGCGCCCAAGGCAAGGTTGTGCTCACCAGGCTTCCAGACGGCTCTTGGGCGCTCCCGGTCGGCGGCGCCCCGTCGACCCACATCTTGAAGCCCGCCGTCCCCGGTCTGGAAGGCTCGGTAGAGAACGAGGCTTTCTGCATGCGCCTCGCCGCCCGCGTCGGGCTCGCTGCGGCGCACGTGGAAGTGGGGTATTTCGCCGGGCGTCCGGTGCTGGTCGTCGAGCGTTTCGACCGCGAGGTGACTTCCGCCGGCGAGGTGCACCGGCTCCATCAGGAGGACGCCTGCCAGGCGCTGTCGGTGCCGGTTGGGCGCAAGTACGAGGAAGACGGAGGGCCGTCGCTCCGGGCTATCGCGGATCTGCTGCGCAGGTGGACTGCCGCGGGCACGACGCTTGTCGAGCTGTGCCGTTCCGTCGTGTTCGCGGCGGCCGTCGGCGACGCCGACCGGCACGCCAAGAACACCGCCTTCCTACATGGGGCCGACGGGAAAGTGCGTCTTGCCCCGCTCTACGACGTCATGTCGACCCGCTTCTACCGGCACGTCTCGGCTGTGCCCGGCACGTTCGTCAACGGCGTGCGGGACATCGACGCGCTTCGTCCGGCAGACTTCGTCGCCGAGGCCGAGTCGTGGGGGCTCAGCGCTGACGCCGCGCGCGACGCCGTCGAGTCCGTCCTCGACGCGCTGCCTTCGGCCATCTCCGCCGAAGCTGACGCGTCGCCATGGCCGCCGCCCAGGCTCGTCGATTTCCTTGCTGCACGAGCTCGCAAGCTGTCTGCCGCCGCTCGCTCTCCGCGCCCGAGCGCCGTGAACGCGAGGACGAGGCGCGTCAGAGCCCGACCATCGTGACCGCGTTGCCGACGAGCGGCGCCCGCTCCCTGGCGTAGACCTCGACAGTCGCGGGATTGCGGTGGCGGGTCTGGCGCATGACGGCGTGGGCCGACGCCCCGGCTCGCAGCGCCTCGGTCACGAAGCCCGCCCGCAGGCTGTGGCCGGCGAGGGCCCTTGGGTCGAGGCCCACCCGGGCGCCGGCGCGCCGGACGACCTGGGCCACCGCCTCGCCGCCGATGCGGCCCGCCCCGATGGCGCCGTTGGCCCGGACGGGCGGGAAAGCCGGCGCTTCTGGGTCGGGGAGCTCCGGCAGGGGGGAGCGGCAGACGTGCTCTTCGTCGCGGGCCGAGCCCCGCAGGGCGCGCATGAGGCCCACCCGGCCGCCTGGGCCGCCGTCGGAACCGTGCCAGCCGGCCATGAGCCTCGCCCACGCCGCCCATAGGCACGGCCCGCAGGTGAGCGGCTGGCGCCCGAACGGCACCGCCACCACGGCCCCTTCCGCCTCTGGGTCGGTCTTGGAGGACCTGATCACCAGGTGCAGGCCGTCTTCGCGGTCCCAGCGCACGTCGCAGACGTTGAGCGCGGCGAGCTCGCTCCGCCTGAGCGCCCCGGCCCAGCCGAACAGCAGCAGGCAGCGGTTCCTCGTCCCGCCGACGGCCGCCGGCCAACGTCTCACCTCGAAGGTCTCGAGCATCGCCTCAAGGTCGGCGAGCAAGACGGGGGACTTGCGCTTCGGGGGAGAGGCACGCACCCGGCGCAGGCCCGAAAGCAGGTCCCTGACGGCAGGGTGCCGGCCAGAAGAGACGAACCCGGCCCGTTCGTGCGCCCAGGAGACGCCGGCCACCCAACGTTCGAGCGTCGCCGGCGTGTAGCGCCAGCGCTGCCCGGGCCGCAGCCCAGGCTCGTTGGCGGCCTCGGCCAGGTAGGCGGCCAGCACGTCGGGAGAGGCGGGGAGCGGCGCCAGCTCGTGGAGGGCGCACCAGCGCTCGAAGCGCGCCCAGTCGGCTCGGTAGGCCCGCAGCGTCTCCGCCGATGCGGCCTGCTGGCGGAGCTCCTCCGCACTACGTAGGTACGTAGGTAAGTGCTCGTCCCGGCCGGCCTCCGCCCGTACGGCTACGAGGTGCCTAGCAACGGCCACGATGAGAGGGTACTGCTGGCCCAGCCGAAGACGTGGGTGAGCTCGCCTGGGGGGTGCCAGTCGGCCCGGGCACACACGGCTCCCATGGCCGTGTACTGCCAGCGACCAACTGCTTGCTGTACAGCCAGATCGTGCCTGAGCCGGCCCGACGGCGAGCTCGTCAGATCTACGTACCTACGTGCCTACGTAGGTACGTGCTATATGGAGACAGTCCTCCCCGAGCCTCGTTCGTCGACCCGCCCGGCGCTCTCGGTGCGCGTTCGCGCGGCGAGCTGGCCCCCAGCGTGCTTAACCTTAACGGGCCCGACGTTCGGGGGTACTGGCGACGGCCGACCTGGCTGAGGCACGTGAGCAGCTCGTTCCACACCTCGTGGCAGAGGTGGGCATCGTGGCTCCTTGCATTCGGGGCTCCGGTCGCAGCCGGGCTTTGGCCGTTCACCAGTTGCCCTAGTGACTGGTTGGGTAAGGCACAATATCCAACTCACGTAACTTCGAGCGCCGCGTTGGCTCCGCCTGGATGTCAGTGCTCCCGCCGCGGGCACTGGGCCTGGGGCCAGCTCTTGCTCTTGCGCCGCAGGCATAGCGGCACGAGGGCGACCGTGGCAATTGTGAGGCCGCTGAGCGCGAACAACTGCGGGTAATAGCCGTACCCCCGGAAGCGGAACACGACGTGGTCTGTGCCCGCGGGGACGCTGACCGCGACGAGCGCCGGCGCCACCATCCGGACCGGTCGCCGCTGTCCATTGACGGTTGCCGTCCACCCAGGGTCGTAGGAGGCGCTGAGGACCGCCACTCCTGGCCGGCGCATCCGAACCGTCGCCGAGGCCCAGCCTTGGTCGAGGTCGGCTTTTTCAACTTGCACCGCGCCGGCGGGGGGCTGTGGAGGCGCCATCGGTAACCGGTCGTTGCGCGCGGCTTCGCGGCCCCATCTAACCGCGAGATATGCGCCGTCGCCGGCGAGCCCGGAGCGAAGGAGCGGGGCGCTGCGGGCGCCCACGTCCGTCCGGTTCGCCGTGATCTCACCGACGACCCGGCCGACCTGGACGTAGCCGGCGCCGTCGATCGTCCACAGGGAGTAGGGGCCTGAGCGCATTGCCAGCCGTGCGCGCACGGGCGGCTCGTGCCCGGAGGGGATTATGAGGTAGCGGATCCCGAACAGCCGGTAGTCGGACGGGTCGCGGTCGTCGAAAAAGTACTCCGGGTCGGTCATGAGCGACGCCGTCCGCAGGGTGTACCCGACCTCGTCGACATCGAGGCTCTCCAGGTACTTGAACACCGGCACCGCCCCGACGGTGAAGTCCTGGCCCCAGTTGGAGGGCATCCCGGCGTACGTCCGGCCGCCGCCGTCGCGTTTGACCACCGCGATCAGCCGGCCGAGCTCGGCGCCCTCGACTTTGTCTGCGCGGCGCTGGGCCGCGATCGCGGCGCCGTCACGGCGGTCGTAGGCACCGAGCTGGAGCCACGCCGGCGCGAGCACCGCGACAGCGGCGACGAGCCCGGCCACCACGGACAGTCCAGGCGGCCAACGTGGTGCCCGGGCCTCGAGCAGCCGCGCTGAGCGGGCCGCCAGCCACGCCGCCCCACGCCCAGCAAGAAGCAACGCCGCGAGCTGCACGCCCATCATGAAGCGGCGGAAGAATATGTCGGCGCTGCCCGGGACCACGTCGACGAGCGGCCCGAAGGTCGTACGGCCGAACGACAGCAGCAGGCACACCCCGAGCGCCGCCAGGAGGGCGCGGCCGTCGGCGACCGAGGACCACCCAAGCCACGCCAGCCCGAACCCGACCGCCGCGAGCACGCTCACGACGGGCAGCCGGCCGTGGTCGAGCAGCTGCCCCGTGACCAGCCAATAGAGCACTTGGCGCGCGCCGTAGCCGTTGACGAGCGCGGTGCCCTGCAGCGGCTCGTTGATGGCTGCCCACGGCCGCTCCTGCACGAGGGGGACGATCACCCACGCCGCCGCGAGCAGCGAACCACCGAGGAGGACCGCAGCTCGGCGCAGGTGGGCGACGAGCGGCCTCCCGGCGACGAGCGGCCAGACGAGTAGCACCGAGAGCGCCAGGTAGCCGGTCTCGAAGTGCAGTGCGACGGTGAGCGCCGTGAGCAACACCGCCCCGAGGTAGCCGCGCCCGTCGCGGACCGCCCGCCAGCTCCATCCCCACGCCAGCGGCAAGGTCCACATCCCCCACAGCTGCGTCCACACCCCGAAGCCCGTCCACACATAGGCGTGCTGTTCGTAGCCGACCCCCGTGGCGCTCACCAGGAACGGGGCCATGGCGGCCGAAGCGGCCGCCGCCGGCCGGCTCGCGCCGAAGGCGCGGGCAGACAGGTAGACACTGACCGGCCACAGCGACAAAAGCAGGTACAGCGACCACCGGAACGCCACGTCGGGGCCGACCGCCAACCCCACCAGCCCGGTCAGGACCGCAGGCAGGCTCTGGTAGTGGAGGAACTGCGGTGACCCCTCACCGAGGAACGGGAACCAGCTCGTGAACGGCAGGTGCCCGGCACGCAACTGCGCGGTCGCGAAGCGCACCATCTGCTCGTGCATCGAGCTGTCGTTCAGGTAGGCAACCCCGAGCGTGAGCGCCCGCAGGTTTACGAGGTCCCAGCCGACCGCCGCCGCGACGAGTAGCCACGACCAGCGAGCAGTGGCCCGGCCCCCGCCGCAGGGCCGGGCCGCCGACCGCGCTGTCGTCACATGGTCAGCCGGCGCCAGTGTTGCCTGTACTGCCCGTGCCGGGGCCCGTACCAGGATTAGGCGCAACCGTGCAGCGGGCCAGGTGGAAGGTACCCTCGCCTGTGTTGCCGGCGCTCTGGCCCGGGCCGATGACCTCCGTGCCGTCCTTGCCCACGAGCACCTCCAGGGGCGGGCCCGACAGGCTCGCGCCCGGTCCCGGTGTACAGGCCACCGGGCCACTGACGTTGGCCGGCCCGCTCGCCATGTAGATGGTGACCTGCTCGTGGATCCCCATGGCGGTCAGCTTGGCGTTCGCTTGGGGGAGCGAGGCGAGCCGGTTGACCGTCACCAGCACTGACCCGTCACCCTGTCTCGTGATGGCGTACGCCGGCGGCGTGCCTACGGCACCCAGCACGACCGCGAGCGCAGCGCCGGCGCCGGCCAACCCGAGGCTGCTGCCCGCGAGGACGTGCGGGCGCCGGAGGATGCGGGCCCAGCCCGGCCCCGGTCGGACGGCCTCCGCCAGCACCGGGCCCTGCTCCCGGACGAGATCGCTCCACAAACGTTCTGTGAACTTAGTCATTTCTGCGTTGCTCCTTTCTTTATCTTTAGCCGGGACCTCGCCCGGGACAACCGCTTACGAAATGCGACGTGGGAGATGCCAAGGGCCGCCGCCGCCTCCTTCGGGGTGAGCCCGTCCAAGTCGACGAGCTCGAGCGCAGCCTGCTCGAGCGCAGGCAGTTCGCCGCAACGCACCAGCTCTGCGCCCTCTCGCTCGGCGTCGATCCGCGCGGCGAGCTCCTCGATCTCGTCCTCGTCAAGCGGCCGGTGGCCGCCGAGGCGGGCGACCGCGTCGCGTCCGGCCGCTGATTGCTCGCAGTAGTATGCGAACACGTGAGCTGCGATGCCGAACAGCCACGCCCGGTCCGAACCCCGACGGGGGTCGAACCTGGCGAAGCTCTCCACTGCCCGGACAAACGTCTCGGACGTGAGGTCCGCGACCGCCTGCGGGTCACGGCAGCGGCGCGCAAAGTAGCTCACCAGGACCTCGATGTTGCGCCGGTACACCTGCTCGAACTCCTCGAGCGGCGAGGCCGGTGGCTGCCCACGTGGTCGCGCCCTCACCGCGACCGGTCGCTCCTGCACCGGCACCACCAGTGCTCTTGTGTCTGCGGTCATATCTTCTAGTTGCGATCCTGGCCTGAAGCTGTGACACTTCGGCCTAACCACCGAGGCCCGTCCACAACATTTGATGAGATGCAGGAGCGCAAGAGCGTCTCTCGCGTGACTGGGCCGTGAGCAACCGGACCAGGACGCCGGCATGGGGAGCAAAGGACGTGAGGAGCAGACCGGTAGCTAAA
>DATGKR010000034.1:0-8920 GCA_035294565.1 Acidimicrobiales bacterium | reverse complement strand
GTCGCTTCGATGGTCGACAACCGTTCCGAGGCCAGGCCTTATTGACTGACACATCAGTCCTTTACTAGCTTCGGTGGTGTTCGTAAACCCGAACTTCGGGGGTCGCTGGGTGAGGAGAAGCTGGGCAGGGGTCTCTCAGCTGAGAAGAGCTCTGGGGTCGAAGGCCGCGAGGTTGACAGGCGAACGGTCGTCCGCAAACGCCCGGCCCCCTGTTTCGCGTCCCGGTCTGGTCACGACACGGACCGTGCTCGTCGCCTGCGCGGCGGGCCTGCTCGCCGGGCTCGTGCCCCTCGCCCCCCCGGCGCTGGCGGGCAGCCCCCCGAGCGGCGGCCCCTCCGCCGGGGCGTTCCTCGAGGGGGTGGACGACGCGACACCCTCCGAGCTGCCGCTCATGGACGCGGTGGCGCCGGCGCCTGCCTTGACGCTGCGGCTCTACACCGGTTGCTGGTACCACCAGATGCCCGTCGAGCGGAGCGCCTCGACGTGGGGTTTCAACGACATCGCCAGCCAGCTGCAAACCTGGAACAACGACCAGGTCCCCATGGTCGTCTCGCTCAGCTACGACCCGCCGGTCACCACGGAGCCCCCCAACCCCTCCGACGAGGCGGCGCCCAACCCTGAGTGGCCGGCGCTCTACGCGCGCTGCGCCGCCGACTTCGCCCGCAGGTTCGGCTCCCTGCCCTACCTGCGGGCCATCGACGTGACCAACGAGCCGGACATCCCGAACGAGTCGACCAGCGACGGGGCCATGCCCTTCGTGCAGCTGGCGGTCGTCGACGGCGTGGAAGCCGCCCATCAGGCGTTGCGGGCGGGAAGCCGGGTCAAGGTCGGGTTCTCCTGGGCGTACGCGACCGGGCCGTTCGACGTGGCGCTCTTCTCCTTCTTCCGGGCGTATGGCGGCACCACCTTCGACCGTGACGTGGGGTTCGTCGACATGCACATCTACCCCGGCACCTTCGCCCCCGAGGACCCCCCGCTGGGCGTCTACCCCTGTAGCTTCCTCCAAGCCCCCGGGGGGCGCAGCCGTGCGGTGCTGCCCAGATCGGTCTGCCTGCGCATGGAGCACGTCCCGCCCGCGGCGCTTCTGCCCAGCTCGCCGTACTCCTACTACTACTCGTCCTACGCCACCGTCGTCTACGGCGTGGACTACCTGCGGGGAACCTTGATGCCCCTCGCCGGGCTGGCTGGTTCGGTCCCCATCCTCATCGGCGAGACCGGCTACCGCAGCTCAGGGGCGGGCACCTCGCCCAGCCCGCAGATCCCCTTCTTCGACCCCGGCAACGACTACGACCAGCTCGAGCACCTCTACGGCGAGTGGACGGCAGCGTGGGATCTGCGCTCGCAGCCCACCAACGTCGGCGGTTTCATCTGGTACGAGCTCGCCGACCACTACCTCCCGCCGACGAGCAGCGCGACCAGCTACGGCTCGTGCTCGCTCCCCCAGCCCTACAGCGGTGTTTTGACCAACTGCGTGACCGGCTTCGGCCTCTACGCCGAGCACACCGCCGGCGACTACACCGCCCGCCCCGTCATGTGCGCCTACAAGAGCATCGTCGCCGACCCCGAAGCGGCGGACCTCCATCCGACGGCCGCCATCGGGACCTTCGACACCAAGTGCCCCTACAGCTTCACCCTCGCCGGGGAGCCGCCGTTCAACGCCTGAGGTCCTCTGCCGGCCGTCGAGGTGCCGGGCAGCAGACCCGCCGTGTGGCGCTTGGGTTGTTTTTATGGAAAAAGGACAGCCGAGGTGCCAGTCGAGCTCATCGAGCGCTACGCAGCACGCTGGCGACCGCCGGGTCGCTTCAGGCATCGCGCGGTAGCCCGAACAGCCGGCGGGCGACCACGATCCGCTGGACCTGCTGGGTCCCCTCCCCGATGTCGAGGATCTTGACGTCGCGATAGAGCTTTTCCACCATACGGTCGTTGCGTACACCCGCCTCGCCGAGAATGTCCAAGGCGGTAGAAACCGCCATCAAGACCATCGGGGGGGTGTAGAGCTTGGCGTAGGAAGCTTCCAGGGCGTTGGGACGCCCCTGGCTGGCGAGCCACACGGCGTGCATGCAGATCAGCCGGGCGGTGTGCAGGCCGCGGCGGACAGCCGCGAGGCGCTCGAGCGCCCGCTCTTTGCGCCGACCCTGAGGGGGGTAGTCGTCGCGGACAAACTGGATGGCGAAGTCGTGGGCCGCCCTGCCCATGCCCACACCGTGCGCGGCGTGGATCGGGCGGGTCAGGTTGAACGTCGTCATCGCCCCCTTGAAACCCTCACGCGAGCGGTAGAGCTCTTCCCCGCCCAGCAGGTTGGCCTCGGGAACCCGTACCCCGTCCAAGGCGAAGCTGGCGGTCTCATAGCCGCGCGACCCCATCTTGTGCTCGATCCTGAGCACCTCGAAGCCGGGGGTGCCCCGCTCGACGACGAAAGCCCGATGGCCGTCGCGACCCAACGCCGGGTCGACGGTCGCCCACACGACGACCCAGTCGGCGCGGGCACCGTTGGAGCAGAACATCTTCGACCCCTCGAGCACCCACTCGTCGCCGTCGCGCCACGCCCTGGTCTGGATGCGGGCCACGTCGCTCCCCGCTCCCGGCTCGGTCATGGCCATGGCCCCCCAGTGGGCCCGGGAGTGGTCGGTGAACACCGAGAGGAACCGGTCCCGCTGCTCGGCGGTGCCGGTGGTACGCAAAGCGGCGCCACCCAGCCCCGGACCGGGAAGGGAGAGGGCTACACCGCGGTCCCAGTAGGCGCTCTCCTCGCCGATGAGGAGCGCCCGTAGCGGCTTCCAGGCGAGCCGCGCAGGGTCGTCGTCGCTGTCGCCGGTGTCGGTGCGGTCCTCGTCCTCACCAACCTCCCTGCTGACCAGGCCTCCCCGGCGGGCACAGATGAGATAGAAGGGATGCTCCGCTGGTGGCGGCAGGCCGGAGCGGTCGCTCTCCAGTCCGATCGGGCGCATGTACCGCCGGCCCAGGTCGCGCACCTCGTCGAGGATGTCGCGACTGCGGCGATCCAATCCGATCACGGCTGGGCCGTCTCGGCGAACAGCGGGCCCTCCACCGACATGGAGCCGGCTGCGACGTCGGCGTCGGCCGCGTCGCGCCCACCCCACAGGAGGCCCAACATGCGGGCCTCGCGGAAGCGCTTCTCCGCTAGATGGTCGACTAGGAAACCGTGACCGCCGAGGAGCTGTATGCCCAGATCGGTGACCCGTGACACGGCATCGATCGTCTCCAGCCACGCCTGGGTGGCCCAAAAGCCGCCATCCCGGTCACCCCCGTCGACGCGCGCCGCGGCGTCACGCAATAGCAGGCCGGCGCCGTGCAAGCCGGTCGCGGCGACAGCCAGGTCGAAGGCGTTGCCCTGGTGATGGGCGACCGGCTTTGCGAACACCACCCGCTCGGTGGTGTAGGCAATGGTGGCCTCGAGGGCCGCTCGGCCGACCCCGAGCGAAACCGCGGCGGCCCAGAGCCGGGCCCTGCCCCGCACGCTGACACCGGCACCGTCGGGTAGCCTCCACCGGCCCAGCACCGGCGCGCCGCCCAAGGACGCGGCGGTCGAACCAGAAGCGTGGAAGGCCAGAGCCGGGGCCGGCCCGGCCGGGGCGACCTCCACCAAGGCGAGATCGTCACCGGCGATCACCCACGCCCATCGCAGCACCGGCCAACCCGGAGCCCACTCGATGCGAGAGGAGAATCCCGGATCGGCCACCACGAGTGCGCACGACGCCACTCCGGCCAGGCAAGCTGCGGCCACCTCGCCGGCGGCGGCGGTATCGGGGCAGGCCAGGACCGCTCCCACCGCCGGACCCGGCTGGTCAAGCGCGGGGAGACCCCCGGCGTCGCCCGCGGCCAGCGCTTCGAGGACCTCCACCTTCGCCAGCGCGCCTGCCGCAACGCCCCCCAGTACGGCCGGCAGGTCGAGAGCTCCGAGGGCCAGCGAGTGGATGACCTCCACCACCTCTGGCGGCCAGCGACCCTCCGCCTCCGCCCGGCGGGCGCCGGGTGCCAGCGACCTCGCCGCCAGGCGGCCCGCCGCGGCGGCTAGATCCTCGATCTCGGGGGCGAGCGCGAAACTCACCTCGTCATATCACCCCCTCGGCCGCCAGCTCGGCGATCCCCCGACTCGAGATGCCGAGCAGGCCACCGTAAACGGCTTCGTTGTCCCTCCCGAGGGAGGGGCTGGGCGCAAGGCTCAACGGGGAGGAGCCCCTGAAGCGCAGCGGGCTGTTCGGCACGACGATCGGTCCCAGGTCGGGATGGTCAACGGTCTGGAGGGCCCCGCGTTCGTGGAGGTGGCGGTCGGCGACCATCTCCTCCACCCCCCGCACCGCCGCCACCGGGACCCGGGCCCGGCGGAGCGCGGCGACGACCTCGTCGCGCGCCAGAGTCGCGCTCCATGCGGCGATGAGCGAGTCGAGCTCCTCGAGGTTGTGGTAGCGGCGTCCGTTGGTGCGGAAGCGCTCGTCGTCGGCCAGTTCCGGGCGGCCCATGGCGGCGCAGAGCTGGCGCCACTGGCCTTCGGTCACCACGATTATGGCGACATGGCCGTCCCGGGCGGGATAGACGTTGTACGGGCACATCGCCCCGCCCCCGTGGCCGTTGCCGCTGCGGGGGGCGGTCCCGTCGCGGTACCACCCGGACAGGTTCGAGGCCAGGGTCGGGTAGACGGTGTCGATCATGGCCACGTCGACTATCCGGCCCGAACCGGTGCGCTCCCGTTCGTACAGGGCGGTGAGAACCCCGGCGTAGAGGTGGGTCCCGCCGAGGAAGTCGATGAAAGCCACCCCCGCTTTGACCGGTGCCTGGTCAGGGAACCCAGTCACGCTCATCACCCCGGAGTGCGCCTGGATGGTGATGTCCATGGCCAGCTGCTCCCGGTCCGGGCCGTCGACCCCGTAGCCCGTCGCCGCGCCATAGACCAAGCGGGGGTTGACCTCGAGAAGCGATTCGGGACCGACCCCGAGGCCGTCCATGGTGCCCGGCGCGAAGTTCTCGATCAGCACATCGGAGATCTCAACCAGCCGGTGCAGAAGCTCGCGTCCGCGGGGGTCCTTGAGGTTCAAGGTCACCCCGGCCTTGTTGGAGTTCAACATCGCGAAGGGCACGGTGGTGCCGTTGACGCCTCCCCGCCGGGTCGGTTCGCCGCTGGGTTCTTCGACCTTGATCACCTCGGCTCCGGCCAGAGCCATCAGCAGGCCGCACCACGGCCCCTGGTAGATACGCCCGAGGTCGAGAACCCGGATGCCCGCCAGCGGCAGCGGCTGGCTCACCCGGAGGCCTCCGGTGGTGACCTCATCCCACATCCCCGGTCGGTCCGCATACCGATCAGTCCACATCCCAGATCAGCTTGGTGGCGCGCTGGCCGTTCAGCAGGTCCATCGGGGCCTTCTTGTCGATGTGGCCGATCAGCCCGTTGTACAAGCCGTAGCCGACCAGCTGCTGCAGGCGGGGCGGGAACGTGCGCACCATCTCGGCTGGCACCCCGAGCTGCTGGTTCTCTTGCTGGCGGATGTAGCCGGCGCAGTAGTTCATGGCGATCCCGACCCGGCGGCGGTCGGTCCGGTTGGCGCCACCCCCGTGCCAGAGGCTGCCGTGCCAGACCAGCACGCTGCCCCGGGCCATCTCGGCGGGCACGGTGGCGATCTCGGCGCCGTAGGCGGGTAGCTCGGGGTCGAGGTGTGAGCGGGGCACCAGGCGGGTCGCCCCGTTGGCCTCGGTGAAGTCGGTGAGGGCCCACATCGTGTTGCACACCGTCGCCGGGTGGGGCCGGGGGATGGGCAGGAGCTGGTCGTCGGCGTGGAGGGGTTGGGCGGCCTCGCCCGGGCCGATGTTGACCGACGACAGGGACGAGATGAGGCATCCGGGGTCCAATACGGCCTCCACCACCGGCAGCACAGCCCCGTGGACGGGCACCTCGACCCAGGGGCCACCGTGAGCGAGAAGGTTGTACACCCGCAACGTGTTGGCACCTTCGAATGGGTTGGCGGCCGGGCGGATCCCCAGTTCGCTCTCCAGGCGAGCCAGGTCGCGGGCCATCTCGTCGAGGAGATCGGCTTCTATCACCTCCTCCAGCACCGTCCAGCCCTGCTCGGCCAGGCGGGCGGCGTGGTCGCGGACCTCGGCCTGGGAGGCCGCGGCCGTGGCGTCTGGGTTCGCCGCGTCGGGGTTCATCGTCTAGCCCCTATCCGCTCCAGGGCCTCGGCTCGGCACCGCTTGTAGTCGACCTTCCCGTTCGGCGCCCGACCGATGGTGTCCACGAAGAGGACCCACTTCGGCGCCTTGAACCCGGCCAGGTGCTCCTTCACCCGGCCAACCAGGTCGATCTCGCTGACGGGAGACGAAGCGTCCACCTCGACCAAGGCGGTGACCGCCTCACCCCACTTTTCGTCTGGGACCCCGACCACCACCGCGTCACGGACCCCCGGACAGCTCTTGAGGACCTCCTCCACCTCTTCGGGGAAGACCTTTTCCCCACCGGTGTTGATGCAAACCGATCCCCGCCCGAGCAGAGTGATCGAGCCGTCGGCCTCGACGGTGGCGTAGTCACCCGGGATCGAATAGCGCCGACCGTCGATGATCCGGAACGTCTTGGCCGTCTTCTCCTCGTCCTTGTAGTAGCCGAGCGGCACCCGCCCACCGACACCGACCATGCCGATCTCTCCCGACCCCGGCTCGGCGAAGCGGCCGTCGTCGGTGACGACCACGGCATTCGCGCCCAGCTGGAACCTGGCCGTCTCCGCGGTTTGGCCCCCACCGGAGACGGACATGCCCATACCCAGCGCCTCCGAGGAGGAAAAGGCGTCCACGAGCACCATCTTGTCGTGATGGCGCAGCAGACCCTGCTTGGTCTCCTCGCTCCACATGACCCCTGAGGAGGTCATGGCGACGACACTCGAGAGATCCCAGCGACCCGGCTCGTTCTCGAGGGCCCGCAGCATCGGCTTGGCGAAGGCATCGCCGACCACGACGACCACGTTAACTTTCTCCGCCTCGATGGTGTCCAACAACTCGACGGGGTCGTAGCTGCGTCCGGCGAGGAGCACCACCGAACCTCCCTGGGTCAAGGTGTTCTGGGCGACCAACGCGGCGGTGCCGTGCATCAGCGGGCACGCCGGAAGAGCGACTGAGCCGGGGGAGGTTCGCATCGAGCGGACCAGGTCGTAGTCCGGTTCTTCGGGAAGGTCGGTGCCGAGCTGGGTGGCCACCATCATGATCAGATCGTCCTGGCGCCACATGACCCCTTTGGGCATGCCTGTGGTCCCGCCGGTGTAGAGCATGTAGAGATGGTCACCGTCGCGACCCCATGGGGCGCGCTGGCGGCCGGGGTGGCTGGAGGCGGGCTCGTCGTAGGGGGTCGCCCAGTCGGGGCAGGGACCGGAGCCGTCGTCCACCCAGAGCCATCCCCTGACCTTGGTCATACGCTTCCGCAGCGCCGCGACCCGTTCGGTGAAACTGGCGTGGAACACCACCGCCACCGCATCCGCGTTGTCCCACAGGTAAGCCAGCTCCTCGTCGCCGTAGCGGTAGTTGGTGTTGACCGGCACGAGGCCCACCTTGTAGGCGGCGAACATCGACTCGAGGTACTCGGGGCAGTTGTAGAGGTACTGCGCCACCTTGTCCTGCTCACCGACGCCCAGATCGAGCAACCAGGCGGCCACGCCATCGGCGCGACGATCCACCTCCGCCCAGGACAGGCGGGTCCCGCCTTGCGTCAGGGAGGGTGCGTCTGGGATCTGCTCGGCGGCGACCTCCCACATTTCGGCGAAGTTCCAACCTGGCATGGAAATCGTCCCTTTCCCCCGTGTCTTGCCCTTTTCTACCCGGTCCGTGGGTACCGGGGCGAACCCGCTCGATCCCCCTCTCTGATTTTCGGGCATCTCAGTCATGATCTTGGTCGTAGTCAGCAATTACGTAAACTGACTCATCGGTCGGTAGTGGTCGTCTCCGTGCGACGGCCCCGGACGAAAGGCGAGCCCGTGAACGCGACCGCTGCGACGCACCCTTCATCCCCAGACTACGACGTGGTGGTCGTGGGCGCCGGCTTCGCCGGCCTCTACCAGCTGCACCGGTTGCGCCAGCAGGGTTTTTCGGTGCTCCTCGTCGAAGCCGGCTCCGATCTGGGCGGGATCTGGCACTGGAACTGCTATCCCGGGGCGCGAGTCGACTCCCACGTCCCTCTCTACGAGTACTCCGACCCGGCGGTGTGGCGGGACTGGTACTGGGAGGAGCGCTTCCCCGACTGGCGGGCGCTGCGAAGGTACTTCGACCACGTCGACTCCAAATGGGATCTTCGCCGCGACATCCGCTTCGACACCCGCGTCTGCGGCGCGGCGTGGGAAGAGGCCGGGCGTACCTGGCGGCTGGCCACCGACGGCGGCGACGCGCTGCGGGCCCGCTTCGTGGTCCTCTGCACCGGTTTCGCTGCCAAGGCCTACATCCCGGCCTTACCCGGCCTGGACCACACCGGGCTGGCCTGGTACCACACCGCCCACTGGCCCCAGGAGGGCGTCGACCTGACCGGGTTGCGGATCGGGGTGATCGGTACCGGCGCCAGCGGCGTGCAGGTGGTCCAAGAAGCCGCCAAGGTGGCCGAAAAGGTGACAGTGTTCCAAAGGACACCGAATCTGGCCCTGGCCATGCAGCAGCGCCGCCTCAGCCGCGCCGACCAGGACGAGGCCAAAGCCCGCTACCCGGAGATCTTCCGCCGCCGGCGTGAGACCAACAGCGGCTACGAATATCCCGGCTCGGGCGACTCGGCCCTGGACGTCTCCGAAAGCGAGCGTCGAGCGACCTACGAGAAGCTGTGGTGCGACGGCGGGTTCAGCTTCTGGGCCGGTGGCTACTCCGACCTTCTGATCGACGAGAAGTCGAACTGGACCGCCTACGAGTTCTGGCGGGACAAGGTCCGGGCCCGGGTCCACGATCCGGT
>DATGKR010000033.1:0-3903 GCA_035294565.1 Acidimicrobiales bacterium | reverse complement strand
GGCTGCCGGCGTTGGCCGAGCCGGCGGTGCTGTGGCCGCCGCTGGCCGCGCCGGCCGTTCCCGTCCCGGTCGAGGCGCTTCCGCTGCTGGCGGTGTCGGCCGTCGGGGTGCCCCCGGAGTTGGGGGTCATGAACACTGCGTGCCCGGAAGAGGAGCCGGCGCTGGTCGGCTTGCCCGGGTTGGCCGGCTTGCCCGTGTTGGCCGGCTGGCCGGCATTGTCGGGCTTGCCTGTGTTGTCGGGGGCCGTGGCCGACTGGCCGGGGTGGCTGGCGACGACGGTCTTGCAGTAGGTGACCGTGCTCGTCACCGTGCCGCCGTGCTCGGTGATCAGGCCCTTGAAGGCGAAAGACGAGTCCTGCGGCGGCGTCGTCGAGGTGGTCGTCGAGTTGGCGGCGAGGAACGCCGTGCACAGGCCGTACTGGGCGTGGCTGTTGGCCGGCCCGGTCATGGGGACAGTCCCGTTGGTGAAGGTGTGCGGGTTGTGGCTCGAGCCGGAGCTGCCCGAGTGGTCCTGGGAGCCGGCGTTGCTGGACCCGCCCGAGGTGGCGGTCGCGACGCTGGCGTGGCTGGAGCTCTGGCCGGGCAGGTCGCCGGCGACAGCGGCCGCGGCGGTGCCGAGACCCAGGGCCGCGGCGGTGGCCGCCGCGGCGACCTTGGCGGTGAGGAGCTTGGAAAGCATTGGTCGTCTCCTTGGAGTTGCGCTTTGCGCTGGTGCGTGTGCTGTTGCGTTGATTGCTGCTGGCACCGCCGCCGTCGCCGCGGCGAGGACGGCCGCTTCGCGTGCGAGCTCGGCGGGCGACGCCGGTCCGGTGGCCGCCCTGATGAGCGCCGCAGCCCGAGCCAGCTCGGGCGGGGCGTCCTCTGGGGCGAGGCGCCCCGCGAGCAGGCGTTCGGCGGTGTCGGGATCGAACGACGAGCGGGGCGGGAAGCGGTACATGCCGTCGGGGCAATCGCGTTCGGGGCTCACGGTGTTACACCTCCAGCGAGAATTTCTCGGTTGCGAGCTTCTTCAGCGCCCGGTGCTGCAGCACCCGGACCGCCCCCGGGCGTTTGCCCACGATCCGGGCGACCTGCTCCACGTCGAGGCCGCCGAGCACCCGCAAAAGGACGACCTCGGCCTGGTCGGGACTGAGCGCAGCGGCTATCCGCCGGGCTGCCTCCACCGCGGACAGGTTCCCGAGGACCTGCCCCTCCGGGTCGTCCGGACCGGACAGGGCCTCGTAGGGACCGGTGTCGGCGGGAGGGTCCCGCCGTTGCCTCCAGTGCTGCACCAGCCGGTGGTGGGCGATGGTGAACAGCCAGGCCCGGAAGCCCGTCTCGTCGCCGCGGAAGCTCGGGATCTGCCTGGCGACGGCCACCCACGTCTCGGCGGCCAGGTCCTCCGCCTCGCCGGCGACGCGGGCGGCGAAGTAGCGCAGCAGCAACGGGTTGTAGCGGCGGTAGAGCAACGAGAAGGCCCACTCCCCACCTGCCCCGGCCGCCGCGAGGACCGTCTCGAACTCCTGGCCCGGGGGCTCCACAGGCCACCACCCTGCCACAATGGCCGCCGATGGAAGCGGTCGTCTTCGACTGGGGAGGCACCCTGTCGGTCTGGGCGGACGTCGACGTGGAGGACATGTGGCGCCTCGCCGCCCGACGGATCTGCCCCGAACGCGAGGAGGAGCTCACCTCGGCGCTGGTGACGGTGGAGGAGCGGTCCTGGGCCCGGACGCGCACCGACCGGCGCTCGACCCGCCTCGCCGACCTGCTCTCGGAGGCGTCGGCCGAGCTCGGCGTCGACGTGGCCGCGGCGGTGCTCGAGGAGGCGGCCGCCCACCACCTCGACTCGTGGACGCCGCACGTCCGCCACCACCCCAGGGCCGCCGCTGTCATCACCGAGCTGCGCGCCCGGGGGCTCCGGATCGGCCTCCTGTCGAACACCCACTGGCCCCCGTCGTTCCACGAGCACTTCCTCGCCCGCGACGGCCTGGACGGCCTGATCGACGCGCGCCTCTACACCAGCGAGATGGACGTCGTGAAGCCCCACCCGGCCGCTTTCCGCCGGGCGCTCGACGCGCTCGGCGTGGCCGACCCGTCGGCTGCCGTGTTCGTCGGCGACCGGCTCTACGACGACGTCGGCGGCGCCAAGGGCGTCGGAATGAAGGCCGTCTGGGTGCGAAACCACAACGTCCCCTCCCACGCAGCCGTGCCCGACGCGGTCATCGACGACCTCGCCGAGCTGCCCTCCGCCCTCGCGAGCCTGACGCCGGCGTCATAGTCGGCTACTTTCGCGCCCTATGCGCAGCGTGATGCAGGGTGTCCGGGTCCTCGAGGTGGCGGCCTGGACCTTCGTCCCGGCGGCCGGGGCGGTTCTCGCCGACTGGGGGGCCGACGTCATAAAGGTCGAGCACCCGAACGGCGGGGACCCCCAGCGGGGCCTGATCTCGTCGGGGATCATCCCCGGCGGACCGGGGGCGGTCAACTACATCATCGAGCAGCCCAACCGCGGCAAACGCTCGATCGGGCTGGACATCTCCACCGACGAGGGACGGGAGATCCTCTACAAGCTCGCCGCCACGTCCGACGTGTTCCTCACCAGCTTCCTGCCGTCCGCCCGCCAGAAGCTGAAGATCGACGTCGAGCACATCCGCGCCCAAAACCCGCGCATCGTCTACGTGCGCGGCTCCGGCCAGGGCCCCAACGGTCCCGAAGCCGACCGGGGTGGTCTCGACGGGGCCTCTTACTGGGCGAGGGGCGGGATCGCCCACGCCCTCACCCCGCCCAGCCTGGAGTGGCCGATCGCCCCCCGCCCGGCCTTCGGGGACCTGCCCGGCGGGATGACCATCGCCGGGGGGATCGCCGCCGCCCTGTTCGCCCGCGAGAGGACGGGATCCGCCCCGGTGGTGGACGTGTCGCTGCTGGGCTTCGCCATGTGGACCCTCTCGCCGGACATCGTGGCGTCGAAGATCTACGGCAAGGATCCGTTGTCGGCGATGGCCGGCAGGCGGGAGAAGAACCCCAACCCCCTGGTCGGCAACTACAAGACCAGGGACGGCCGTTTCGTGGCGATCATGCTCCTGCAGTCCGACCGCCACTGGCCCGAGCTCTGCGAGCGGATCGGTCGCCCCGAGCTGGTCGACGATCCCCGATTCGAGAGCGGACTGGCCCGCTTCGAGAACCGGGAGCAGCTCGTCCGCCTCCTCGACGAGATCTTCGGGTCGCGCACCCTCGAGGAGTGGCGCCAGGCGTTGTCGGGGATGAGAGGGGTGTGGGCGCCGGTGCAAACCGCCCTCGAGACCCACGACGACCCCCAGACCAAGCCCAACGGCTACGTCGTCGACGTGCACCGCGACGACGGCGTCACCTTTCCGCTGGTCGCCAGCCCCGTGATGTTCGACCAGGAGACCTTCGAGCTCGCCGCCGCGCCCGAGCACGGCCAGCACACCGAGGAGATCCTCCTCGAGCTCGGCTACGAGTGGGAGCAGATCATCGCCTGCAAGGAGAAGGGAGCCGTGCTTTGAGCGACGTCGACCTCCAGGCCATCGCCGACGGCGAGCGGGCCATGGCCAACAACCCGCAGCCCGTCTACCGCCTGATGCGCGAGAACATGCCCGCCGTCGAGATCGTCCCCTCGGTGAGCGGCCCGATGGGCATCGTCTGCCACCGCCGGGACATCGAAGAGGCGTTCCGTCACCCGGAGATCTTCGCCTCGACCGAGGCGGTGAACCTGCAGAACGTGCGCCCCCTCATCCCGCTCAACATCGACCCGCCGGACCACAAGAAGTACCGCAAGATCCTCGACCCCCTCTTCGCGCCGAGGGCGGTGGCCCGCCTGGAGCAGCCCGTCGCCGACCTCGCCAACCGTCTCATGGATGCTTTCGAAGGGGAAAAAGAGATCGACTTCGCGGCCGCCTTCTCCGTTCC
>DATGKR010000032.1:0-2588 GCA_035294565.1 Acidimicrobiales bacterium | reverse complement strand
TGTCGGGTTCGGGGTTGTCGGGTTCGGGGTTGTCGGGTTCGGGGTTGTCGGGTTCGGGGTCGTCGGGCCCGGCGGGTTCGTTCGCTGGCCAGGCGTTCTCGGGTCCGGCGCCCGCCCTGGGTGCCGGGGCGATCGTCGTCGCTTCCGTCGGCGTGGACCCGGACCTCGTGCCGGCCGCCGCCGACGCCCGGCTGCTGCACGGGTCCGACCTTCCTCTGGTTCTCGTCGTGCCCGAAGGGGACGACCACCCGGTCACGCGCGGGCTGGCCGCCGCCCTGCGCCCCCCGGCCATGGTCGTCACCGTCCCCAGGGACTGGGCGGCACACGGACCGTAGGCGCGGCTGCGCCGCTAGCGCTAGCCCGCTGGTCCTCGGGTCCGCAGGTCCTCGGGTCCGCAGGTCCTCGGGTTCTCGGGTTCTCGGGTCCTCGGGTCCTCGGGTCCTCGGGTCCTCGGGTCCTCGGGTCCGCGGCTCAGAATGAGGGCGGCTTGCGGGCCTTGAGGCTGTACATGAGCGGCAGGCTTCCCTTGCCCGGCCAGCGGTAGAGCCCGTCGCCGCCTTTGACCAGCCAGCTCGCAAAGGGGGACACCGTGAAGCCCCATTCGTGGAGGAACCTGAGCTCGAGTCCCGCCCCGAGCACGGCGTCGATCACCTCGGCGAGGGTGTGCTGCCACTCGAAGCGGACGTCGCTCTTGGCGGGCGCGTCTGAATAAAAGGGCTCGTGCTCGAAGTAGTCGCCGACCGGCTCGGGCTTGTCGCGCCCGAGGACCGTGCTCACCGGGTGGAACTCGCATACGTAGAGCCACCCTCCTGGCGTCAACAGCCCGGCGCACACCTCGGCCCAGCGGTCCAGGTGAGGCAGCCAGTTGAGCGCACCCTTCCCCGTGTAGACCACGTCTGCGTCCCCCCGGACGTGCTGGGGCGAGTCGTACACCTCCGCCTCGACGAACGCGGCGCGCTCCGAGAGCCCCAGTTCGGACGCAAGCTTGCGGGCTTCGGATACAGCCAGTGCAGAGAAGTCGACTCCGACGGCGTTCAGCGTGGGGTGCATCCTGACCAGGTCGAGGGTTTCCAGCCCGAAGTGGCACTGCAGGTGCACCAGGCGGGACCCGTCGAGCGTCCCGAGCTCATCGACCTCCAAGGGGAGCAGGGCAGGACGTCCCGCTTTGAAGCCGTCCACGTCGTAGGAGCCGGGTGGGAGGTGGAGGGCGACCCGCTCGTCCCGCACGGTTCGAGCCCAGGATATAGAATCATCAGATGACATGGATTGACATCGCAGTTGAGCAGTCGGGGGTGATAACCACCGCTCAGCTTCGCGCCTCCGGGATGACCAAGTACCGGCTCGTAGGGAGCCTCGACCAAGGGGTCCTCGTCCCTGGCGGTCGGCGCGGCGTCTACCTGCTGGCCGCCGCGCCGAGAACCTGGCTCCAGGAACTGACTGTCGAGCTGCTCGCGGCCGGAAACGGCGCGTATGCCTGGAGGCGCAGCGCCGCCCGGCTCTTGGAGCTCGACGGATTCGACCGCTTGGAGGGCGCGTTGGACGTGGCAGTGCCGGCGAGCCGGAGGCCCCGGTGCTCGCCGGCGGTGACGCGGTGCGGCGGGGCCGCGGCGGACCTTCGCATCGTTCAGGGGTTGCCCTGCACCGGTCCAGGCCGCACGCTTGTCGACCTTGGAAGCGCGTGCGACGACGACGTCGTCGAGCGGGCGCTGGAGAGCGCCCTGCGCCGCAGGCTGGTCACACTCGACGAGGTGGCGCTCTTCTCCGCTTCGTCCACGAGGCCAGGCGCCGCTTCCCTTCGTCGGGTGCTCGACCGACGGCCCTCGGGAGTGCCTCCCACGGAAAGCGACGCCGAGACGCGCTTCCTGCAGATCGCCAGGATCACCGGGCTTCCATCCCCCGAACGGCAGGTTCACGTCGTGCTCCGCGGTCGGCGTTACCGTCTCGACGCCGCGTGGCGCCACATCCGGCTCGCGGTGGAAGTCGACGGAGCGGCAACCCACGGCCCGGAGCGTCTGACCGCCGACCTGCACCGACAGAACCTCATGGTCATGGACGGCTGGATGGTCCTCCGGTTCAGCGCTGCGCGGGTGTTCGGAAACCCCGACGCCGTGGGGCGGGACCTGGTCGAGGCGTACCGGCTGCGGTGCGTCGAGAGGGCGGCGTTCCATTGAGCCTGCCCGCGCGAGGCGCCGTCTCGGGCTCCCGAACCGGTTTTTGCCGAAGTGTCCACTGCCGCGGCTGTGGTGACCGGGCTATGGACACTTTGGTCCAAATATTCGCCCTAATAGTCCAGACGACGCCTTCCGGGGGATGGGCAGTGGACAGTTAGGGAAATGTCCCCTCCTGCTGAAATGAAACGGCCGCCGGCGGGGCTCCTGCTGAACTGAAACGGCCGCCGGCGGGGGCGGCTCTACTGAAACGGCCGCCGGCGGGGGGCGACCGGCGCAGTCCCGGGCCAGGGCGCGCCCCCACGGAGAGACCAACCCTTCGGACCCCCTACGCTGGGAAGCCATGCTGGAACGCCTCGCAGACCTGGAGAGCGAATACGAGGCGGTCCTTCGCGAGCTGTCAGACCCTTCGATCGCCAG
>DATGKR010000031.1:0-9988 GCA_035294565.1 Acidimicrobiales bacterium | reverse complement strand
ATGTCGAGGCGCTGGAGGTCTTCGAGGAGCAGCCGACCGGGGAGAGCGGCTTCCGGGTGGCCGCTACGGTCTAGTCGCAGCCGAGCTGTAGCTGCTACAGCGGGCTGCCCAGCCGTCCGATAACTCGACCTGTGCAGACTGCCCTCGGCGCGGCACCGGCCGCAGCAGCAGCCCCTCCCCGCGCAAAGCCGCTTCCGGACCTGCGCTGGGAGCGGTGGCGATTCGCTGCGGCGGCGTCGCTGATGTCGGTCGGTGTATGCATTTTCTGCTCCTTCTTCCTGCCCGGGCTGGTCGGTCTCCACCAGTGGCTCACCACCTGGGACGCCTGGTGGACCGTCGAAGGCGCCCGATGGGTGTCCCACGGCGCCGTCGGCACCGTCTACAGCGCGGACCCGATGTACCTGCCCCTGCCCGGGATGCTGGTGCTCCTGGCCCCGGTCGTCGCGCTCGGCGACCACCTGGGCCTGGCGGGTAGCTTTCCGATCCCTCTCGATTACCCGAGCCTCTGGCTCGTCGTCGGGCCTGCGTTCTTCGTCCTCGGCTCGACGACCGTCCTGGGCGTGGACTACCTGGCCGAAACGATCGGTGTGCCAGCCCGGCGCCGGAGGTTGCTATCCCTCGCCACGGCCTTGCTAGTGGTCCCGCCCACCTGCGTGTGGGCCGGCCACCCTGAGGACCTGCTTGCCCTCGCTCTCTCGTGCCTCGCGCTCGCTCTGCTGCTGCGGCGACGACCCGTGGCCGCGGCGCTGACCTTGTCGGTTGCGATCATGATGCAACCGTGGGCGGGCCTGCTGGTGCCCCTCCTGGTCGGGGCCGCGCCGGCAGCGGAACGCAAGCGGGCATTGGTGTGGGCGCTCCTCCTGCCCGGGTCTTGCGCCGCCTGCCTCTTCGCCCTCGACCCCTCCGGGACATACCAGGCGCTCGTCATGCAGCCGATGCTCGGACACGGCCAGCACCTGCCGTGGTGGGGACTGGGGGAACCCGTGACGATCCACGCGGACTCGATGAGCTTCGCCGCCCGCGTGGGCTCGGGCTCCCGGTCGCTCGCGGTAGTCGCCGCTTGCCTCGTCGGGTGGCGCGTATCCAAGGACCGCAGCATGGCTCGCGTCGTCGGGGGAGCCGCCCTTTGCCTCCTCGCCAGGGGCATCTTCGAGACCCAGCTGTGGAGCTGGTACGTGGCTCCCGCAGCGGTGTGCCTGGCGCTCGGCGCGGCCAGGTCGGCGACGTCGAGGCGCTGGGCCGTCGGCGCAGTGTCGGCGCTGGCCGTCTATGCCCTGCCTGCCGCCGCCTACAACGGCTTTTCGATGCCTTCCTGGCTGGCCTTGGCCGGTCTCCTCCTCTTCGGCTCCGCCGCCTTGTGGTCGGCGTATGAGCCGCCAGCTTCTCACCCGGCCGCCGCTCTGGACGAGGCCGACCTCCAGCTCGCGCGCACCTTGGACTCGCTCGACGGAGCGGTCAACTACCCGGCCTGGATCGTCGAGCTCATCGAGCCCTACCTGGGCCGCCGGGTGCTCGAGGTCGGTGCGGGGCACGGCACGATGACCGGCCTCCTCGCCGCCGACGGCCGGCTGGTCACCGCGACCGAGACGTCGGATCGCTGCGCCCGCCACCTGGCAGCCCGCTTCGACGGCAACACCGCCGTCCGCGTGCACTGCGGAGCCTCGGTTTCCCCCGCCGAGGTCGGCCGCTTCGACTCGGCCGTCCTGATCAACGTCCTCGAGCACATCGACGACGCCGAGGAAGCACTCGCCGAGCTGCGCGAGGTCCTCGAGCCGGGAGGCCACGTCGCCGTCTGGGTGCCGGCACACCGCTTCCTCTACAGCGAGTTCGACCGCAGGGTCGGTCACCACAGGCGCTACTCGGCCCGGCTCGTCGCCGCGCAGCTCGAAGCCGCGGGATTCGAGGTCACCCGGGTCCGTTACGCCAACTGCGTCGGCGCCGCTCTGTGGCTCCTCACGGCGCGGGTCCTGCGCCGCGACCCCACCCGTCCAAGCGGAGTGAGGCTCTTCGACCGCTACGCCGTCCCACTGATCCGCTGTGTCGAGTCGAGGATCACCCCGCCGTTCGGCCAGTCCGTGCTGGCCATCGCAACCCGTCCGTCCTGAGCAGGAGCGAACCCATGCGTTGCCTTTCCGTTGTCGTCCCCTGTTACAACGAGGCTGCCACCATCAAGGAGCTTCTCCTGAAGGTAGTCGAGTCCCCATATGTGGCAGAGGTGGTGGTCGTCGACGACGCGTCCACCGACGGCACCGCCTCGATCGTCGAAAGCGTGCCCGACGAGCGCATCCGCCTCGTGCGCCACGAGCGCAACCAGGGCAAGGGCGCCGCCCTCCAGACCGGCTTCCGCCTGACCCAATCCGATTTCGTGATCGTCCAGGATGCCGACCTCGAATACGACCCCCGCGAGTACGGCGCTCTGCTGGAACGCCTCTTCAGCGGCGAGGCGGACGTGGTCTATGGATCCCGCTTCCTGACCTGCCAGTCGAGAAGGGTCCTCTACTACTGGCACACCGTCGGCAACAAGGTCCTCACCACGATCTCCAACGCTTTCACCAACCTGAACCTGACCGACATGGAGACCTGCTACAAGGTGTTCCGGCGCGAAGTCCTGGAGGACCTCGAGCTCGAGGAGAACCGCTTCGGGATCGAGGCGGAGATAACCGCCAAGGTCGCCCGGGGAGGCTGGAGGGTGTTCGAGGTCGGTATCGGCTACTCCGGGCGAACCTACGCCGAGGGGAAGAAGATCGGCTGGCGGGACGGGTTCGACGCCCTCCGCTGCATCGTCCGCTACTCGCCCCTGCTGGACCGCCGCTCGAGAGCGCCGCACGGCGGCTCCGCCACCGGCTTCGTCTCGTCTCTCCGCCGGGAAGCGGCCTAGGCGCCCCGGCCGGCGCGGAAAGGCGCCGGCCGCCTGTTCACCCGGCCCGGCGGCGGAGGCTGTCGAGCAGCGTGCCGGCGAGCGAAGCCCGGCAGACCAGGAGGTCCGGCAGGTACGGGTGGGGGCGGTTGTACTCGAGGGGCGACCCGTCGATGCGCGAGGCGTGCAGCCCGGCGGCGAGGGCCACGCCGACCGGTGCGGCCGAGTCCCACTCCCACTGGCCGCCGGCGTGCAGGTAGGCGTCGGCCTCGCCGCGCAGGACCGCCATGGTCTTGGCCCCCGCCGAGCCCATGGTGGCCACCGTCCCGCCGAGGTCGGCGGCGACCGCCGCGGCGAAAGCCGGCGGTCGGCTCTCGCTCACCACGACGATCAGCCCCCGCCCCGAGCCGGAATCGACGCCGGCAGCGCCGACTGGATCCGGGAACGGGCCGGCAGTGGAGTACACGACCCCCAGCGCCGGCTGGGCGACGGCGGCCGCGACCAGGCCAGGGGGGGCGGCGGCAGCCGACCACAGGGCGACGTGCACCGCCCAGTCGCTGCGTCGCGCCATGGAGTACTCGCGCGTGCCGTCGAGCGGGTCGACGATCCACACCCGCGGGGACGAGAGACGGGCGGGGCCGTCGGCCGACTCCTCGGACAGCACGGCGTCCTCGGGGCGCTCCTCGCCCAGGCGGGAGAGGATGAGCTCGTTGGACAGCCGGTCGGCCTCGGGGCCCGAGGCCCGGCCCCGGGCTGCGAGCAGCGCCTCCCCGGCGGCCGCGACCACCGAGGCGGCGAGCGCAGCGTCCGAAGCGAACGGCGGGTGCGGCTGGGCAGTTGGCGAGGGACGCTGGCCAGGCCCCGAAGCAGACGCCGGGTTCGGCTGGCCAGGCGGCGAGGGGGGTTGGGGCGGGCTCAAAGGCCCAGCTGCGACAGGATCAGCTCCGCCATGGCGTCGGGGCCGCCATGTCCGGGGCGAAGGACCAGGTCCGGCAGGTCGGGCGGCTCGTAGGGGTCGTCGACACCGGTGAACCCGGTGATCTGGCCAGCGCGCGCCCGGGCGTAGAGCCCTTTGGGGTCGCGCGCCTCGCACACCTCCAGGGGGGTGTCGACGAACACCTCGAAAAAGCGCAGCCCGGCCGCCTCGTGCGCCGCCCGCACCCGGTTGCGGTCGGCGCGGTAGGGCGAGATGAGGCAGACCACGGCGACGAGCCCGGCGTCGGCGAAAAGCTTGGCGACCTCCCCCACCCGCCTGACGTTCTCCGCCCGGTCGGCCGCGCCGAAGCCGAGGTCGGCGTTCAAGCCGTGACGCAGGTTGTCGCCGTCGAGCAGGTAGGCGGGGCGCCCAGAGGCGAGCAGCCGCCGCTCCAGCTCGACCGCGACCGTCGACTTGCCCGACCCCGACAGGCCGGTCAACCACACGGTCATGCCTGCCTTGCCGCGGTCCGAACGGCTGACCGCCGTCGGATGCCACACGACGTTCGCCGACACTCGGGGCTGCTCGGCTCCGAGCACGACCCCCGCGGCGACGGTGTTGTTGGTTGCCGGGTCGATGAGGATGAAGCTGCCCGTCGAGCGGTTCCGCCGGTACGCGTCGAGCATCAAAGGCGACTGGGTCCGCAGGCGCACCCGGCCTATCTCGTTCAGCGACAACGACGCCGCCTCCTCGTCGCGGTGCAGCGTGTTGACGTCCAGCCGGTACTCGACGACGTCGACCTGCGCCGACACCAGGCGGGTCGTGTGCTGGAGCAGGAAACGCCTGCCGGCGGCGAGCGACGAGCGCTCCGACATCCAGCAGACCATCGCGTCCACGTCGCGGCTGACTGCGGGGCGGTTCCCCGGGCGGCAGATCATGTCACCCCTGCTGACATCGATGTCGTCGGCCAGGCGAACGGTCACCGCCTGGGGCGGGAAGGCCTCCTCGAGGGGGCGTCCTCCGGGGGAGACGATCGACGACACCCGCGAGGTGAAGCCCGACGGCAGGACGACCACCTCGTCGCCCGGCTTCCACACCCCGCCGGCGATCGTGCCGGCGTAGCCCCGGTAGTCGTGCAGCTCCGGGTCGGTGCCCGCCTGAGGCCGGATCACGTACTGCACGGGCAGGCGGGCGTCGATGAGGTTGCGGTCCGACGCTATGTGCACCGTCTCGAGGTGGTGCAGGAGGGGGGTCCCCTCGTACCAATCCATCGACGCGCTCCGCTCGACGACGTTGTCGCCGAGCAGCGCCGACACGGGGATGAACGCCACGTCGTGCACGTCTAGGCGGGCGGCGAAGCCGCGGAACTGCTCGCAGATCTCCTCGAAACGCGCCTCCGACCAGCCGACGAGGTCCATCTTGTTGACACAGAGCACCATGTGGGGGATGCCGAGCAGGGCGGCGATGAACGCGTGCCGGCGGGACTGCTCGAGGACGCCGTTGCGGGCGTCGACGAGGATCAACGCCAGGTCCGCCGTCGAGGCCCCGGTCACCATGTTCCTCGTGTACTGCACATGGCCGGGCGTGTCGGCGATGATGAACTTGCGGCGCGGGGTCGAGAAGTAGCGGTAGGCGACGTCGATGGTGATCCCCTGCTCGCGCTCGGCGCGCAGCCCGTCGGTCAGGAGCGCCAGGTTCACGTAGCCGTCGCCGCGCTCGATCGAAGTGCGCTCGACAGCGGCAAGCTGGTCGGCGAAGAGCGACTTGGAGTCGTAGAGCAGCCTTCCGATGAGCGTCGACTTGCCGTCGTCCACGCTGCCTGCGGTGGCCAGGCGCAACAGCTCCTGCACTAGAAGTAACCCTCTTTCTTGCGGTCCTCCATCCCGGTCTCCGATATCCGGTCGTCGGCGCGCGTCGCGCCCCGCTCGGTGAGCCGCGAGGCGGCGACCTCGGCGACGACGGCCTCGGCGTCGGCGGCCGCCGACTCCACGCAGCCGGTGCAGGTGGCGTCCCCGATGGTACGAAAACGGACGGTCGCCTCATAGGGCTCCTCCCCCGCCATCAGCGTCACGAACGGAGAGACGGCGAGGAGCATCCCGTCGCGCTCGAACACCTGACGGCGGTGGGCGAAGTAGAGGGAGGGCAGCTCGATCCGCTCGCCGGCGATGTACTGCCACACGTCCAGCTCGGTCCAGTTGGAGAGCGGGAACACCCTGATGTGCTCCCCGTTCCTGTGCAGGCCGTTGTAGAGGTTCCACAGCTCGGGCCGCTGGTTCTTCGGATCCCACTGGCCGAACTCGTCGCGGAAGCTGTAGACCCGCTCCTTGGCCCGGGCCTTCTCCTCGTCGCGCCGGGCGCCGCCGAACACGGCGTCGAAGCCGTGCTCGGATATGGCCCGCAGGAGGGTGACTGTCTGGAGGCGGTTGCGGCTGGCCCGCGGACCGGTGTCCTCGACGACCCGGCCGGCGTCGATGTCGTCCTGCACGGAGGCGACGATGAGCCGGAGGCCCATCCGCTCCACCGTGCGGTCCCTGAAGTGGAGGACCTCGGGCAGGTTGTGGCCGGTGTCGACGTGCATGACGGCGAACGGCAGCGGCGCCGGCCAGAACGCCTTGGCCGCCACGTGCAGCATCACCACCGAGTCCTTGCCTCCCGAGAAGAGCAGGACGGGTCGCTCGAAGCCGGCGGCCACTTCCCTGAACACGTGGACCGCTTCGGCCTCGAGCGCCGCCAGGTGGGAAAGCTCGTAGGCGACCGACATTCCTGACGACTCTAGTCAGGTTTCAGATGTTGCGCCGGTATCGGCCGCCCACCTCGAAGAGAGCGTGGGTGATCTGGCCCAACGAGCAGCAGCGCACGGCGTCCATGAGAACGGCGAAGAGGTTGCCGCCGCCGAGCGCCGTCTCCTGCAGGCGGGCGAGGGCGGCCGGCGCCTCGTCTGCGTGGGCTCGCTGGAAGGCCTCCAGGCGGGCGAGCTGGCTCTCCTTCTCCTCGACGGTCGCCCGGGCCAGCTGCAGATGGTCGGGAACGGTGTCGCCGTGAGGGTTGCGGAAGGTGTTCACCCCGACGATCGGCAGCGACCCGTCGTGCTTCTTCTGCTCGTAGAGCATCGACTCGTCTTGGATGCGGCCCCGTTGGTAGCCGGTCTCCATGGCGCCGAGCACGCCTCCTCGCTCGCTCAAGCGGTCCAGCTCGGCGAGGACGGCCTCCTCCACCAGCTCCGTCAGCTCCTCGACCACGAAGCTGCCCTGGAGGGGGTTCTCGTTCTTGGCCAGACCCCACTCCTTGTTGATTATCATCTGGATCGCCAGGGCGCGCCGCACCGACTCCTCGGTGGGGGTGGTGACCGCCTCATCGTAGGCGTTGGTGTGGAGGCTGTTGGCGTTGTCGTATATGGCGCACAGCGCCTGGAGGGTTGTGCGGATGTCGTTGAACGCCATCTCCTGGGCGTGCAGCGAGCGCCCCGAGGTCTGGATGTGGTACTTGAGCTTCTGCGAGCGGGGGTTGGCTCCGTAGCGGTCCCGCATGGCGATGGCCCAGATCCGCCGCGCCACCCGCCCGATGACCGTGTACTCGGGGTCCATGCCGTTGGAGAAGAAGAAGCTGAAGTTCGGGGCGAAGTCGTCGACGTGCATGCCCCGGGCGAGGTAGGACTCCACGTAGGTGAAGCCGTTGGCCAGGGTGAACGCCAGCTGGGTGATCGGGTTCGCCCCCGCCTCGGCGATGTGGTAGCCGGATATGGAGACCGAGTAGAAGTTGCGCACCTGGTTGGCGATGAACCACTCCTGGACGTCCGCCATCATGCGCAGGGCGAACTCGGTGGAGAAGATGCAGGTGTTCTGCCCCTGGTCCTCCTTGAGGATGTCGGCCTGAACGGTCCCCCGCACCCTTTGGAGCACCTCGGCCGGGTCCAGCTCGGGGTGCTGGTCGATCGCCGCGTTGAAGAACATGGCGAGGATGGTCGGAGCCGGCCCGTTGATGGTCATCGACACCGACGTGGAGGGGTCGCAAAGGTCGAAGCCGTCGTAGAGGACCTTCATGTCGTCGAGGGTCGCTATGGACACGCCGGAGTTGCCCACCTTGCCGTAGATGTCGGGCCGGCGGTCCGGGTCGAAGCCGTAGAGGGTCACCGAGTCGAAGGCGGTGGACAGGCGGGTCGCCGGCTGCCCCTCGGCGAGGAGGTGGAAACGTCGGTTGGTGCGAAAGGCGTCGCCCTCACCGGCGAACATGCGGGCAGGGTCCTCCCCCTCGCGCTTGAAGCGGAACACGCCGGACGTGTAGGGGAACTCGCCCGGCACGTTCTCCTCGCGCCGCCAGCGCAGAAGGTCGCCCTCGTCGGAGAACCTGGGGAGCGCCACCCTCGGGACCGAAGTGCCCGAGAGCGACACGCGCGGCTCGCCGGTTTGCGGCGGCCACTCCTCCAGCAGCCGGCGGCTCTCGGCGCCGAGCTCCTGCTCGGCCTCCCTGGCCAAAGCGTCGAGGGTCGGGGCGTCGGACGCGGTGCGCTCGGCGAGGAGGGCGGCGACCGCGCGCAGCTGCTGGCGGCGCCGGGCGGCCGCAGCCTGGCGTGCGGTCTCGGCGTGGTAGGCGCGCACGGTCTCGGCGATCTCCGCGAGGTAGCGGGTGCGCTCGGCCGGGACGATGGCGTGACCGCGTGTCGAGGTGCGGGTGGACACCGGCTTCAAGACGCCCGCCGGGAACCCGAGGCGGTCCCGCAGGAATTGGTAGAGGGCGGTGACCCCGTCGTCGGCGAAACGGGACGCCACCGTGCCGAACACAGGTAGCTCCTCGTGGGGCACGCCGGCGTGGTCCGGGTTGCGGGCGAGGGTGCGCCGCACGTCGCGCAGGGCGTCCTGGCCCCCTCGCCGCTCGAACTTGTTGATGGCGACGGCAGCGGCGAAGTCGAGCATGTCGATCTTCTCCAGCTGTGACGCCGCCCCGAACTCGGGGGTCATCACGTAGACGGGCACGTCGACGTGGTCGACCACCGCCGAGTCGCCCTGTCCGATCCCGGGCGTCTCGACCACCACCAGGTCGAACCCGGCCGCCCGGCAGGCGCCGATGGCATCGTCCAGGCACGGCGGCAGCTCACCGGGGGCGCCGCGGGTGGCGAAGGAGCGGAAGTACACGCCGGGGCCGATGTGGTTCATCCGGATCCTGTCGCCCAGCAGGGCGCCACCGGCCCGGCGGCGGGTGGGGTCGACAGCGAGGACGGCTATGCGCACCTTGCCCTCCTGGTCGAGGAGGAAGCGCTGCACGAGCTCGTCGGTGAGCGACGACTTGCCCGACCCGCCCGTGCCGGTCACCCCGAGCACCTTTGCGCTGCTACGCCGCGCCGCGGCCTCCACCGCCTCCCGGGCCTGCGCCGAGAGCCGGCCGTTCTCCGCGGCGGTGATCGCCCGGGCCAAAGCCTTCTCATCCCCGCCGAGAAGCGCCTCGACCTCCTCGCCGGTCAGGTCCGGCAGGGGGTGGTCGCACTCGGCGATCAAAACGTTGACCATCGCCGCCAGGCCCATCCGCTGCCCGTCCTCGGGGGAGAAGACCCGCGCCACCCCGTAGGCCTGCAGCTCTTCGATCTCGGCCGGCGTGATGGTCCCCCCGCCGCCGCCGTAGACGCGGACCCCCGGTCGCCCCTCCGCCCGGAGGCGGTCGACCAAGTACTTGAAGTACTCCACGTGGCCGCCCTGGTAGGAGCTGACCGCCACGCCCTGGACGTCCTCCTGGACCGCCGCGGTGACCACCTCGTCCACCGAGCGGTCGTGGCCGAGGTGGATCACCTCGGCGCCTTGGGACTGCAGGAGCCTCCGCATGATGTTGATGGCCGCGTCGTGGCCGTCGAAGAGGCTGGCCGCGGTCACGAAGCGGACAGGATTAGCGGGGCGGTAGAGGTCGCTCACCCCCCTCAGTTTAGTTGGACGTCCTACTAAATGTCGAGGGTCGGCTCAGAATTCGAGGAGACGTCTCGCGGCGGCGGCGATCCCCTCCACCTGGGGCAGGATGGCCCTCTCCAGACCCGGCTCGTAGGCGACGTGTGTGTCGGTGGCCCCGACCCGCGTGACGGGAGCGTCCAGGTCGCTGAAGCAGTGCTCGGCCGCCCAGGCGGCCACCTCGGCGCCGAAGCCGGCGGTGACGCTGTCCTCGTGGACGACGAGGAGGCGGCTGGTGCGGGCCACCTGCTCGGCCACCAGGTCCTTGTCCCAGGGGATGATCGAGCG
>DATGKR010000030.1:0-50967 GCA_035294565.1 Acidimicrobiales bacterium | reverse complement strand
GCCCAAGAGTCCATATCGACGGCAAGGTTTGGCACCTCGATGTCGGCTCGTCGCATCCTGGGGCTGAAGTAGGTCCCAAGGGTTGGGCTGTTCGCCCATTAAAGCGGTACGCGAGCTGGGTTTAGAACGTCGTGAGACAGTGAATCGAACCGCGCTGTCTATAAATTCGGCTATATGCTGGGAACTCCGAGTATCTGACAGTACTCGTTCGCCGTCTCACCCTCTGTTTAGGGTGGGATCGTGAGCAGTGACAATCTGATCAGTGCGGACAATCAGCAGGAAAGGCTCGACGCCTATTTAGCAGGCTTCGTCGACGGAGAAGGAAGTTTTCATGTAGCCGTCCAGCGGAACCCCTCCACGAAGCTGCAGTGGCAGCTAGTACCGGAGTTCCACGTCAGCCAGAACATCGAGCGCCGCGAGGTACTCGATCTGCTTCGGCAGAGACTTGGTTGCGGACGGATACAGCAGAACCATCGTGGATCACAGGACTCATCGCTTGTCTTCGTGGTTCGCAGACGCGCCGACCTGCTGATGCGGGTCATACCCTTCTTCGAGGCGCAGTCACTCCTCAGTTCGAAGCAGGAACAGTTCCTGATCTTCGCCCACATCGTCCGGGCGATGAACGAGGGGGTGCACTTGAGTTCACACGGCTTCCGGACGCTTCTCGACCTCGCCGTCTCCATGAACGGAGGCGGCAGGTATCGAAGGGTTTACGGAACCGGAGTGGCGTCGAGAATCCTCAGAGACCATATGCCGAACACCGCGGTCAGCGGTGAAGATATGGTCCGATCTGCATGGCGACATGCAGAGCCAGGCAGAAATGACCTGGCCCCCGAGCAGGATTGCATCCGGCTCGGCGGTAACAACGATGTCGGTCCCTATCCGGTGTAGCCGTAGGAAATCTGAGGAAGGCTGTCCCTAGTACGAGAGGACCGGGACGGACGCAGCTCTCGTGTGCCAGTTGTCCTGCCAAGGGCACGGCTGGTTGGCGACCTGCGGAAGGGATAAGCGCTGAAGGCATCTAAGTGCGAAGCTCGTTCCAAGATGAGATTTCCCACTGGGTCAACCAGGTAAGGCCCGTGGTAGACGACCACGTTGATAGGCCGGAGGTGTAAGCACAGCAATGTGTTCAGCCGACCGGTACTAATCGGCCGAGGGCTTGGGGACACCGACACTCGTCGGTTGAGGCGCTCGTGCTCGCTATGGAACGCTCGAGGAGCAAAAAACCGGCCTACGGGGCCGGGTCCTGGGCGAAGGTTTCCGGTGGCCATAGCGGCGGAGTCACACCCGTTCCCATCCCGAACACGGAAGTTAAGCCCGCCAGCGCCGATGGTACTTGGGGGGTTGCCCCCTGGGAGAGTAGGACGCCGCCGGAATAATCGTGCGATAAAGAGCCCCGCGCCGATGGCGCGGGGCTCTTTGCGCGTCTTGGACGCCGTCGCCGCCAGGTAGCCTCGACCGCCATGCCCGAACGCCGCCGATCCCCGCGCGACCCTGCCGGCGGCGCGCGTCGCGCCGGCCGCCCCCCCGGCAAGTCGGCCGGGGCAGGTGGCCGCGCCGGGGGATCGGGCCGTCGCGGCGGCGGAGAAGGCGGCGTCAAGGGCGCCGGCCGGCCGCTTCGTGCGAGCCGGTCGAGCGCGGGTGGTCGCACGCAAAAGACGGGGGACAGCCGGACGGGGCACCGTAGCGGTGAGCGGCGAGGCCACCCGTCCGCCGGCGGCGCCAGCAGGCGGTCGGGGGAGGAAACCCCGAAGCGGCTCGACCGCCGGGCCGACGGACGAGGAGGGGAGGGACGTGAGGCCGCACCGGCGAAGCGGGCCCTGCGTGGGAGCCGGGGGGGAGACGCCTCGGGACCTCGGTCGGCTGCTCCGCCCCCCGCGGCGCGCCGCGCCAGGACGGGCGCAGGCAGCCCGCCCAGCCCTCGTGCCAGGACCGGCACCCCCCGCGGTGCCGGAAGCGGGGGTGTGCGCAGGCCCGGCGCCCCGGCTCGGAGTGCTGGGCGCGCCGAAAGCCAGAAGTGGGGAGGCGTCGCTCGGCGGGGCCTGCGGTCGCTGCACACCACCGAGAGCGGCGGGCCGTCGGCATCGGAGATCTGGCGGGCCGCCGTGGCCCGCTCAGGGCGCGGCGCAGAGGACGAGGGCTGGGAGCCGGAGGAGGTGTGGGTGGCCGAGCCGGAGGAGCAGCCGTCCCGGCCGTCGCGGGCGGAACCGCCCCGGCCCCGCGACCTCGCCACTGGGCCGGAGGGCGTCGCCTCGCCCGGCGGACGGCGCAGGACGATCCCACGGCCGGTCGTGGAGGAGCTGTCGCTCACCGCTGGCGCCGCCCGGGGGGAGAAACTGGCCGAACGGCTCGCCGACGCAACGTACGCCTTCGAGAGGGAGCGCTACCCGGAGGCTCGTCGGATGCTGCGCCCATTGGTCGAGGAGGTGCCGGCCTCGGAGGCCGCGCGCGAACTGTACGGCCTGGTGCTCTACAGGCTGGGGCAGTACGCGGCTGCGGCCCGGCAGCTCGAGGTCTTTCGCGAGCTCTCCGGATCGTTGGACCAGCACCCCGTGCTGGCGGACTGCTACCGGGCGCTGCGGCGCTACGAGGATGCCGAGCGTCTGTGGGACGAGCTGCGCCAGGCTTCGCCCAGCGGCGACCTCGTAGCCGAGGGGAGGATCGTCGCGGCCGGCTGCAAGGCGGACCAGGGCGACCTGCCCGGAGCGATCCTCATGCTCGAAAAGGCGTCGCGCCGGCCCGCCCGGCCGGCGGAGCGCCACCTGCGCCAGTGGTACGCCCTGGCCGACCTCTACGAGCGCGCCGGGGATCTACCCCGCGCTCGTGACCTGTTCAACAGGATCGCCTCCCGCGACCCGGAGGCATTCGACGTGAAGAGCCGCCTGAAGGCCCTGCGCTAAAGCCGAGTCTGCGCCAAGTGGTCTCCTCCTCATCGGGGGCGGAGAGAGCGAATCGCTCGGGGGCCGCGGCTGTCCTCTCCTTCGAGGAAGGGAGGGCGCGACCCATTCGAGCCCCCGGCGTTGTCTACTGGGAACGGGAAGGAGAAAGTACCAGCGCGAGCGGAGGGCCCGGATGGCTCAGGTCCCTAGCGAAGGCAGCGGAGGCCTCGTCGGTGGGGCGGCAGCGCGCGAGGAGATCTGGCTGGGGGAGCTGCTCCCCCTGGGACGGATCGGACCGCGCAACTGGTTGGCGCTGAGCGAGCACGGCGAGCGAGTGGTCGCCCGCCGCATGGTCCTGCCCGAGCTCGCCTGGCCGGAACCGTCGCCGGCGGATCTGCTCGCGGCCGCCGGCGACACGCTGACGGTCGGCTCGGGACGGCTCATCCAGGTGGCGGGCTTCGGGACGAGCCGGGGCCGGCTCTGGCTGGCCTCCCGCCTCGACGCGGGCGCCTCCCTTCGACGCCTCCTCGAGACGGTGCGGCTTTCAGCCCCTCAGGCGTTGCTGGTCGCCGCGGACGTCCTCGCGGCGATCAGCGATCTGCACGGCGCAGGGCGCTGGCACCCGAGGCTCCACGCCGGCAACGTTCAGGTCGGCGAGGACGGGGTTGCCCGTCTCTCGGACTGGGCGCTTCCTCTCGGCGCCACAGGCGCAGTCGACGAGGCTCGTGGCGCCGCCGCGGTGCTCGGCGACCTGGCAGCCGCCTGCCGCTGCCCGGCGTGGGCAGGCGGCAGCGAAAGGGCTCTCCTCCTCAAACTCCAGAGAAGCCTCCTGCGGGCGCGGAAAGAGGTGGCGTTTCACCTGCAGGCATTCGCGACGATGGCCGCGGAGGCGGCCGGGGGGCCGATGGAACGTTTCGAGCTGCGCGTCGAGCTGATGGCGCTGGTGCGCACCGCGGAGGGCGGGCCCGGTCTCCCCCCGGCCACGGCACCGGTGGAGGTACTGCCCCGCCGGAAAGGCTCGCCCGAGGCCTCGTCGCTCCCCCCGGGCGTCCCGGGCTGCTCGAAGCCCGCTGGCGTGGCTCCCGGCGGCGGGGCCGGCCCCGCGCCGGACCAAGCTCCGGGCGCCCCGGTCCGCTGGGCTGGCCCCGGGGCTGCTGCTGCGGGCACGGTCGGGACGAGAGAAAGCTCCCTGGCACCGGCGAAAAGCCTGTTCGAGCAGGGTGCGGCCCTCCTCACCGATAGGCGGGTCCTGCGCAGGCTCTGGGGGCTCGTCCTCGCGGTGGCTGTCCTGGGACTCGTCCTCGGAGCCGAGGTCGCCTTCCTGCACGGGCCGATCACGGCAGACATCCGCGCGCTGAGGGGACCATCGCGGGGCGTCTCGACGACCTCCGCCCCAAGGCGGAGCGCCCCCGTCCTGGCACCGCCTGCCGCGGGGGCGATCCGGGCCGTCGACCTGAGAGCCCTGCGGCCCTGCGCGGGCGGCTCCCCCTGCGAGCTCACCGTCGTCGTCGGGACCCGCCGCGACGACGCCCCCCTCCGCGTGGCCTGGGAGGTCGAGGCCTTCGACCGTTGCTCGCACGCCAGGGCCACCGTCGGGAAGGACGCGGCCACCGTGGCGCGGGGCCAGAGTGAAGACCTCGAGCTGCAGACCGTGACGCTACCCCGGTGGAGCTCCCTGGATCTGGTTGCGCTCACCACCTCACCGGCGGAGGCGGCGAGCCCCCCGTTGCCGGTGCCCCCATCGGGAGCTTCCTGCTGAGCCGTGGCCAGATGGGAGAGATGGCCGGCGCTCCCAGCGCACAGGAGGTTCGCCGATCTTGGGGGCGGCGTCTCCGACCTGCTCGCCGCCCTCGCAGCGACGGTTCTCGTGGCCCTCGGGGTGCTCAACACGTGGGCTGTGTCGGGCCTCCCGGTCGCCGAGCGCGAGGCCGTCCTCGGTCTCGTCGGGCTGGTTCTTTTGTTGGTGCTCCGCCGTAGCAGGCTCGGTGTCTCCCCGACTTTCGCTTGGTCCGTCTACGGGTTGTCGGTTCTGCTGCTGGTCGCGGTGAAGGTCGTCGGGGTGTCGGCGAACGGCGCTCGGCGCTGGATCGAGATCGGCTCGGTCACCTTCGAGCCTTCCGAGCTGGCGGAGCTAGGGCTGCTCCTCGTGCTCGCCCATCTCCTCGGCGGCCCCGGCGAGCCAGGGGCCAGGCGGGTGCTCGTGGCTGTCGGCGTCTCCGCCGTGCCAGTGGTGCTGACGGCGACCGAACCGGACCTGAGCACCGCGCTGCTGATGGTCGCCCTCACGGTGACCCTGCTCGTCGTCGGGCGGGTGCGGGCGCGAGTGCTCGTACCGTTGGTGGCCGCTGCTCTGCTGGCCGCTCCCCTCGTGGTCGGGCTTCTCCGCCCGTACCAGCTGTCTCGGATCCAGGGGTTCCTGACAGGGTCGGCTGGTTCGGGGAGCACGACGTTCACGCTCGAGCAGGCGAAGATCGCCGTCGCGTCCGGCGGCGCCTTCGGCCAGGCAGGCAACCCCCTGCATGGCCTGCTCTCGCTCTACCTTCCAGGCGCGACGAGCGACCTGGCCTTCGACAGCCTCGTTGAACAGTGGGGGCTGATCGCGGCGGGCGCCGCGGTGCTCGCCGTTTTCATCCTCGTGTGGCGACTGGCTCTCGCCAGCCGCGTTGCTCCGACGAGGAGGGAAGGGCTGCTGCCGGCGGGTCTGGCGATGATGCTCGGGGTCGAGTCTGTCGTGTCCCTCGGAGGCAACCTCGGCCTCCTTCCGCTGGCGGGGGTCCCGTTCCCCCTCCTCAGCCTCGGGGGGAGCGCGATGGTCGTGGACCTGGCCGCGATCGGCCTCACGCTCGGGGTGCGCCGCAAGGCGGCGAGATCGTGGCTGTGGGCACCCCCCCGCTGGGTCGCCCGCAGACCACGCTGGGTCCGCCTGGGAGCACTGCTGAGCTCGGCGACTCTCGCCGTGCTCGCCTCGTACGGTTGGCGGCTCGAATCAGCCCAAGGGGCCGGTCTTCGCCTCGCCGCTTCCACGGAGATGACCCGCTGCGTGGCGATACCCGCTCCCAGGGGGGAGATCACCGACCGCCATGGGACGGTGCTGGCATATGACGCTCCTGACGACGTCATCGAGGTGGTTCCGTCGCTCCTGTCCAAGGACCCCTCGGGCGTGGCCGGCCTGGCTCGGTTGCTCGGGGTGCCGCCCGCTTCGCTCGGCGCCGAGGTGGCCGCGAACCGTCGGTCGCTGGCGCTCCAAGTAGCCACCGTGGCCGATCCCGTCGGTGAGAAGATCGCCAGGCTCGGCATGTCCGACGTGATCGTCGCCCCCTCCCAGAAGCGGATCTACCCGTACGGGCCGCTACTGGCGCCCCTGCTCGGCTACGTGGGTGTCGCCACCCCCGCCGACGTGAGCAACGCACCCAACCTGCCGCCGGGGACGGTCGTCGGTCGGGCCGGGATCGAGGAGGAGTACGACCCCGTCCTGCGGGGCGTGGACGGGGAGCAGTGCATGTGGGTGAACCCCGCCGGCACGCCGGTTGCCATGGCGAACCGGGTGCCCCCTGTGCCGGGGGCCAACCTCGAGCTGTCGATAGACCTCGGGCTGCAGAAGCGGCTGACGTCGGCTCTGAAGAGCGCCGCCGTTCCCGGAGCGCCCGCCGCCGCTGTGGCCATGAACCCGCGCAACGGCCAGATCCTGGCCATGGCCAGCGTCCCCTCCTACGACGACAACCTCTTCGGCCCCCCAGTGAGCCCGACAGGTCTCCAAAATGCGGAGGAGTCCCCCGGGGACCCGATGCTCGAGCACGTCACCCAGACCGTGGCCCCACCGGGGTCCACCTTCAAGCTGGTCGTGGGCTCGGCGGACGCCGTCTACGACGCCGTCCCGCCCTCGGAGGTGGTGCCGACCGGGGGGTCCTTCACCTTTGACGGCCACACTTTCCACAACTGGGCCGACCTGCCTCCCATGGACCTCCCGGAGGCGATCGGGTGGTCCAACGACGTGTATTTCTACAAGCTCGCCCTGGCGCTCGGCGCCAACCGGATCCACCAGATCGGCGCCGAGCTCGGAGTGGGCCGACCGACCGGCGTCGACCTTCCGGGCGAGGACCCGGGGTACTTCGGCTCGCCGTCCACCGTCACCCAGGCTGGGGGAACGTGGTACCCCGGGGAGACCGTGATCCTCGGGATCGGGCAGGGGGCGGTCGAGGTGACCCCCCTCCAGAACGCCAGGTGGACGGCCGCGGTGGCGACAGGGGAGCTCGTGACCCCCCGCGTCGGTCTCGCCGTCGTAAGCGCCGGGGCGTCGCCCCAACCGCTGCCGGCTCCGGCGGCGGAGCAGTTGCCCTTCGCTGGCCGGCTCGGCGTCGTGAGACAAGGAATGAGATACGCAGTGACCAACGGAATAGCGACCGCCGTGAAGAGCTTGCCGTTCGACGTCGGCGCCAAGACGGGGACCGCCCAGGATCCGTCGAACAGCAACGGCCACTCGGACGCATGGTTCACCGCAGCGGCGCCGATGTCCGCGCCCACGGTCGTCATCACGGCGCTCGTGCGCGGCGGCGGCGACGGAGACGCCACAGCCGGGCCGGTCGTGGCCGCCGGTCTGCAGTACTTCTTCACCCACGAGGCGAGTGTGCTCTCCAGCCAGCGGTGACTTCAGCAGTGGACGGCTATACCCGAAGACCGTAAGCCGCTGAGATCTCGGGCATCTGAAGGCACCGCGACGCGCCTTCGGCGACGCAGGTGAGAGGACGCTCCGCTGGCCTCACCCCGAAACCGAAGAAGGACTCCAATAGCTTGTCGAAGGCAGCCATGAGGGAGCCGCCACCGACAGCGAGGATGCCCTCCTCCATGACGTCGCTGACCACCCGCGCCGGCAGATCCTGCATGCAGCTGGCCAGTATCTGGAGCAGCGCTTCGGTCAACGGCCTGACGGCCTCGGTCACCTCCTCCACCGCCAAGGTGACGAGGCTCGGGCGGCCGGTGGCGGAGTCGAGGCCGCGGGCGAGAATGGAGGGCCCGCTCTCCCGGGACGCTTCGATCTTCAGCTGCTCGGCCATCTCCCGGCTGACCGTCAGGTGGTGGCGCTCTCTCAGGTAGGCCTGAAGGGCCAGTGTCGTCTCCTCGCCGGCCACCCTGCTCGACCGGTGGGCGACGAGACCGGTCTGGCAGAAGATGGTCACCTCGGCAGTGCCGCTGCCAACGTCTACGACCATGTGCGCGGTCGCGTCGAGTGGGTCGATCCCACACCCGATGGCAGCGGCCACCGCGGATGGGACGAGAGCGACCTGCCCGAACCCGGCCTTGCCGGCCACCTCGAGCAGTGCGCGTCGCTCGAGAGGGGTCGCGCCCGCGGGCACCGCGAACACCGACCTCGTTTTGAGAGGCCCGGGACGCGCCGCCCCCGCGCCGCGCAAAGCGCATCGCAAAAAGGTCGTGGCGCTGTCCAGGTCGGCGACGACGCTGTGCTCGATCGGCCGCACGCCGACAAGCCCCTCGGGTGTCCGCTCCAGAAGCTCGGCGGCGGCATTGCCGACCGCAACAGGACGGATGCGTCTGCGGGAGTCGTTGGACGGTAGCGCCAGCAGGGTGGACTCCTGCCAGACGATGCCGCGGCGGGTGTGGCACAGCACGGTGGTGCTCGTACCGAAGTCCACGCCGAGGCCTGAAACCACCTCCACCTCCAGAGCGCGATCTCTGCGCCGATGCTAGGACGGCCCGTGGCCATGGAGGTCGCGCCGGCACCGGAAGGGCCGGGGGAAAGCGTCACAGGGTCCCCGTAGGCTCTTGCCGTTCCTCCCTGGCGCAGCTCTCGAGGAGGGCCGGCTCCAGGGTGCCGCCCCGCAGGCGGCCGGTCGTCCCGCGCCGACAGGCGGGACGGGATCGCGCTGCCCGGCGCGTGCTGGGCGTGAGCGCCTGAGACGACCCCTGAAAGGGGCGGGCAGGCCCCCGAAGGGGCCGAGCCAGACAGGCCCCCGAAAGGGCCGAGCCAGACAGGCCCCCGAAAGGGGCGAGCGAGGGAGGTATCGGAATGTTGAACATCGTGGTCCTCGGAGGCGTGCTGGCCAGGCCGGCGACGACCACCGAGCTGCCTTCGGGCACCCGCCTGGTGGGTTTGGAGCTGACCGTGAGACGCGGCGACGGGCCGGCAGAGTCGGTCCCCGTCGCCTGGTTCGACCCGCCCGCCTGGGCCACGTCGCTCGACACGGGTGCCGACCTTGTCGTGCTGGGACGGGTCCGGCGGCGCTTCTTCAGGGCTGGGGGGGCGACGCAGAGCCGCACCGAGGTCGTAGCGGCCAAGGTGGTGCGTGCCGCGGCGCGGTCGCGGGTCGCCTCGCTGTTGTCCGAGGCGGCGGAGGCGATCGAGGACGCTGCCAGCGCCTAGGCTCGTAGGTGAAAACCGCGGGCCTACTACGAGGAGTCCAAGGCGATGGATCTGCACAAGCTGCTCGGCGAGGAGGCCGACGAGCTTCTCTCCTTCCAGTGCAAGGGGATACCACGGGAGGACCTGGTCCTGCCGGGTCCCGACGCCGTCGACCGGGTGATGAGCTGGTCGGACCGGCCGATCCAGGTTCTTCGCAACCTGCAGGCCGTCTACGACCACGGGCGCCTGGCAGGCACCGGCTACCTGTCCATCCTGCCCGTCGACCAGGGCATAGAGCACTCAGGGGCTGCGTCGTTCGCCAAGAACCCGGCCTACTTCGACCCGAAGAACATCGTCGAGCTGGCCATCGAGGGCGGCTGCAACGCGGTCGCCACCACGATCGGGGCGCTCGGAGCGGTGGGCAGGCGCTACGCCCACAAGATCCCCTTCATCGTCAAGCTCAACCACAACGAGCTGCTCACCTACCCCAACCAGTACGACCAGGTGATGTTCGGCTCGCCGGCCGAGGCCTACGACCTGGGGGCGGCGGGGGTGGGAGCGACGATCTACTTCGGCTCGGAGGAGTCGACCCGCCAGCTCCAAGAGGTGTCGGAGGCCTTCCAGGAGGCCCACGAGCTAGGGATGTTCACCGTCCTTTGGTGCTACCTGCGCAACAGCGCCTTCAAGAAGGACGGCGTCGACTATTCCCTCTCCGCCGACCTGACCGGCCAGGCGAACCACATGGGCGTCACCATCGAGGCCGACATCATCAAGCAGAAGCAGGCGGAGAACAACGGCGGTTACACCGCGCTCAACTTCGGTCGCACCGACCCGCTCGTCTACGAGCAGCTGACCACCGACCACCCGATCGACCTCACCAGATGGCAGCTGGTCAACTGCTACATGGGGCGGATCCCGCTGATCAACAGCGGCGGGGAGTCCAAGGGGGACTCGGACCTCGCGCAGGCGGTGCGGACGGCGGTCATCAACAAGCGGGCCGGGGGCGCCGGGCTCATCTCGGGGCGCAAGGCCTTCCAGCGCCCCACCAAGGACGGCGTGGCGCTGCTCAACGCCATCCAGGACGTCTACCTGGACCCCGACGTAACGATCGCCTGACCCGGCGGGACGCGCCACACGTCCGCCGGTCCGCCGCAGCAATGCGCCGAGGCGCGGGAGGCGGCGAAGGTTACCCGCCGGAAACATGCCCCTCGGAACCGGGCGCCCGTAGACTTGTCAGCGTCCTTTCCGTGAGAGGGTGAACCCGCAAATGGCAGCAGACACCGCGACCCACACGAGACCGGTCATCGACGTCGACCGCGCCGTCATCCGATTCGCCGGCGACTCCGGCGACGGCATGCAGCTGACCGGGGACCGCTTCACGACTTCCTCGGCGATCTTCGGCAACGACCTGGCCACGCTCCCCGACTTCCCGGCGGAGATCCGGGCACCGGCAGGCACCCTGGCCGGCGTCTCCGCCTTCCAAGTCCACATTTCCGACCACGACATCCTCACACCAGGCGACCACCCGAACGTCCTGGTGGCCATGAACCCAGCGGCGCTCAAGGCGAACGTCTCCGACCTGACCCCCGGCGGAACGATCATCGTCAACGTCGACTCGTTCGACGAGCGTTCCCTGCACAAGGCGGGATACGCGGCGAACCCGCTCAGCGACGGCAGTCTCGGCGACTACACCGTCTACGAGGTGCCGATGACGTCGCTCACCTTGGAGTCGGTCAAGCCCTCGGGCACCAAACCCCGCGACGCCGAACGCTCCAAGAACTTCTTCGCCCTCGGACTGATCAGCTGGCTCTACAGCCGCCCCCAGGAGCCGACCCTCCGCTGGATCGAGCAGCGCTTCGCCAGGACGCCGATGGTGGCCGAGGCCAACACGCTCGCCTTCAAGGCGGGCTGGAACTTCGGCGAGACCGCCGAGCTGTTCCCCTCCAGCTACGAGGTGAAGCCCGCCGCCCTCACCCCGGGGACCTACACGAACATCTCGGGCAACACGGCGTTGGCGTGGGGCCTGATCGCCGCCGGCCGGCTGTCCGGCCTGCCGCTCTTCCTCGGGAGCTACCCGATCACCCCCGCGTCGGACATCCTGCACGAGCTGTCCAAGCACAAGAACTTCGGGGTGCGCACCATGCAGGCGGAGGACGAGATCGCTGGCATCGGCGCTGCCCTGGGGGCGTCCTACGCCGGTTCGTTGGGGATCACCACGACCAGCGGTCCCGGCGTCGACCTCAAGACCGAGACGATCGGGCTCGCGGTGAACCTCGAGCTACCCCTACTCGTCATAGACATCCAGCGGGGCGGCCCTTCCACGGGGCTGCCGACCAAGACCGAGCAGGCCGACCTGCTGCAGGCCATGTTCGGCCGCCACGGTGAGGCGCCCGTGCCCATCGTCGCGCCCTCCACCCCCGGCGACTGCTTCTACGTGGCGATAGAGGCTGCCCGCATCGCGCTCAAGTACCGCACGCCGGTGTTCATCCTCTCCGACGGGTACCTGGCGAACGGCGCCGAGCCCTGGAAGGTGCCCGACGTCTCCGCCCTTCCCGACATACGCGTTCCCTTCGCCACCGAGCCCAACCACACCGGGCCCGACGGCGACCCCGTGTTCTGGCCGTACCTGCGCGACGCGGACACCTTGGCCCGGCCGTGGGCGGTGCCCGGCACCCCGGGCTTGGAGCACCGCATCGGCGGCCTGGAGAAGGCCGACGGATCCGGCAACGTCTCCTACGACCCGGCTAACCACGACCTGATGAGCAGGCTGCGGGTGGCCAAGGTGGCGGGCATCGCCAGGGACATCCCCCCGGTGGAGGTGGACGACCCCGACGGCCGGGCCGACACTCTGGTCCTCGGATGGGGCTCGACCTACGGCGCCATAGCCGCCGGGGTGCGCCGGGTGCGCGCCCAGGGCCATCCGGTGGCTCACGCCCATCTGCGCCATCTGAACCCGTTCCCTCCCAACCTCGGGGACGTGGTGCGCTCCTACCGCAAGGTCCTGGTACCGGAGCTGAACCTCGGCCAGCTCCTGAAGCTCGTCCGCGCCGACTTCCTCGTCGACGCCAAAGGGCTCAACAAGATGCGCGGCAAGCCCTTCCAGGCGGAGGAGATAGAGGCGGCCATCCTCGAGACGATCCTCGACAGGAGCTCCAGTGACTGATCTCGCCGTTCCCCCCACCACGAAGAAGGACTGGACCAGCGACCAGGAGGTCCGGTGGTGCCCCGGCTGCGGGGACTACTCGATCCTCACCGCCGTGCAGATGCTCATGCCCGAGCTCGGCGCCCGCCGGGAGGACACGGTGTTCGTCTCGGGCATCGGATGCAGCTCGCGATTCCCCTACTACATGAACACCTACGGGGTCCACTCGATCCACGGGCGCGCGCCGGCCCTCGCGACGGGGATCGCCGTGAGCAGACCGGACCTGCACGTCTGGGTGATCACCGGCGACGGCGACGCCCTCTCCATAGGCGGCAACCACCTGCTCCACGCCCTGCGGCGCAACGTCAACCTCACCATAATCTTGTTCAACAACCAGATCTACGGCCTGACCAAAGGCCAGTACTCGCCGACCTCCGAGGCGGGCAAGGTGACCAAGTCCACCCCCTTCGGATCGCTCGACCACCCCTACAACCCGATCTCCCTGGCGCTCGGGGCGGAGGCGACCTTCGTGGCCCGCACCCACGACATGGACCGCAAGCACATGATGGAGACCTTCCGGGCGGCCTACCAGCACCGGGGGGCCGCCTTCGTGGAGGTCTACCAGAACTGCAACGTGTTCAACGACGGGGCCTTCGAGGCGATCACCTCCAAAGACGCCCGGCCGCGGATGCTCATCCCCCTCGAGCACGGCAAGCCGGTGCGCTTCGGCGCGGACCTCGAAAGGGGAGTGGTACTCGACGACGGACGGGCGCGGGTGGTCGACGTGGCCGACGTCGGCGAGGACGCCCTGCTGGTCCACGACGCCCACCGGGACGACCCCGGCCTGGCGTTCGCCCTGTCACGCCTGGCGGCGGGGCCCACCGAGCCCACACCCATCGGCGTGTTCCGGGCGGTGGAGCGGCCCGACTACGGGACGCTCGTCAACGACCAGGTCGCCGCCGCCACCGAGGCCAAAGGGCCCGGCGACCTGGCCCAGCTGCTCGTGTCAGGCTCCACCTGGACCGTCGCCTGACCGCCCCCGGCGCCCCCGGGACGACCGAGAGCCGCCGCCCGGGGGCGGGGCGGCGGCCCTTCGGAGAACGGATGGGCTGAGGAGGAACCCACCCGGCTGCTTCGCCCGGCGGCGCCGGACACCCACGAGTCTCCTCGCAGGACCCCAGAATAGCCTGAGAGAAAGCTGAGAACATCCTGTTTTTTGGGCTTCTCAGCCGAGGAGCTCGCGGATGACCATGCCGGTGCGCGGCTTGGGCCAGAAGAAAGTCGTCTTCGGCGGCATGCGGACCCCTCCGCGGGCGACGGCCGCTATCTGGGCGACGCTCGCCGGCCTCACCAGGACCGCGGCGTCGGCGAGGCCGGCGGCGACGGCGGCAGCGGCGTCGTCCCAGCCGTGCTGGTAGACAACCTGGTGCGCCGGGAGGGAGGCCAGGGCGACGTCCAGCCTGCTCGAGTCGAGGTCGTGCGGCGCGGCCTCCGCCAGCTTGGCCCGCGGCCGGGCCAGCCAGGCCTGCCCTTCGGTGAGGACGGCGAGTGCGCCGGCTTCCTCCATCTCCGCCAGCAGGCCCCGATCCACCGGGCCGGCCGGCGTCAGGTCGAACCATTCGGCGAGGCCACCCACCAGGTCGAACCCCCTGGGAAGGCCGACGAGGAGGCGATGGATCGCCTGCACGGTCAGCTGCTCCTCGGAAAGCTCCACGACCAGCGCCATCACCGCCTCCGATCCGGGCGCCGCCGAGGAGCGGTGGTAGTGCAGGGCCGTCTCGTAGCGGTGGTGGCCGTCGGCTATGAGCACCGGCTCGGACTCCACCAGGGAGCGGATGTCGGCGATTGGCTGGGCAGCGGTTATGGGCCACAGCTCGTGGGCCACCCCTTGCTCGTCCAAAGCCCTGCAGGCGGGGTGTGGCGGCGCCACCAGGGCGGCGCTGAGACCGCCGGCCGGTGACAACCCCCATATCGGGGAGAGGTTGGCCTGGGTGGCCGACAGGAGCTCCAGGCGGTCGGTCTTCGCCTTGGGGGTGGTCTCCTCGTGGGGGAGCACGCCGCCGCCGGGTTCCTCCACGCCGAGAGCCCCGATCACGCCGAGCGTCTGGCGAGGCCTGCCGGCCGGGTCGCGGAAGCTCATCCGGTAGCCGTAGAACGCCGGTGCCGGGTCGCGGCGGAGGATACCCCCGTCGCGCCACGAGTCGAGCAGGAGCGCCGCCCGTTCGTAGCGCCCCGGCCCGTCGGACTCGGGGGGCAGCTCGAGTCGGACGACGTTGTAGGGGCTCTTGGCCTCGAAAGCCTGGCGTTCCGCCTCCGATATCACGTCGTAGGGAGGGCAAACCACGTCGTCGAGGGATCGCACGTGGGAAGGCGAGTAGCGCAGGCCGATGAACGGCTCGAAGATCGGCATCCACTCTGCGTAGCAGATGGGGGAAGCCGGGGAGGGACAGGTGAGCCGCATCGGCAAGACTGGCCCGGTGCTCTGGCTTTTCGATCTCGACGGTGTCGTATGGCTTGCCGGCCGCGCGATACCCGGTTCGCCCGAGGCGGTGGCCCGCCTGCGCGGCGACGGTGCCCGCGTCGCCTTCGTCACGAACAACTCCACGCCCACCGTCGCCGAGTACGTCGAGCGCCTCGGGCGCGCAGGGGTGGAGGTCGACCCCGGCGAGCTGGTCACCTCCTCGCAGGCCGCCGCCTCCCTGATCGAGCCGGGCAGCCGGGTGGCGGTGGTCGGAGGCGAGGGTGTGCACGAGGCGCTGCGCGACAGGGGGGCGCAGCTCGTCGGCGCCCACGAGGGGCCTGAGGCGGTCGTCGTCGGACGCAGCCTGCACCTCGACTTCGAGGAGCTCGCCGCCGCCGCGCGGGCCATCCGCGAAGGCGCCCGTTTCGTCGCCACCAACACCGACGCCACCTTCCCCACCCCCAACGGCCCGGAGCCCGGCGCCGGGGCGCTGGTCGCCTACCTGCAGGTCGGCTCGGGCCGCGAGCCGCAGGTGGCCGGCAAGCCGGAGCAGCCTATGGCGGAGCTGGTGAGGTCGCGCTTCGGCGACCCGGACATCGTGGTCGGCGATCGGCCGGAGACCGACGGAGCCTTCGCCCGGCGACTCGGAGCCCGTTTCGCCCTGGTCCTAACGGGGGTGACCCGCAGGGAGGACCCGCCACCGGATCCCGCCCCGGACCTCGTGGCCGACAACCTCGCTGCCGTCGTGGCAGACCAGATGAAAGAAGCAGGGGGCGGCGCCGGCAGGTTAGGATGAGGTATGCCACGCGACGACAGGCTCAAGAAGGTGCAGGAAGCAGGCGCCGACTTCTTGGAAACGGCCCGGGCCCGGGCTGAGGAATTCCTCCGGGAGCTGTCCCGGGCGGGTGGCGGCACGCAGGGGTCTCTGAACGAGCTGCTCAAGGAGAGCCGGCGGGGCACCGAGCAGCTGATGGCGACGATCCGCAGCGAGATCCGGTCGCAGTTGAGCGCGCTCGGCCTGGCTACCAAGGCCGACGTGGCCCGGATGGCACGCAAGACGGGATCCTCCCAGCCCTCCCCGGCCAAGAAGACGGCAGCCAAGAAGACAGCCGCCAAGAAGACAGCTGCCAAGAAGACAGCTGCGAAGAAGACGGCGGCGACCAAGACCCCGGCGACCAAGACCCCGGCGCGCAAAGCGCCGGCGAAGAAGACCGCGGGTTAGCCGCTGGCCGAGCGCCGCCGGCTCGACGCCGAGCTGGTCCGGAGGGCACTGGCCCGCAGCCGGGCGGAGGCGGCCGAGCTGGTCGCGTCCGGCCACGTGTTCGTCTCCGGCGCTCCCGCGGACAAAGTGACACGTCTGGTGGCACCACACGAGCCCCTCACCGTAAGCGCCCCCCCGGCCAGGTTCGTAGGCAGGGGCGGGTGGAAGCTCGAAGCGGCGCTCACCGCCTTCGCTCTCGACGTCGCCGGCAGAGAGGTTCTCGACGCGGGGGCCTCGACCGGCGGCTTCACCGACTGCCTTCTCCAGTCAGGGGCGTCGCGTGTCGTGGCGGTCGACGTGGGCAGGGGCCAGCTGCACGAGCGTCTGAGAGCGGATCCTCGGGTCGTCTCGATGGAGAGAACCGACATTCGAGACGTGGAGGGCAGCTTCTCGCTGGTCGTCGCCGACCTGTCGTTCATATCGCTGCGCACAGTGGCGGCCAAGCTGGTCGCCCTGACCGCCCCCGGCGGCGACCTGGTCGTGCTCGTCAAGCCCCAATTCGAAGCCGGCCGGTCCGAGGCCTCCCGCGGCAGGGGGGTGATCAGGGACCCCGCCGTGCGGGCCGCGGCGCTGCGGACGGTGATTGGCGCGTTCGAGTCGGAGGGAGCGGCCAATATGGGTGTCGTGGAATCACCGCTCAAGGGCGCCGACGGGAACGTCGAGTTCCTCGCCCACTTCCGCCGCGGGGTGTAGCGGGGTGGCGAGGATAGGCCTGGTGGTGCACGCCGGCCGGGAGGCCGCCGGCCTGCTCGCCAAGGAGGTGTCGGCTTGGCTCGCCGAGCGGGGCCACACGGCCGAGGTGGTCGACACGGACCCCGGCGGCCGATTCGACCTGGTGGTCAGCCTGGGCGGCGACGGGACGATGCTGAGGGCGGTTGACATGGTCTGCGGCCGGGACATCCCGGTGCTCGGCGTCAACGTCGGCCACCTCGGCTACCTGACCGCCGTCGAACCGACGGAACTGCACCGCTCGCTGGAGCGCTTCCTCGACGGCGACTACCAGGTCGAGCCGCGCATGACCCTCGACGTGAGGGTAGACGCCGACGGATCCGGGCCGCTGGGTAGGAGCGCGTTGAACGACGTGGTCCTCCAGCGCACCTCCGCCGGCCACACGATGCGCACCGAGGTCGCCGTGAACGGCACGCCGTTCCTCACCTTCGCCTCCGACTCGCTCATCCTGGCGACCCCCACCGGGTCCACCGCCTACAACCTGTCCGCCCGCGGCCCGATCGTCTCACCGCGGGCGCGCGTCCAGGTGCTCACCCCCGTCGCCCCGCACATGCTCTTCGACAGGTCGCTGGTCCTCGACGCCGGCGAGGCGGTCACCATCGTGCCCGTCGGTGAGCAACCGGTCGACGCCGTCGTCGACGGCTCTTTCGTCGCCACCTTGCAGCCCGGCCAGGCGGTCCACTGCAGCGCCGGCGCCCACGACGCCCTGCTGGTCACCTTCGGCGAGCGCGACTTCCACCGCATCCTCAAGTCGAAGTTCAACCTGGCGGACAGGTAGCAGTCGTGCTCGCAGAGCTACGGGTCTGCCAGCTGGGGGTCATCGAGGAGGTCGGCGCGGTCTTCGAGCCGGGCGTTACGGCGCTAACCGGCGAGACCGGGGCCGGTAAAACGCTCCTCGTCGACGCCATCGACCTCTTGACCGGCGGCCCGGCTCAGGCGTCGATGGTCCGGCCCGGGGCGGCGGAAGCGCTCGTGGAGGGGCGTTTCGTCGACGGCGAGGAGGAGGTGGTCCTGACCAGGGTGGTGGCCTCGGCCGGGCGGAGCAGGTCGTACGCCGACGGGCGGATGGTCCCCCTCGCCCGCCTCGCCGAGCTGGGAAGGGCGCTGGTCGACCTTCACGGACAGCACTCGCAGCAGTCCCTTCTCACGCCGGCCGCCCAGCGTTCGGCCCTCGACCTTGCAGGCGGTGTCTCCACCGAGCGTCTCGCCGGCCTGCGCAGGCGGGTGAAGGAGCTGAGGGAGGCCCAGGCGGCGCTCGGCGGCGACGAGCGGGACCGGGCCCGCCAGGCGGACCTGCTCGCCTACCAGCTTGCGGAGATCGACGCCGCCCGCCTCGAGGACCCCGCCGAGGACGACGCGCTCAGCGCCGAGGAGGAGATCCTCTCCGACGCGGCCGGTATCGCCGAGGCAGCGGCGGGGGCCTGGCGGGCCGTCGCCGGCGACGAAGGTATCGTCGACCGGCTGGGCGACGTGGTCGCTGCCGTCTCGGGACGGCCGGTGCTGGCAGCCGTTCGCGATCGGCTCCTCGCGGCGGGAGCGGAACTGTCCGACGTGGCTGCAGAGGCAAGGCGCATCGCCGAGACGGTCGAGGCCGACCCGGGGCGCCTGGCTGCTGTAGGCGAGCGCCGCAGGGTCCTCGCCGAGCTGCGACGCAAGTACGGCGGTTCCCTGGCCGAGGTGATCTCCTTCGGCGAAGCGCTGCGAGCGGAGCTCGGAGAGCTTCTCGCCGCCGACGAGCGTGCCGCGGCTGTCGCCGCCCAGCTGCAGGAGGTGGAGGCCGAGCTGGCGTCAGAGTCGGAGCGGGTGTGGACGGCTCGCGGCGCGGTGGCCCGCACTTTTTCCGCAGAAGTGGAGGCTGAGCTGAGGAGCCTGGCCATGCCCGGTGCCCGATTCGCCGTCGACGTCGGGGAGGGGGCGGTGATCTGGATGCTCGGCGCCAACCCGGGCGAACCGATGATGCCGCTTTCCAAGGTCGCCTCCGGCGGGGAGCTGGCCCGGGCGATGCTCGCCGCGCGCCTCGTGGTCTGCAGGGCCGGTGGGCGCGGGGGTCCCGACACCCTGGTCTTCGACGAGGTCGACGCCGGCGTCGGCGGCGAGGCGGCCCTCGCCGTGGGGAGGGCGCTCGCCGCGCTCAGCCCCCCGCACCAGGTGCTGGTGGTGACCCACCTCGCCCAGGTGGCGGCCTTCGCCGACCATCAGCTCGCGGTCGCCAAGTCGCTGGAGGGGGAGCGCACCGTGGCACGGGTCCGCCCGGTGGCGGGGGAGGAGAGGGTGGCCGAGATAGCCCGAATGCTCTCGGGACGGCCCGGGAGCGACTCGGCGCGCCGCCACGCCGCCGAGCTGCTGGCGGCGGCGGCCGGCGAGCGGGGGTCCACCAGGAACGGCTCCGCCAGGCGGTAGCATGCGGCGGCCTCCGACGGGGCCCGCAGACCGTCTCCAACGACCCAGTGGAGGTTTGACTTTTGGCGAAGCACATCTTCGTCACCGGAGGGGTGTCTAGCTCGCTGGGCAAGGGGCTCACCGCTTCTTCCCTGGGCCGGCTGCTGAAGAGCCGAGGCTTGCGGGTGACGATGCAGAAGCTCGACCCCTACATCAACGTCGACCCCGGCACGATGAACCCCTTCGAGCACGGCGAGGTCTTCGTCACCGACGACGGAGGCGAGACCGACCTCGACCTCGGCCACTACGAGCGGTTCATCGACGAGAACCTGCACCGCGACTCCAACGCCACCACCGGCTCGATCTACCAGAGCGTCATCGCCAAGGAGCGCCGCGGGGACTTCCTCGGGCGCACCGTGCAGGTCATCCCCCACATCACCGACGAGATCAAGGACCGTATCCGGCGCCTGGCCACCGAGGAGGTGGACGTCGTCATAACCGAGATCGGCGGCACGGTCGGCGACATCGAGATCCTCCCGTTCTTGGAGGCGATCCGCCAGTTCCGCAAGGACGTCGGCAGGGACAACGTCTGCTACGTCCACGTCACCCTCGTCCCCTACCTCGGGCCGTCCGGCGAGCAGAAGACCAAACCCACCCAGCATTCGGTCACCGAGCTGCGAAGCCGGGGCATCCAGCCGGACGTGATCATCTGCCGCAGCGACCGGAGCCTCTCGCCCGGCTTGAAGCGGAAGGTGTCGCTGCTCTGCGACGTGCCGATCGAGGCGGTCGTCTCGTGCATGGACGCCCCCAACCTCTACGAGATCCCCCTCGCCCTCCACGACGAGGGGCTCGACGACTACGTCTGCCGGCTCCTCGGCTTCGACGACGACCTCCACCCCCTGGACCTGTCGGACTGGGAGGCCGTGGTGCGTCGCGTGGAGGCCGCTGTCAGGCCGGTGCGGATCGGCCTGATCGGCAAGTACGTCAACCTGCCCGACGCCTACCTCTCCGTCGTCGAGGCGCTCCGCCACGGCGGTTACGCCAAGGGGGCGGCGATCGACCTGCAGTGGGTGCAGGCCGAGGAGATCGAGGGCCTGCTGGCCGCCGGGCGCCTCGCCGACCTCGACGGCATAGTCATCCCCGGCGGCTTCGGGGAGCGCGGCCTGGAGGGGAAGGTCGCCGCGGCCACCTACGCCCGGGAGAACTCGATCCCCTGCCTGGGGCTGTGCCTCGGCCTGCAGGTCATGGTCGTCGACTTCGCCCGCAACGTGGCGGGCCTGGAAGGGGCCAGTTCCCGGGAGCTGGACCCGGCCTCGCCTCACCTGGTCATCGACTTGATGGACGACCAGGTCGAGGTGGAGGAGATGGGGGGGACCATGCGCCTCGGTCTGTACCCGGCGAAGCTGGCGCCGGGGTCGCTCGTCGCCCGCCTCTACGGCGCCGACCTGGTCTACGAACGCCACCGCCACCGCCTGGAGGTCAACCCGCGCTACCGGGCGCGCCTCGAAGCGGCCGGGCTGCGCTGCTCGGGAACGTCCCTCGATGACCGCCTGGTCGAGTTCGTCGAGCTGCCCGGCCACCCCTTCTGGGTGGGCACGCAGGCGCACCCGGAGTTCAAGAGCCGTCCCGACCGGCCGCACCCGCTGTTCGCCGGTCTGGTGGCCGCGGCGTTCGACCGCGCCGAGGGCCGCTCGCCGAGGCTGATCGACCTCGAGGGCTATGCCGGGGTTTCGCCGGGTAGCTGAGGAGACCCTCTACGCCGGGTCGCTGATCAGGGTCGCCCTGGAGACGTTCGAGGATCCCGGCGGGGAGCGCTTCGACCGGGAGGTGGTGCACCACCCGGGGGCGGTGGTGGTCGTGCCCTTGTCCGAGCGCGACACCGTGCTGATGGTCCGCCAGTACCGCGCGGCGGTGGGCGGCGAGCTGCTGGAGGTACCCGCCGGCAAGCGGGACGTGGCGGGGGAGCCGACCGAGGTCACCGCCCAGCGCGAGCTCGCCGAAGAGGTGGGCAGGCAAGCCGGGCGGCTCGAGCTCCTCGCCCGCTTCTACAACTCCCCGGGCTTCTGCGACGAGCACACCTGGCTGTACCTGGCCCGCGACCTCCGAGAGGTTCCCACCGACCGGCAGGGCGCCGAGGAGCGGCGGATGACCGTCGAGGAGATCCCGCTGGCAGACACCCCGCGGCTGGTCGCCGCCGGGGAGATCGTCGACGCCAAGTCCATCGTCGGGCTGTGCCTCGCTCGCGAGCGCACGGGCGCCGCCGGACGACCCGGTGGGTAGACTGAAGGTGATGAGCGACGCCACCATGCACAGCCTGCGCGCCGCGCTCGAAGAGGAGCGGGACTCGCTGCGCGCCCAGCTGGCCGAGCTCGGTTACGGCGGGAAGCTGGACTACGACCCGAACTTCGCCGACTCGAGCCAGGTGACCGCCGAGCGCGGCGAGAACGAGGCTCTCGTCCAGAAGCTGGTCGCCGGCCTGCACGAGGTCGAGCACGCCCTGGAGAAGATGGGCACCGACCGCTACGGGATCTGCGAGAGCTGCTCGCAGCCGATAGCCACGGCTCGCCTGGAGGCGAGGCCCGAAGCGCGTCTGTGCATCGACTGCGCCGCCAAGCAGTCCCGCTAGCGGCGTCGCGCCAGCGCGTACCGGGGGCACCCCGGCGCGCTCAGCGCGGCGGGAGCAGGCCGACGGCGTCGAACGCTCTTTGGAGTGTCGCCTCGGCCACCTTGGAGGCCCGCTCGGCACCGTCTTGCAGCACCGCCTCGAGATGCCCAGGGTCGGCGGAGAGCTCACGGAACCTCCGCTGGATCGGCTCGACGAGCGACACGACCGCCGCGGCGAGGTCGGCCTTCAGCGGCCCGTAGGCGTCGTAGCGGGAAGCCACGTCCTCGGGGCTGGACCCCTCGACGGCGGCGAACAGCTCCACCAGGTTGGACAGGCCCGGCTTGGCCGCCGGGTCGTAGCGCACGGCGCCCGGGCCCGACTCGGCGTCGGTCACCGCCCGCTTGACCTTCCGCTCGATGTCGCGCGGGTCGTCGAACAGACCGATAACCCCCTGGGGCGCTTCGGTGGTCTTGGACATCTTGCGCTGCGGGTCCTGAAGGTTCATGATCCGCGCCCCCCGGCCGGGGGGCGGGATCGCCGCTTCGGGCACGACGAAGGTCTCCCCGTAGCGGGCGTTGAACCTGTGAGCCAGGTCCCTGGTCAGCTCCAGGTGCTGGCGCTGGTCGTCGCCCACGGGTACCAGGTCGGCGTCGTAGAGGAGGATGTCGGCCGCCATGAGGCAGGGGTAGGTGAAAAGACCGACCCTCGCCGCCTCCTCGCCTCCCCGGGCGGTCTTGTCCTTGAACTGGGTCATGCGCCGCAGCTCGCCGACGCTCGCCGTGCACTCCAGCAGCCAGGCGAGCTGGGTGTGCGCCGGCACGTGGCTCTGCACGAACAGGGTGCAGCGGGACGGGTCGAGGCCGGCGGCCAACAGCAGGGCGACCATCGTGGTGGTAGCCGCGCGCCGCTCGGCGGGGTCGCCGGGCACCGTCAGCGCGTGAAGGTCGACCACGCAGTAGAAGCTGTCGGCCGTGTCCTGGTCGGCGACCCACCAGCGGATGGCGCCGAGGAGGTTGCCCAGATGCGGCTCGCCGGTTGGTTGTATGCCCGAGAGGACCCTGGCCATCGGAACATGGTAATGCCGGGGCCGCGGCCCTCCCCGGCGTAGAATCGCCGGGTGCCCTACGCGGTGAGCACCCCCGTGTTCGAAGGGCCTTTCGACCTTCTGCTGCACCTGGTCAACCGCCAGCAGGTCGACCTGTGGGAGGTGTCGCTGTCGAGCATCGTCGACGACTACGTGTCCACCCTGGCAGGCATGCAGGCCGCCCTGGATTTGGAGGTGGCCACCGAGTTCCTGCTCATCGCGTCGGTCCTCCTCGAGCTTAAGGCGCGCCGGCTGCTGCCCGGGCGCGACGACGTCGAGCTCGACGAGGAGCTCGCCTTGTGGGAGGAGCGAGACCTGCTGATCGCCCGGCTCCTCGAGTGCAAGACGTTCAAAGAAGCGGCGCTGGCCATGCAACGGACGATGGACGCCGCGTCGAGGTCCTTGCCGCGCACCGCCGGCCTCGACGAGCGTTTCGCCGGCCTCGTCCCCGACGTGCTGGCGGGCGTCACAGCGGCGCAGCTGGGCGACGCCATGAGCCGCCTTTTCGCTCCCAGGCCCGCAGCCCGGCTCCTCCTCGACCACGTCGCGCCGGTCCGGGCCAGCGTCGCGGACGCGGTCGTCGAGCTGCTCCACGAGCTGCCCCGCCTCGGCACGACGACCTTCGCCCGCCTGACGGAGGGCGTCGCGGAGCGGCTGGAGGTCATCGTCCGCTTCCTCGCCCTGCTCGAGCTGTACAAGCGGGGAGCTGTCGATCTGGAGCAGGCGACCACCTTCGGCCGGTTGGAGGTCACCTGGCTCGGCCTTGCCGAAGGGTTCGAAGGGGACAGCGCCGAGGAGTACGAGGGTTGAGCGACGAGGACCGCCGGGCGATAGAAGCGATCGTCATGGTGTCGGACCGGCCGGTCGAGCCGCACCTGCTCGCCCAGCTGCTCGAGGTCCCCCCGGCCCGCGTGGAGGAGATCTGCGACTCGCTCGCCCGTTCCTACGAGGAGCAGCGCCGGGGCTTCCAGCTGGTGCGCGTAGCCGGTGGCTACCGCTTCCAGAGCCATCCCGACCAGGCGCCCTACGTCGAGAGGTTCGTGCTCGAAGGCCAGTCGGCGCGTCTTTCGGCAGCCGCCTTGGAGACACTGGCGATAGTCGCCTACAAGCAGCCCGTGTCGCGCGCCCAGGTCGCCGCGATCAGGGGCGTCAACTCCGACGCGGTGATCCGAACGCTGTGCGCCCGGGGCCTCGTCGAGGAGGTGGGCCGGGACCCCGGCCCTGGCCAGGCGGTCCTCTACGGCACCACCCGGCTGCTGCTCGAGAAGCTGGGTTTGGACAGCATCGACCAGCTGCCACCGTTGGCGCAGTTCGTGCCCGGCCCCGAGGTGATGGAGGCCCTCGAGCGGAGCCTGCAGGCAGAACCCGCCGAAGCGGGGAGGGAGGGCTCAGCGGGGGAGGCGGGCGAGCCGGGACGGTCCGCAGATGGAGAGCGGTGAACGACTGCAGAAGGTCCTCGCGCAGGCGGGGCTGGGAAGTCGGCGCCGCTGCGAGGAGCTGATCGCCGCCGGGCGGGTGCGGGTCAACGGGGAGACCGCCCTGCTCGGGCGGCGCATCGACGTCGAGGGGGACCGGGTGGAGGTCGACGGGGTTCCCGTAGCCGTCCGGCCCGGCCTGGTCCACTACCTTCTGAACAAGCCGGCGGGTGTGGTGTCCACGGCGTCAGACCCCCAGGACAGGCCCACCGTTGTCGGTCTGGTCCCCCCCGAGCCTCGGGTGTACCCGGTGGGCAGGCTCGACGCCGACACCGAGGGTCTCATCGTCTTGACCAACGACGGCGAGCTGGCCCACCTGCTCACCCACCCCCGCTTCGGCGTGGAGAAAGAGTACGTCGCCCACGTCGCGGGCCGACCCGGCCAGGCGGCGGTGAGGCGCCTCCGCCGGGGCGTCGAGCTCGACGACGGCCCGACCGCCCCCGCCCGCGTCGCTCTGCTCGCGCCCGGCGTCCTGCGGATCACCATCCACGAGGGCCGCAACCGCCAGGTTCGCCGGATGGCTGAAGCCGTCGGCCACCCTGTGCGCCGTCTGGTGCGGACGCGCATAGGCCCGCTCCGCGTGGGAAGGCTCGCCCCGGGGGAGTGGCGGCCCCTCAGCCCCGAGGAGGTGACGGCCCTACGGGCTGCGGCGGGCGCGCCCGGCGGGGGCAGGCAGCCGGCCGGGAAGGAGTGAGCACCGCTGGGCGTTTATTGTCGCCCGGCGTGGAGGAGACGAAGCCTCGCCGGGCGCAGATCGTGGGCACCGGCCTCATCGGCGGCTCCATAGGAGCGGCGTTGAGACGCAAGGGTTGGGTGGTGGCCGGCTTCGACGTCGACCGCCGCCGCTGCGAGCTCGCCGTCGAGCTCGGTGCCGTTGACCGGGCGGGATGCGACCCCGGCGCGTCGGTGGTGTTCGTCGCCACGCCCGCGGGGACCGTCGCCGAGGCCGCCATCGAGGCACTGCGCCGTCACCCGAGAGCAGCCGTGACCGACGTGGCGGGCGTGAAGAGCCCGGTCGTGGCCGCGGTGGGCGACCCCCGTTTCGTCGGCGGCCATCCGATGGCCGGCTCGGAGCAGGAGGGTGTCGAGGGTGCCGACGCCGAGATGTTCGAAGGGGCTACCTGGGTGCTCACCCCGGGCCCCCACACCGACCCGCTCGCCTACACGACGGTGCGTTCGGCGGTCGGTCAGCTCGGGGCGAACGTCGTAGAGCTTTCCGCCGCCCGCCACGACGACCTGGTCGCCTTGGTCTCCCACGTCCCGCACCTGACGGCGGCGACTTTGATGAACCTGGCGGCCGAGACGGCTACCGAGCACGCCACCCTGCTCCGCCTCGCGGCCGGCGGTTTTCGAGACATGACGCGGATCGCCGCCGGCGACGCTTCGATCTGGCCGGATGTCTGCGCGGAGAACCGCCAGGGCATCGTCGCAGTGCTCGACCGCCTCATCGACTCGCTGGCAGCCGTGCGCGCCGCCGTCGCCTTCGCCGACCGGCCGGCGATCCTGCGAATGCTCGAACGGGCGCGCCAGGCGCGGGTCAACCTCCCCGCCGGGGTCGCTGCCATCGGGGACGCAGCAGAGGTGCGGGTGCCGGTGCCGGACCGGCCGGGCGTCCTCGCCGAGGTGACTACCCTGCTCGGCGAGATGGGCGTCAACATCTACGACCTCGAGATAGCCCACAGCGCCGAAGGCGAACGCGGCGTGTTGGTGCTGGTCGTCGACACATCTGCGGCAGAAGCGGTGAGGGGCGCCCTGCACGGGCGCGGCTACCGCGCCTCCACTCGCCCGGTGGGGCAGTGAGCAGCGTCCCGGCCGGCTGGTTCAGCCCCCAGCGGTGGAGCTGACCGTCCACCCCTCCGGCGGCGGGTTGAGGGGACGTCTTCGGGTGCCAGGGGACAAGTCGATCTCCCACCGGGCCCTGCTCCTCGCCGCGCGCGCGCCGGGGTTCTCCACCATAAACGGCCTCTCCGACGGCGCCGACGTGGCCGCCACCGCCCGCGCCGTCGCCGCCTTCGGCGCTTCGGTCTCCTACGAGCAGGGCCGGGTCGTCGTCGGGGGGTGCGAGCCGATGGAAGCAGAGACGGTCATCGACGTGGGCAACTCGGGCACGGCCATCCGTCTCCTCACCGGCTGGGCGGCCGGCGTGGACGGTCTCACCGTCCTCCACGGCGACAGTTCGGTGGCCCGCCGGCCGATGGGACGGGTGGCGGAGCCGATCCGCCTGATGGGAGCCCACGTCGATGGGCGCAGACGCGGCTCGTACCCGCCCCTCGCGGTCCGGGGCGGCGACCTTCGGGGCATCGAGTACAGCCCGCCGGTCGCCAGCGCCCAGGTGAAGGGGGCGGTTCTCCTGGCGGGGCTGGCAGCCCGGGGGCCCACGACGGTGGTCGAGAAGGTGCCCACCCGGGCGCACACCGAGGAGATGCTGGCCCTCTTCGGCGCCCACGTGGAGGTCGACGGGGGGACGGTAACCCTCCACCCCGGCCCGCTGCATCCCGCGCACGTCGACGTCCCCGGCGACCCCTCCCAGGCGGCGTTCTGGGTGGTGGCGGCGTGCATCACCCCCGGAAGCGACCTCGTCGTGGAGGACGTGTACACAGGCCCTCGGCGAACCGCCTTCCTCGACGTCCTGCGTCGCATGGGCGCCGACGTCGTCGTCGAGCCGACAGGCACCGCCACCGCGACGATACGGGCCCGCTACGGTCCTCTGGTCGCCACCGACGTCCACGGCGAGGAGGTGCCCGGGCTGATAGACGAGATACCCGTGCTGGCGGTGGCCGCCGCACACGCCGAAGGGTTGAGCAGCTTCTCCGGGGCGGCCGAGTTGAGGGTGAAAGAGAGCGACCGCGTCTCCACGACGGTTTCGGCCGTGAACGCCCTCGGCGGCCAGGCCGAGGAGCGCCCCGACGGGCTCGCCGTCAACGGGAGCGGCGGGCGGCGGCTGGCGGGAGGCAAGGTGGACTCCTTCGGCGACCACCGCATCGCCATGGCCGCGGCCGTCGCCGGTTTCGCCGCGGCCGGACCGGTGGAGGTCACCGGTTGGGAGTCGGTAGAGACCAGCTACCCGCGTTTCACCGAGGACATGGCACTGTGCGTGTCATAGCCATAGACGGCCCCGCCGGTTCGGGGAAGTCCACGGTGGCGCGCGGGGTCGCCGAACGCCTGGGCCTCCCGTACCTCGATACCGGCGCCATGTACCGGGCGGTGGCCTTCGAGGCGATCCGCCGGGGGATCGACCCCGAGGACGCCCCCACGGTCGGGGCGCTCGCCAGGCAACTGGACATCGAGGTGGACGAGCGCGTGCTCGTCGACGGCACGGACGCGACGGTGGAGATCCGCGGCCCCGAGGTGACCCGGGCGGTGAGCGCTGTCGCGGCCAACCCGGAGGTGCGCCGGGAGCTGGTGCTGCGCCAGCGGGAGTGGGTCGAGAAAAGGGGAGGCGGAGTGGTCGAAGGCCGCGACATAGGGACCGTCGTCTTCCCCGAGGCCGAGGTCAAGGTGTACCTGACGGCGAGCAGCGAGGCCCGGGCCGGCCGGCGGACACGGGAGATGCTCGAACACGACTACGACCAGGTGGCAGCCGACATGGCCAGGCGGGACCAGATCGACTCGACCAGGTCGACCTCCCCGCTGGTTGTCGCCGACGACGCCGTCGAGGTGGACACAACCCACTTGACCGCCGAGCAGGTCGTCGAGAAGGTCCTGGCGATGGTGGACCGGCGGTGAGCGGCCTGGGCCGCGAATCGAACCGGGGAGGGGGTACTCCGGGAGTCCCGGCCGCCTCGAGGGCGGCGCTGATGTGGTACGCCTTCGCCCGCGGGCTCGTCGAGGTGGTCTGTCGGGCACTGTGGCGGGTGGAGGTGCGCGACCGCTCCAAGCTGCCGGGCTCAGGGGCCTACGTCATCGCCCCGGTCCACCGCTCCAACGTCGACACCCTCCTGGCAGGGTGCCTCACCCGCCGCCGGATCCGCTTCATGGGCAAGGACACCCTGTGGAAGTACCGCTGGTCTGCGGCGCTGTTCAACTCCCTCGGCGCCTTCCCGGTGCGCCGCGGTACCCCCGACCGGGAGGCGCTGCGCGCCGCGGAGAACGCCGTGCGCTCCGGCGAGCCGGTGGTTCTGTTCCCCGAGGGGACCCGCCAGAGCGGCCCCAAGCTGCACCCCCTCTTCGAAGGGCCGGCGTTCGTCGCCGCGCGCACGGGGGTGCCGATCGTGCCGGTGGGCATCGGGGGGAGCGAATGGGCCATGCCCAAGGGGAGCAAGCTGGTGCACCCGGTGAAGGTGGTCATGGTGGTCGGCGACCCGATACCCCCGCCGGCGAGGGGGGAGGGCGGAAGGGTGTCGCGCCGGGCGGTGACCGCAACCACCGAGGTGCTGGCCGAACGCCTTCAGGAGTTGTTCGACCGGGCGCTGGCCGAGGCCGGCCGGCTCGCCTGAGGCTCCGAGGTCCCGCCGAGGGCCATCGCCGCCGACCAGGAACGGTCGTCGGGTGCCGCCCCCCCCGCCGCGGGGTCGGCGCCGGGAGCGAAGGCCGAGAGGGCGGCGGCCCCCGCCAGGCGGGGGAACAGGTCGCGCAGCTCGCGGGGAGGGGGAAAGTACTCGTCCTCGTCGACGGCCCTGACCTCCTCAACCCCCTCGAGGGGGGCCAGCGCGGCGACGACGGACTCGACGAGCTCTTCGGGGGCCGAAGCGCCGGCGATCACCCCGACCGTGCCTTCAAGGTCGTCGGGGAGCTCGACGGGGGTGTCCACCCGCAGCACCCGCCGGCAGCCCGCAGCACGGGCCGTCCGCTCGAGGGCCAGCGTGTTCGACGAGGTGCTCGAGCCGATGACCACGACGGCGTCGCAGCGGGGGGCGACAGCCTTGAGGGCGGTCTGGCGGTTGGTCGTGGCGAAGCACAGGTCCGAGGTGCCGGGCATCCACAGGTCCGGCCAGCGCCGCCGGGCGGCTTCGAGCAGCACCTGCCACTCGTCGACGGCCAGCGTCGTCTGGGCCAGGAACGCCACCGGCCCCCCGGGCTCGGGCAGTGCCTCCAGCTCCTCCAGGTGCTCGATGCGCCGGACGGCGGCCGGTGCGACGGCGGCCGTGCCGATCGCCTCCTGGTGGCCCTCGTGGCCGACGTAGACGATCGTGTAGCCCTTCTGGGCGCGGACCTTCACCTCGTGGTGGACCTTCTTGACGAGAGGGCAGACGGCGTTGATCACCACGCCTCCACGGGCACGGGCCGCCTCGACCAGCTCCGGCGGCGAGCCGTGGGCCGAGAGCATGAGCGGCGCCCCGTCGGGGACCTCGTCGAGGTCGTCGACGAACACGACACCCATCTTCTTGAACCGGTCCACCACGATCTGGTTGTGGACGATCTCGTGGTAGCAGTACACGGGCGGCTCGAACACACGGGCCATCCAGGCGAGGGACTTGATGGCCATCTCCACGCCGGCGCAAAAGCCGCGCGGCGAGGCGAGCAGCACCCGCTCCACGTTCGACATCGCTTCGAGGGTACCGGCAGGCGGCTCCCCGTCTCACGGCAGCCGTCTTGGGGGGCTGGCGCCGCGGTCAGTAGTTCTCGACGAACAGCTCGGTGAGCTGGATGGTCCCGTTGTCGTTGTAGGCGCCGGCGCCGGAGGCTCCGGCCCAGGGGGACAGGATGTTGTGACGGTGACCCCAGCAGCCCGACGCCCCGGCGCTCGGGCAGTCGATGTTGGGGCTGTCGGGACCGTCGTCGTACATCCAGCCGAAGTCGGCGGCCAGCGGTGTCGGGTCGCCCCAGGCGATGTTGGAACCCCACCCGTAGCCCGACGGCCCGGTCGGATCGTTGCCCTGCTCGGCGCCCTGCTGGGCCATCTGGTCCAGGTTGGCGTTCTCCGGCAGGGCGGGAAGGCCCCGGGTGGTCCGCTCGGCGTTGGCAACGGCGAGGATCTGGGCGACGGTTCCAAGCTGGTAGAAGTCCGACGGCAGGGGGAGGGGACCGAGACCTTCCTGCGCCCGGGCGTTGTTGATGTCGTTGAGCGAGTCCTGGTTGCACGCCGCGATGTCCGGCGTCTGGCTCCAGCAGGCCTGCTGCGTGGCGGGCGAGGGGGCGATCGACTGGGGCGGGTCTGCCAGCGCCTGCGCCGAGGGCGAGGACTGCGAGTTGACCTGCGGGCCGGGCGGGGGGGCCGGGGCGTTGAAGCTCGCCACCCCGCCCAGGTCGTTCGGGACCCAGTAGCCGCCGCCGACCGGGATGATCCCCACCGAGGAGGCGCCGGACGGGGCGTTGTAGGACACGGCCGATCCGTCGAAGACGGCGTCACCGAAGGTGAAGATCCCGCCGTCGGCGCCGACCAGCCAGTACCCGCCGCCGTTGGGGGTGGAGGCCATGCCGACGATCGGCTTGGCGAGGCGCAGGTTGCCCGTCGAGCCGTAGAAGGGCGCCGCGCCCATCGAGAAGACACCTCCGTCGGTGGCGGTCATCCAGTAGCCGTCGGCGCTCGGGTCGGGCGCCATCCCGACTATCGGATGGGATGACAGGGCGGCGGTCCGCGCCGGGCGAAGGGCTTGGCCGGACACTGACGCGCCCCGCGACGACGAGACAGGCGAGCGGGGGGAGGAGGAGACACTCGCCGCTGGTGCCGAAGCCGCTAGCCGGGCCCCGTGGGCGCCCGCCGCCGCAGACGCAGGGGCCGATGTACCCGGCAGGGCGAGGGCGAACAGCCCGGCGGTGGCCGCCACCAGCCGGGCGGCCCTGCCCGCCCGCCTGGTCCACCGCGACGGGCGGGTCAGCAGGGAGGGCCTGGACTTGGGGGTCTCTAGATGCCGCACCCCCCAGCTATCGGGAACCGCCGTTGTTGCCCTAAAAGGCGGTTTCGCCCCTTTCCGCAGCTTCGCCGAAAGGCGAAACGCGCAGCCTATCCTTCAAGGTCTATGTCGCTGCCACGAGTGGTGGCGGTGGCCGAAGGGTCGCCCGCCGCCCGCGCCGGGCTGCAACCCGGCGACCAGATCGTCGCCATGGACGGGCGGCTTCCCCGGGACGTCATCGAGTACCACCTCCTGGCCGACCAGCCCTCAGTGGAGATGGAGCTCCGCCGGGGAGGATTGGAGCTCACCTGCACCCTGGAGCGGGAAAGCAACGAGCCTTTGGGCGTCGAGGTGGACGCTGCACTGTTCGACCGGGTCCGGACCTGCGACAACCATTGCGAGTTCTGCTTCATCCACCAGCTGCCGAAGGGGATGCGCCGCAGCCTCTACGTGCGCGACGACGACTACCGTTTGTCGTTCCTCTACGGGAACTTCACCACCCTCACCCGCTTCACCGAGGCCGACCTCGAGCGTGTGGTGACCGAGGGCCTCTCCCCGCTTTGGGTGAGCATCCACGCGACCGACCCCGAGGTGCGTGCCTCGATGCTGCGCAACCGCCGTGGTGCTACCAGCCTCCGGTGGCTGCGAGCGTTGCTCGACCGCCACGTGGTCGTCCACGGGCAGGTGGTCGTCTGCCCGGGGGTGAACGACGGGCCGGTCCTCGAGGACACCTTCGCCGGCATCCTCGACCTCTACCCCGAGCTGGCCAGCGTCGCCTGCGTGCCGCTGGGGGTCAGCCGCTTCAACAGCGAAAGCTCCCTCCGGCCGCACACCGCCGGCGAGGCCTCGGCTGTCGTCGACCTGGTCGAGGAGTGGCAGCAGCTGTTCCGCTCCGCCCTCGGACGGCCCGTGGCGTACGCGTCCGACGAGTACTACCTGATGGCCGGCCGGCCGCTGCCCCCCCTCGACTCGTACGGCGATCTCGCCCAACACGACAATGGGGTCGGCATGGCCCGGGCGTTCGAAGCGTCGTTCCTGGGATTGCCCGGCGTGGCCGACGAGTCGCCGTCCGGGTTCTTCCAGTCGGTGGACGGCGCGCCGGCCCTGGGTTATCGGGCGCCTCGGGGCGCCGCCGCGCACGCGCTTCTTGCGCCGGACGCCCCGGTGACGGTGCTCACCGGCGTCTACGCCCGCCAGGTCCTCGCCCCCCTGGTGCGGTCGGTCAGGCCCGACGCGTCGGTGGAGGCCGTCGAGAGCCGCTTTTTCGGCGGCAACATCGCCGTCGCCGGCCTCCTGACCGGCGCCGACGTTGCCGCCCACCTGAGGTCCGCTCAACCCGGCCGGCGGTACCTGCTGCCCGACGTGTGCCTCTCGGGCGGAATTTTTCTCGACGGCATGGCCCCCGCCGAGCTGCCGCTGCCCGTCGAGGTGGTCCGCACGACGGGCAGGGCGTTGCGCGAGGCGCTGGGCAGGGGCCGCTGAATGCGCCCAACGCCGTTGGTGGGGCTCGCCAGGGTTGCTGGGGTGGTCTGCACGACGGGCGGGGCCCGGCGTTCAGCGCTGGGCAGGGGCCGCTGAATGCGCCCTATGCCGTTGGTGGCGGTCGTCGGGGGCCGCTGAATGCGCCCTATGCCGTTGGTGGCTGTCGTCGGTCGGCCGAACGTCGGCAAGAGCACCCTCGTCAACCGCATCGTCGGTCGCAGGGAGGCGATCGTCGAGGAGCAACCCGGGGTGACCCGCGACCGCAAACTGCTTTCTGCAGAATGGGCCGGCAGGCAGTTCACCGTCGTCGACACAGGGGGTTGGATGCCCGGCGGGAGCCCCCTCGAACGTCAGATCAGCGCGCAGGCCGAGAGAGCGGTGCGCGAAGCCGACGTGATCGTGCTGGTGGTGGACGCCACGGTGGGCGTCACCGACGAGGACGCGCGGGTCGCTCGCTTCGTCCGCCGGTGCGACCGCCCGGTGCTGATCGCCGCCAACAAGGTGGACAGCGACGGTCGGGAGCCCGACGCCTGGCTGTTCACCAAGCTCGGCCTGGGCGACGCCTACCCGGTGAGCGCCCTGCACGGCCGGGGAACCGGCGAACTGCTCGACGCCGTGGTCGGACGGCTCCCCGAGCCCCCGCCGGTGCCGCCCTCGCAGACCGGCGAGCAGCCGGGGATCCCCGCAGTCGCCATCGTCGGTCGGCCCAACGTCGGGAAATCCACCCTGTTCAACCGCCTGATCGGCGACGAGCGTTCGATCGTGCACGACCTGCCCGGCACCACCCGCGACACGGTGGACACGGTGGTGAGCACCCCGGCGGGTGAGCTTCGCTTCGTGGATACCGCCGGCATGCGCAGGCGTTCCGGCGAAGCGCAGGGCGCCGAGTACTACTCCGTGGTCAGGGCCCTCCAGGCCCTCGACCGGGCTCAGTGCGCCCTGCTGGTGCTCGACGCGTCGGAGGGTGTGACCCGCCAGGACCAGCGGCTGGCGGAACGGGTCGACGCCGCCGGCGGCCCGGTGGTCATAGTGCTCAACAAGTGGGACCTCCTCGACGCCGACAGACGGGCTGCGGTCACCGCCGAGCTGGAGGACCGCCTCGGCTTCCTCGGCTACGCGCCGGTGCTCAAGGCGAGCGCCCTGACCGGGCGCGGCATCCACCGGCTCCTGCCCGCCATGGCCGACGCGATGGCTGCCTCCCACAAGCGGGTGCCGACCGGAGCCCTGAACCGGGTGGTCGCCTCCGCCCAGGCGGCGCACCCCTCTCCCGGCGGCAGGATCCTCTACGCCACCCAGGGGGCGACCGATCCGCCGACCTTCACCCTCTTCGCCACGCGGACGGTGCCCGCCCCCTACCTGCGCTACCTGGAGCGCAGGTTGAGGGAGAGCTTCGAGCTGGGGCCCACGCCCGTGGTGTTCAGGGTCCGCCGGCGGACCGGCTGAGCAACCCTCGTAGCCCGGCGGTCGCGGCCTGGTGGGTGCCGGGTGCGGGGGCTGCTGGGTGCGGGGGGTGCCGGGTCCGGGGGCTGCTGGGTCCTTCCACGATTTGCCAAACTGTCCACGGTCGAGGCTCGCCGGACCGGACCGTGGACAGTTAGGTCAAAATATTCGCCCTAAGTGTCCAGAGCACCCCTCGCTCGGGAGCTCCTCTGGACGGTTCGGGCAAAACACCTCGCTCAAAGCTCGACCAGCCGGACAGGTGTCAACGGAGGGTTGGGGCTAAAGACCTCGCTCAAAGCTCCGACCAGCGGACCTCAAGCGGACCTCGGGCGGACCGGGCTCCTCTGGACGGTTGGGGCGAAGGTGCCGCAGCCAAGCTCCTCCGGACAAGTTGGTGCGAAGGGGCCCAACCGTAGGCCGTCCGGCCACCCTGGACTAGCCTTGGGCCATGTTCACCCAGCCGTGGCTGGCTGCCGCGGCCGTGTTCTGCGCGGTTGCCGCCATGCTGTGGGGGCGGGCGGCCGCCAGGTCGTCCCGTGCGGCCCGACGGATAGAGGCGGAGACCGCCTCGTCGTCCACCGGGCGCGACGCCAGCGACCTTGCCCGGGCGGCGTTCGACAAGGACTTGCACACCGCATTGCTCTACTCGTTTCTCGCGGTCGGCCTGGCGGTCGCCTCGCTGTCGTCCGCCGCGTGGTACCAGATCCCCCTGCTGCTCGTCAGCATCCCGGTCGTCATCACCATCCGCTACGCACCGCGATTCTTCGCCGAGGCGCGCCTGGCCGAGAACCGGGCGATGCTCGAGCGTCGTGCCGAGGAGGTCCTCGCCCAGGAGCAGCTGGCCCCCCGGCGCTGGGCGAATCGCCTGGCACCCGAGGAGCTGCCGCACGTCGACGGCTTCGAGATGGGCCGGGTCTACGAGCCGGGCACAGGGATGATGGCCGGGGACTTCTACGACGTGTTCGTCACCGGCGGCCAGCGGGTGGCGGCCGTCATCGGTGATGTCGCCGGCCACGGCATAGACCCGTCGATCACCGCCTTCCAAGTGAAGTACCTGCTTCGTACCTTCCTCCAGCAGTACCGGGACCCCGGTCAGGCCCTGGAGGAGCTGAACAAGGTGCTCTCGATAAGCGGCAGACCCGAGGACCTCGTGTCGGTCTGCGTGGTGATACTCGACCCCGCGGCGGGGACGATCCGTCACGCATCGGCCGGCCACCCGGCGGTGTGGTTGTGGCAGGACCTGGAGATGCACGCCCTTCGCTCCACCGGCCCGCTCTTGACCCTCGATCCGCATGGCTCGTACCACTCCCGGGAGCGTCCGCTGCTGGTCGGCGACGTGATCCTCATGTACACCGACGGCCTGGCCGAGGCGCGCTCGGGCGGTCAGATCTTCGGCGAGGACCGCATCGCCGCGGCGATCCGGCGTGACCCCGGGCGCGAAACGACGACCTTGTGCAAGGACCTCCTCGAGGCGGCCCGGGACTTCGCGTCGGAGCCGCTCACCGACGACGTGGCGATCCTCGCCATCCGGCGGGTCTAGACGCTCTGCCGTCGGCCGGCGCGGGGAGCCGGGGCCGCCAGCCGAAGCGAGCCCGGCTCCCATGCGAAGGCGAGGGCCGGCGGCAGCGTGGTGCCGGTACGGTGGTGCCGGTGCCGTGGTGCGAGGACTGCAGCCGGTTCTGGAACGAGACGAGCCTGGGGGAGGGCGGTGCCTGCCCCACCTGCAGCCGCCCGCTGAAAGCCGCGCAGCGGAAGGTGCCCTGGCACTTCAAGCTCATGCTGGTCGCCTTCGCCGGCTACATGGTCTACCGCATCTACTGGCTGGTCGAATGGCTGCCCAAGCACATCTGAGCTCCAAGCAGATCTGAGCTGAGAAGCTGTCGCGCGACCGCCTCCAGGCGGGAGAGGCTTCCACAGACCCGAGTGCCGCGTCGAACACGAGCCGCCGCCCACTCGCGCGGGTTCGCGGCAGCTTCTGCGGCTGCTCCAGCCGCAAAGCGGGGTGGATCGGCGGGCGGGACGGCCGTTCGCGTACTAGGGTCGGGTCCCCGACATCCACCACGGGCGGTGGCGCAGTTTGGTAGCGCACCAGACTGGGGGTCTGGGGGCCGCGGGTTCAAGTCCCGCCCGCCCGACGCATGCGGGGGCCCGGCGGGGGGCCCTCGCTCGAACGCCCTACCAGGCGGGCGTGTAGCCGCCGCGCCCCATGGAGGCGCTGGTCTCCCAGTCGATGTCCTCGTCGACGCCGCCGAGAACCTCTGTGACCCAGTCGAGGCGCTCCTTGAGGATGCGCTCGACGCCGGCCTGGAGGGTAGTGCTGCTGATCGCGCACGACGAGCAGGAACCCTGGAGCTGGACCTCCACCACTCCCGTGTCGGCGTCGGCGCTCATCAGCACGAGATCCCCACCGTCGGCCTGGACGGCCGGGCGGATCAAGTCGATCAGCTCGTTCAGGTCGGCCAGTCGGGACGCGCGTTCCTCATCGCTCAGCATCAAGGCCATTCTGCCACCTGCCACCGGACAAGCGGGACGTCCGATCCGGTGGCTGTCGCGACACACCTTGCGCCGGTACTGTGGCCGGCGCAGGCGAAAACCGGCCGGACCCGCGCGATGAGCCAGTCGTGCCCGGTCGATGCCTTGACAATCCCGATGACCGAAGCACCGAGGACCGCCCCAACCGCCGAAGAGCGCGCCGCCAAGACGAACGGACAGCACGGCCCGCCCCCTCCTTCCGAGCCGTCGCCGCCGGCCCCGCGCCGCGGCTACTTCCTGCCCGGCGTGATAGCCCTCGCCGCCCTGCTGGCACTCGGGGCGGCGTTCGGGGCGGGCGACCTGTCGCACCGCGGCCCGTCCATCCTGGCGGGCAGGGACGTCGCCGAACAGCTCGCCCTGGCCATGCAGGCGCAGGCCGCCGTCTCCACCGCCCCGGCCGTCTCGTGCCCGGCGACCGAGCCGGTGAGGGAGGGGTTGACCTTCTACTGCACGGTCGCGCCGTGGCGGGGCGCCGGCCGCCGGGAACTCAAGGTCACCGAGGTGGACTCCTCGGGAAGGCTCAGCTGGTCCTTGGTTCCCACCCGCCCCGCTGGCTGAACCCGCGGCCGAAGACCCGGTGGTAGCCGGCCGGCTCCGCTTAGACTCGGACCATGGTCTCGCCCGCGCCGGCCGCCGCTGCGAGGAGAGCGGGCGACGAGCGGATCCTGACGGTTCCCAACGCGCTGACCCTGGTGCGGCTGCTCTGCGTCCCGCTGTTCGTCTGGATGCTGCTGCGCCCCGACCACCGCGGCTGGTACCCGGCCGCCTTGCTGCTCGGGGGGCTCGGCGCGACAGACGGGGTGGACGGTTTCGTCGCCCGGCGCTTCGACCAGGTCTCGACGCTCGGCAAGGTGCTCGACCCCGTCGCCGACCGGCTCCTGCTCGGTGTGGCGGCGGTGTCGATCATCGCGGTCCGGGCGGTCCCGCTGTGGGTGGCGCTAACCGCGCTGGTGCGCGAAGGGCTGGTGGCCGCCGGCTTCCTCGCCGTGGCCGCCCTGGGCGGAAGGCGCATGGACGTCCAGTGGGCGGGTAAAGCAGGGACGTTCGGTCTGATGTGCGCTCTACCGTTGTTCCTCGCCGGCCACGCCAACGACGACTGGCACAGCCTCGCCGAGGCTCTCGCCTGGGTAACCGCCATACCCGGGCTGGCGGTCGGCTGGTACGCGGCCGTCACGTACGCGCCCCGGGCTGTCAAGGCGGTAAGGGAGGCCCGGGCTTGAACGGTGGTCCGGGGGTCAGGGGGGAGCGGGCGTGAAAGCCGTGATCATGGCGGGAGGGGAGGGCACCCGGCTCAGGCCGCTCACCTCCAACCAGCCGAAGCCGATGATGCCCATCGCCAACCGGCCGATGATGGAGCACGTCGTCGAGCTGCTCAAGCGCCACGGCTTCGAGGAGATCGTGGTCACAGTCGCCTTCCAGGCGAACGCCATCCGCACCTACTTCGGCAACGGGTCGGAGTTCGGGGTGCACATGGTGTACGCCACCGAGGAGACCCCTCTGGGTACTGCGGGCTCGGTGCGCAACGCCATGGACGAGCTCGACGAGCCGTTCCTCGTCATATCGGGTGACGTGCTCACCGACATCGACGTCGCCGCTGTCGTCGACTTCCACCGCGAGCGCAAGGCGATCGCCACCATCGCCCTCAAGTCGATGGAGAACCCCCTCGAGTTCGGCATCGTCATCGCCAGGGAGGACGGCTCGATCGAGCGGTTCCTGGAGAAGCCCACGTGGGGCCAGGTGTTCTCCGACACGATCAACACCGGCATCTACGTATTGGACCCATCCATCTTCGAGTACATCGCCCCGGGCAAGCCGGTCGACTTCTCCTCGGACGTGTTCCCCCGGATGCTCGACGACGGGATGCCCCTCTACGGCTACGTGGCCGACGGATACTGGGAGGACGTCGGCACCCTCGACGCCTACATCAAAGCCCACCAAGACGTGCTGGACGGCCAGGTGTCGGTGGACCTCGCCGGCTTCCGCATCGGCGAGGCGATCTGGCTCGGCGAGGGCTCGGAGATCGACCCGGCAGCCGTCGTCGTCGGCCCGGCGATCATCGGCGACTACTGCCGCATCGAGGCGGGGGCCCGCCTCGACGAGTACAGCGTCTTGGGTTCAAACGTCAGGGTCGGCCCGGACGCTTTCGTGGAGCGGTCCGTCGTCCACGACAACGTCTACCTCGGCCCGGGGGTGCGCCTGCGCGGGGCGGTCGTGGGCCGTTCGAGCGACCTGCGACGCGGGGCGCGCCTGGAAGAAGGGGTGGTCATAGGCGACGAGTGCTTCATCGGCGAGCACGCCGTCATCCACCCGGGAGTGAAGGTCTACCCGTTCAAGACGGTCGAGCACGGCGCCATCGTCAACTCGTCGATCGTCTGGGAGTCGCGCGGGGCGCGCCATCTCTTCGGGCGCCGTGGTGTGGAGGGCCTCGCCAACGTCGACATCTCCCCCGAGCTCGCCGTTCGCCTGGCGATGGCCTACGGTACGACGATGAAGAGGGGCTCGACCGTGGTCGCCTCCCGGGACACGAGCCGGGCGGCGAGGGTGCTGAAGCGGGCCCTCATGGTCGGCTTGAACGCGTCGGGGATCGACGTCGCCGACCTCGAGGTGGCCACCGTGCCGGTCACCCGGTTCGGGGTTCGCAACGAGAGAGCCAACGGCGGCATGTCGGTGCGCCTCGCCAGGGAGGATCCCCAGTCGGTGACCATCCGTTTCTTCGACGCCAACGGGATCGACATCTCCGAGGCGGCGCAGAAGAAGATCGAGAGGCTCTTCTACCGCGAGGACTACCGCCGCTCGCTGGCCGGTGAGATCGGCGACCTGCGCTTCCCTGTCCGCACCGCCGAGTTCTACACCGCGCTGCTGATGGAGGACGTCGACGTGGACGCCATCCGCTCCGCGCGCTTCAAGGTGGTGCTCGACTACGCCTACGGCGCGGCCAGCTTCGTCATGCCCAACGTGCTCTCCAAGCTCGGCGCCGAGGTGCTGTCGGTGAACCCCTATGCCTCGACCCGCCAGTCGCTCACCTTCGACCGCTGGGAGCACGCCGACCAGGTCTCGCGCCTGGTGAAGGCGTCCGGTGCCCACCTGGGGGCGGTCATAGACACCGACGGGGAGTTCATCACCCTGGTCGACGACACCGGCCACGCCCTCTCCGACGAGCAGGGGCTGATGGCGCTCCTGCGCCTGGTCCTGGGCGACGCCGAGCGCCGCGGGGCGGCCCCGCCGACAGTGGCGCTGCCGGTGTCGGTCGGCCGCGCGGCCGAGAGGATGTGCGACGAAGCCGGCGTCACGCTGCTCTGGGCGAAGCTGTCCACCTCCTCCCTCATGGAGGTCGCCTGCCAGCCAGGAGTGCGTTTCGCCGCCAGCCAGGAGGGGGGCTACATCTTCCCGTCGTTCCTGCCCGCCTACGACGCGGTGGCCACCTTCGTGCAGACCCTGGCGCTCCTCGCCTCCTGCAAGGAGCGTCTGTCCAAGATCGTCGCGGGGCTTCCGGCGGTGAGGATGGCCCACGAGTCGGTGGTCACCCCCTGGGAGAAGAAGGGGCTGGTCATGCGGATGGTCATGGATTGGACAAAGGACCGAGAGGTTCTGCTGGTCGACGGCGTCAAGGTGCTCCACGACGATGGCTGGGCGCTCATCTTCCCCGACCCCGAGGAGCCGCTCACCCACGTTTGGGCCGAGGCGGCCACCGACGCGGAGGCCCGGGTCCGGGCCCAGGAGTACGGCCGGCGCATCCGCAGCATCCTCCGCTCCTAGCCCGGCATAGCAGCTGAGGCCGCCGTACACTAACTTCGCCGGTCATGAACGTCCCGGAGGATCTCCGCTACACGCCCGACCACGAGTGGGCCCGCGAGGAGCCGGGGGGAGTGCGGATCGGGATCACCGACTACGCCCAGGACGCCCTCGGCGACATCGTGTTCGTCCAGCTGCCCGACCCTGGCGCCCACGTCAGCGCCGGCGACGCCTTCGCCGAGGTCGAGTCCACCAAGTCGGTGTCCGACGTGTTCGCGCCGGTGAGCGGAACCGTGAGCGAGGTCAACCAGGAGCTCGTCGACGCGCCGCAGCGGCTAAACGACGACCCCTACGGCGAGGGCTGGATCTGCGTCATCCAACCCGAGGAGGGGACGGCGTTGGAGGCACTGCTCGATTCCGATGGTTACCGCAAGCTGATAGAGAGCTGACGTCCGCCGCCTTGAACTGGGTCTTTTGCAACCGATGCGGTCACCGCAATCCGGAGGGATCCAACTTCTGCTCCTCCTGCGGCGCCGTGCTGGAGCGCCCTGCGGGGGCCGACCCGGCGACGACGATCACCCTGAGCCCCGTCGAAGCGGCGGGGGAGTCGGGGGAGGAGGAGATCTCGGTCCCGCTCGGAGACTGGCCGTCCGGCATCGGGCTGCTCGTGGTGAGACGGGGACCCAACGCGGGTTCCCGTTTCGCGCTGTCCGAGGGAAAGACGACGATCGGCCGCCACCCTGACAGCGACATCTTCTTGGACGACGTCACCGTCTCCCGGCGCCACGCCGAGATCCTGACGGAGGCGGGGCGTTTCACCGTCACCGACGCCGGATCCTTGAACGGCACCTACCTGAACCGCGAGCGGATCGACGAGGCGGAGCTGCACAGCGGCGACGAGCTGCAGATCGGCAAGTTCCGCCTGGTTTTCCTTCACGAGACCGGCGGCGGCTGATCGCCTTGGCGGAGCGGACGCATCTGTCGATCGGAGAGGTGCTGTCGCTTCTCCGGGAGGAGTTCCCGGACGTGACCATCTCCAAGATCCGTTTCCTGGAGAGCCAGGGGTTGGTGGATCCCGAGCGGACGCCGTCGGGGTACCGGAAGTTCTACGACCACGACGTCGAGCGCCTGAGGTGGATCCTCCGCCAGCAGAGGGAGAACTTCCTCCCCCTCAAGGTGATCCGCGGCCGGCTGTCCGAGCAGGAAGATCCTGGCGAGCCGTCCCAGCCGGCTGTCACCTCACCCGTCGGCCGCGCCCCTGCACCACGGCGCGAGCCGGCCGGGCGGGGGCCCACGCCGAGCATCTTCGCCGAGCTGCGCCGCGAGCAGCCCTCCTCAGGGACCCCGCAGTCGACGCCGGGTCGAGACCATCACGAAGCCGGCGCAGCAGCAGACGGCAGCGAGGGGCCGCTTCCGTCCGCCGCCGGGCGAGGCGACGTCGAGGCGCTCGAGCCGGACGTCTACACCGCCGAGGAGCTGGCCGCCGCCGCCGCCAGCAGCCCGTCGATCGTCGAGGAGCTGAACCAGTTCGGGCTCATCTCGCCCCAGGCGGTCGTCGGCGGGGTCGCCTACTACGACGAGACCGCCTTGGCGGTCACCCGCACCGCGAGCCTCCTCGGCTCCCACGGGGTGGAGGTGCGCCATCTGCGTGTATGGCGCAACGCCGCCGATCGAGAGGCGGACCTCTACCAGCAGGTGGTCCTCCCGCTGCTGCGCCAGCGCAACCCGCAGGCCCGCCGCCGGGCGTCGGAGACCCTGGCCGAGCTGGCTCGTCTCGGGGCGGACATGCGGGCCGCTCTCGTCGAGCGGGCGCTGCGTGAAATTCGCTGACCCCCGCCTTTTTCCGTCCCGAAGTTCGGCCCGCGCGGGGGTAACGTTCTGGCATGGTGGAGATGCACCTGAGCGCGGTGAGGGTGGAGATTCCGAGCAACAACCCGCTGCTGCTGCTGCAGGAGACCACCGGCGCCAAGAGGACCCTTCCCATCTACATCGGGCCGGCGGAGGCACAGGCGATCGCCTTCGCTCAGCAGGGCGTGGAGACCCCCCGGCCGATGACCCACGACCTCATGCGCGACATCCTGGAGGAGCTCGGCGCCCGTGTGGAGTGCATCGTCATAACCGAGCTCCGGGAGCGCACCTTCTACGCCGAGATCCGCATGATCCTCGGCAACCAGCGCCACACCGTGTCCGCCCGTCCCTCCGACGCCGTCGCCCTGGCGGTGCGGGTGGACAGCCCCATCTACGCCGAGGAGGAGCTCCTCGACGCCGAGGGGATCCTTCTTCCCGAAGAGGACGAGGAGGAGGAATCCCCCGAGGCGGAGGAGCTGGTCTCGGAGTTCCGCGACTTCATCGAGGGGATCCGCCCGGAGGACTTCGGCTAGAGCCTCTTGCTTTCGGGCTCCGACTACAGCACACTGGCGTAACTACTCGCCTGTGATCCCGGAGGCCACCATGCCGGTCCGCACCGAAAGCCAGCCCGCCGCCAACGGCTACCGGGGTCCCCAGGTTTGCTCCATCGTGGGGATCACCTACCGCCAGCTGGACTACTGGGCGCGCACCGGGCTGCTGCACCCGTCCATCAGCCAGGCCCGGGGGAGCGGCTCGCAGCGGCTCTACTCCTATTCGGACCTCGTCCAGCTCAAGGTGATCAAGAGACTGCTCGACGCTGGCGTGTCCCTGCAGGCAGCCCGCCGGGCGATCGAATGCCTGAGGTCGAGCGGCGAGGATCTCGCCGCGGCGAACCTGGTCATAGACGACCGCCGCTCGGTGCTCGCCCGCAGCGGCGAGGAGATCGTCGACCTTCTCAAAGGGGGCCAGACGGTGCTCAACATCGTTCCCCTCGGCGGGGTGGTGTCGGAGATCGAGGCGGCGATCACCGCCCTGCGCGCCGAGACCACGACGGCGGGCGGGCCCTCGGAGGCCGAAACCGCAGCCGGAGCCGTTTGACCCGTCGCCGACCGGCGGGTCGGCGTTGAGGACCTGGAAGGGCGCAACCCCCGGGCGGGGCTGCGGGAGGGCACTAGGCTCTGGGCGGTGAGCGTGCAGCCGCGCAAGGGCGCCCTTTGACCGAGACCGGCCCTGCGCTGCGCCGTTCGCCCCTCGACTCGGCCCACCGTTCGCTCGGAGCCCGGATGGTCCCCTTCGGCGGGTGGGAGATGCCGCTGTCCTACCCTGCGGGCACCCTGGCAGAGCACCTGGCGTGCCGCAACGACGCGGTCGCCTTCGACGTGAGCCACCTCGGGACGGTCCGCCTGTCGGGCCCCGACGCGCGGGGCTTGCTGCAGAGGACCCTGACCAACGACCTCGGCAAGATCGGGCCCGGCCGAGCCCAGTACACCCACCTCCTCGACGAGGCGGACGGCTCGGTGCTCGACGACATCATCGTCTGGTGGGTCGACGACGAGGTGTTCGACGTGATGCCCAACGCTTCCAACACCGTCCGGGTGCGCAAGGCGCTCGGCGGTGAGGACGTCACCGCCCGCCGGGCGGTGATCGCCGTGCAGGGCCCCGCCGCCCGCGACCGGCTGCGCCCCCTCGCCCCCGACGCGGCGGCCGTGGGCAGGTTCCGGGTGACCCGCTTCTCCTGGAAGGGGGCCGCATGCGTCGCCGCCGGCACCGGTTACACCGGCGAGGACGGCGTCGAGTGCTCGGTTCCCGCCGACGCCGCCCCCGCCTTCTGGGAGGAACTGCTGGCACTCGGCGTGTCACCGGCAGGGTTGGGGGCGCGCGACACCCTCCGCCTCGAGGCGGCGCTGCCGTTGCACGGTCACGAGCTCGGACCGGGCATCACCCCGCTCCAGGCGGGCCTCGAGTGGGTGGTGTCTTGGACCAAGCCGGAGGGTTTCCGGGGCCGGGCCGCCCTCGAGAGGGAGCGCCGCGAGGGGGTCCGGCGCCGCCTCGCCGGGCTCGCCACCGAAGGGCGCCAACCGCCGCGCGCCGGTGCGGGCGTGCTGGTAGACGGCAAGCGGGTCGGCGAGGTGACAAGCGGCAACTTCTCTCCGGTGCTCGGCCACGGGATCGCCCTCGCCTTCCTCCCGCCGGGGACCGAGCCGGGCACGGCGGTCGAGGTGGATCTGCGGGGCCGCCCCCTGCCCGGCAGGGTCGTGCCCCTCCCGTTCGTCGAGAAGGACCGAGGAGTGAGCTAGACGTTGGGAAACTTCGTTCCCCACACAGACAGGGACATCGAGATGATGCTGGCCGACATCGGCCTCGACACCCTCGACGACCTGTTCGCGGCGGTGCCCGAGGCTCTGCGACTCGCCGGCGGCCTGGACCTGCCGGCGGGCATGTCCGAGCCCGACGTGGCGGCCGAGATGGAGCGCCTCGCCGGCTTGAACCGGGCGGGCAGCGACCTGGTGTGCTTCGCCGGTGCCGGCGCCTACGACCACGAAGTGCCCGCGGCCACCCGCCGGCTGGCGTCGCGCTCGGAGTTCGTGACCGCCTACACCCCCTACCAGCCCGAGGTGGCCCAAGGGGTCCTGCAGGCCCTCTTCGAGTACCAGACCATGGTCGCCCGCCTGGCGGGCCTGCCGGTCGCCAACGCCTCCCTCTACGACGGCGCGTCGGCGGCGGTGGAGGCCGTCAACCTTGCCGTGGGCGCCAAGCGCCGACAGACCGTGTGGGTGGGCGGAGGCTTGCACCCCCACTGGAGGCAGGTGCTCGCCACCTTCGCCTCGGGTACCGGGCATCGGCTGGTGGACATCCCCTTGCGCGACGGGGTCACCGACTGGTCCGCCGCACCGGACGGCGAGGCTCCCGCCTGCCTGCTGGTCGCCTCCCCCAACTACCTGGGGGCGGTCGAGGACCTAGCCGCCGCGAGGGCGGCCGCCGACCGCCACGACGCCCTCCTCGTCGCCGCCTTCGACCCGGTCTCGGCGGGGCTGTTGCGCAGCCCCGGGGATCTCGGCGCCGACGTGGCGGTGGGGGAGGGCCAGCCGCTGGGCACGCCGTTGTCGTTCGGCGGCCCGTATTTGGGCCTGTTCGCCTGCCGGGCCGAGCAGGTGAGGCGGCTCCCCGGCCGGCTGGTGGGCCGGACCGTCGACCGCGAGGGCCGCCCGGCGTACGTCACCACGCTTCGCGCACGCGAGCAGGACATCCGCCGGGAGCGGGCCACCTCCAACGTGTGCACCAACCAGACGCTGATCGCCGTCGCCTGCATGATCCAGCTCGCCTGGCTGGGAACCGCCGGGCTGCGCGAACTGGCGTTGCGCTGCGCGCGGGGCACCCGCTACGCACGCGAGGCGCTGTTGTCGATCCCCGGCGTGTCGCTGCTCGCCTCGGCGCCGACACTGCGCGAGTTCGCCGTCGAGCTGCCCGTCCCCGCCCAGGTGGCCGTCGAGCGTATGGCCGAGGAGGGCTACCTGGCCGGCGTGCCCGTCGGCGTCGAGGGTGGGGTGGTCCGCGACGAGGGGGACGCCCTGCTCGTCGCGGTGACCGAGCGGCGCACCAGAGCGGAGATCGACGGCTTCGCCGCCTGCCTCGAGAAGGTGGTGCGCTGATGCCGGCGGGCGCCACGTCCCCGGCGCCTGGCGGCCGCGCCTGGAGCGCCCCTTTGTCGGGCCGGCACCACGAGCCCACCGTGTTCGAGTACTCCAGCCCCGGCCGTCGGGCCTGCTCGTTCCGCACCACCGGCGTCCCCGAATGGGACCCCGATGAGCTGCTGCCCGCCGAGCATCTGAGGGCCGAGCCGGCCGAGCTCGCCGAGGTCTCCGAGAGAGACCTGGTCGCCCACGTGACCCGCCTCACCCACCGCCAGTACTCCGTCGACCTTGGCGCCTACCCGCTCGGGTCGTGCACCATGAAGTACAACCCGAAGCTCTGCGACGACGCCGCCTCCCTGCCGGGGCTCACCGGCGTGCACCCCGCGACGCCGGCCGCGCAGGCTCAGGGCTGGCTGGAGCTGCTCTGGTCCCTGTCCGACGCTCTTTGCCGTGTCACCGGGATGCACGCGGCGACGCTGCAGCCGCCGGCCGGCGCGGCCGGGGAGCTGACCGGTCTCTTGCTCATGAGGGCGTGGCACGCGGCGAGGGGGGAGACGCGCCGCAAGGTGATCATCCCCGACTCGGCGCACGGCACCAACCCGGCGTCGGTGACCCTCGGCGGCTACGAGACGGTGACGGTGCCGTCGGACCGGCGCGGCCTGGTGGACCTCGACGCCCTGCGCGCCCGTCTCGACGCCGACGTAGCGGGCATCATGCTCACCAACCCCAACACGCTCGGTCTCTTCGAGGAGGACATCACCGCCATCGCCACCGCCGTCCACTCGGCGGGGGGCCTCCTCTACTACGACGGCGCCAACCTGAACGCCATCCTCGGCGTGACCCGCCCGGGCGACATGGGCTTCGACATCGTCCACATGAACCTGCACAAGACCTTCGCCGTTCCCCACGGAGGCGGAGGGCCGGGGGCTGGGCCGGTCGCCGTCTCGGAGCGCCTCGCCGAGTTCCTGCCCGGCCCGCTGCCCTCCCGCCGGCCCGACGGGACGTTCGAATGGCGCACCCCGGCCCGCAGCATCGGCCGGGTCCACTCCTGGCACGGCAACGCCCTCGCCCTGGCACGGGCGTGGTCTTACATCCTCTCGGCCGGCGGCGACGGCCTGCGGGGAGTGGCCGACGCGGCGGTCCTCAACGCCAACTGGCTTCGCCACCGCCTTCGCGGCGTGTACGACCTGCCCTACGACCGGCCCAACATGCACGAGTTCGTCGCCTCCACAGCGAGCCTCAAGAAGCAGAAAGGCCTGCGCGCCGTCGACGTGGCCAAGCGCCTGTTGGAAGAGGGTTTCCATGCGCCCACCGTCTACTTCCCGCTCATCGTGGAGGAGGCGCTCATGATCGAACCGACCGAGACGGAGAGCCTCGAGACGGTAGCCGCCCTCGCCGACGCGTTGATCGCCATCGCCGGCGAGGAGGCGGGCGTGGGGGAGTCGGCGCCTCGCACCACGCCGGTCGGACGCGTCGACGAGGCTCTCGCCGCGCGCAGGCTGATCCCGACCTGGGACGCCGCCGTCGCCGCCGGCGAAACGGCGTAGCCCGCCGGCCCCGCCGCTCGGCTCCTCTGGACGCGCCGACGGTCAGCGTTCGAGCGCGTCGCGCAGCGCCGCCCGTCCGGGATGGGCGGCGATGACATGCCGGAGGCCCTGCGCGGTGGCCGACAGGTACCGGCGGGTCGTCTCCAGGCTGGCGTGGCCGAGGAGCTCCTGCAGCTCCACCACGTCGGCGCCGGCTTCGAGGGCGGCGGTCGCGAAGGTGTGGCGCAGCGCGTGGACCAGCGCGCCGGCGGGCACCTGGGAACGGATCCCCGCCCTCGTGTAGAGCCTGGCCACCAGGTAGCGGATCTGGTCGACGCTCATCCGCCTGCCGCGCGCGTCGACGAACAGCGGGGTGGCCGGATGGTCGAGGTCGTGTCGGGGGAAACGACGGGCCCGCTCGGCCAGGTAGGCGGCCAGGACCCCGTCGAGCGTCGCGTCCAGGGGAATGGGGCGCATCTTGCGGCCCTTGCCGACCACCTCCAGTCGCCGGTTGCCGGCTTCGCCGGCGAGCGAACCCATCGACAGCCCGGCGGCCTCCGCCTCGCGGACACCGGTCAGGCAGAAGGTGGCGACGAGGGCGAGGTCCCGGGCCGGCCAGGGGTCGCGCGCCCGCGGATCCTCCTCGGAGGCAGCGCGAAGAAGCCGGGCCACCGCGTCGGGAGCGCGGATGGAGCGGGGCAGGCTGGACGGGGTCTTCGGCTTGGGAACGGCGGCCATCGGGTTGCCCTCGACGACCCCTTCGGCCACGAGGAAGTCGAAGAGGCTCGACCACGCCGAGTGCGCCCGCCTCACCGACGCCGCAGCGTGGTCCGCCGCCCAGGAGGCGAACGCCGCGACAAGCGCCTGGCGGTCGAGCCTGGCCAAAAGGACCTGCTCGGCGCTGCCCAGCCCTTCGAGGGCCGCCAGGCGCCCGGCGACCCCTTCGACGTCACGGCGGTAGCCGGCGAGCGTGGCGGGCGACGGCTTGGCGGCTCCGATGTTGGTCAGCCAGGCCTCGACGACGTCGCGAAACGCCGACTCGTCGGTCAGGCGCCTGCGCGGCGCGACGGTCGGTTGGGGGCGGGCGGCCACTACGGCGAAGCTAACCGGAGGAGACGGGACGCCGGTGGACCCAACTTTTTCCGGATAATCGCAGTTATCGGTAAACCAGCGGGGATCGCGCCGGGCGCTAAACTTCACACCGTAAACAACAAGGGAGGGCGACCATGACCGCAGCCGAGGTCCAAAGCGGCACCATCGACGAGCTGGCGCGCACGGTTTCGACCGAGGAGAAGCAGGCGCTCATCCGCGAGGTTGGAACGGCGTTCGACTCGCTTTTCACCTGGGACTACGGCAAGGGTCGCCGCGAGGCGCTCAACAAGCTCTACGAGAAGGCAAAAGTGTCTCAGTGGAACGCCGAGACGGACATCGACTGGTCCGTCGGAGGCCAGATCGACTGCGCGCGCGACCCGGCCAACCCGCTGAACGTCATGGGCCAGACCGACGAGGGTCCCTTCGCCAAGCTGACCGCCGAGCAGCGGGCCACCCTGGGGCACGCGTCGATGGCCTGGACGCTGAGCCAGTTCATGCACGGCGAGCAGGGCGCCCTTTTGTGCACCGCCAAGATCGTCGACGCCGTCCCTTGGATCGACGCCAAGTACTACGCGGCCACCCAGGTGATGGACGAGGCCCGCCACGTGGAGGTCTACGCCAAGTACCTGCGCGAGAAGCTCGAATGGGAGTTCCCCGTCAACGTGCACCTGCGCGACCTGCTCGACACGGTCCTCGCCGATCCCCGCTGGGATTTCACCTACCTGGGGATGCAGATCATGGTCGAGGGGCTCGCCCTCGCCGCCTTCGGCTTCCAGTACCAGTTCAGCCCCGACCCCCTCCTCAAGCAGATCACCCGCTACGTCATGTCCGACGAGGCGCGCCACGTCGCCTTCGGGGTGATCTCGCTCAAGGAGGCCTACCAGGACCTGACCGCCGCCGAGGTCCGCGAACGCCAGGAGTTCTGCTACGAGGCTGCGATCCGCATGCGCGACCGGTTCCTCTCCCAGGAGGTGTGGGAGGCGCTGGGAATGCCGGTCAAGGAGTGCTGCGAGGTGATGCTGCACAACCCGGTGCAGCTCGAGTTCCGCCGGGTTCTGTTCTCCAAGATCGTCCCCAACCTGAAGAAGCTCGGCCTGCTCGACGCCGGCGACGGATGGCTGCGCCAGCGCTTCGGCGAGCTCGGCGTCCTCGAGTTCGAGAACTGGGAGGACACCGGCGCCGAGTACGAGCGCCTGCAGGTCGAAGCGCCCCTACCGGCGAGCCAGGCCGGCTAGAGGGCCCGCCGGAGCGACCCCACCCCCGAGGAGGCGCCGGCGGAACCGCCCCTGTCGGGCTGCTTCGGGCCCTCCTAGGCCGAGGTCTGGGCGGGCTGCTGCTTGCGGGTGGCCGCCTTGGCCGCCCGCACCCGGGCGTCGCGCGCCTTCTTGCGGCGGATGCGGTCGTGCTTCCAGCGCACGGTGGAACGAGCTCCTCTACCCATCGCCGAGACGATAGCCGCTAGCCAGCCGAGAGGAAGTCGACGACGGCTTCGATGAACCGGAAGTCCTGGGGGGTCCCGAAATGGTCGGCGCCCGCCAGGCTCACGAGACGGGCGTCGGGCAGGGCGGCGACGAGCCTGTCGGCGGGGCCGGCGAAGTCACGGTCGCCGAGCACGACCAGCACCGGAAGCGCGACCTGGGACAGCTCCTCTTCGGTGAGCGGCTCGTGAGGGCGGCGCAGGCAGGCGGCGAGCGCCGCTGGGTCGTTGCCCGGCGCCTGGGCGAAGCGGGCGAAGGCGCCGGCGGCGTGGTGGCCCGACTCCCCCGCCAGGCCCTCCTCGACCGCCCGGGCGGCGGGCTCGGGGTCAGAGACGGAGAACACGTTGTCGCCGACGCCGCCGAGCGCGATTCGCCCGAAGCGCCGCGGCGACCTCGCGGCGAGGCGGAGCAGCAGCTGCCCTCCGAGGCTGAAGCCGACGGCGTCGACCACCTCGGAGGCCGGCAAAGCCGCTTCGACGCAGCTCTCCAGATCCCGGTAGGCCTCTGGCTCGGCCGGCTTGGCCGCCCCGCCGTGGCCGAGCAGGTCGACACCGAGAACCCGGTGGCCCTCCTCCTCCAGGACGTCCACCCAGCCCGGCTGGCGCCAGTTGCGCTCGAAGGAGGAGGCGAAGCCGTGGACCAGCAGCACAGCCCGTTCGGCCATCTCCACAGGCTACAGGGCGCCGCAGGGGCGGGGCCCGGCTCGGGGGCGGAACAGCCCGGCGAGGACCGGGACCGGACCGCCGGCAAAACACGGGGCTGGGGCCGCCGGGAAAGACGATAGCTTTCTGGGGTGGCCCGTCGTATCGAGATCGAGCTGACCAGCGCGCGCCCCGACGGCACGTGGACGTGGCGTGCGGCCGGCGCTCGTGAGCCGCGCGGCGTGCTCGACGGGTCGCTGCTGCCACGAGGGGCGAAGACCGGCGACGTCTTGAGGGCGGAGGCGGACTTCGAGCTCGAAGGGATCGCGATCGTCTCGGTCGCCGCGCCGAGGACCGACAAGCGGCCCGAGCCCCAGCGCATCGAGGTCGTCGGCCCGCGCCGCGGGGACACTCCCGGGGT
>DATGKR010000029.1:0-9415 GCA_035294565.1 Acidimicrobiales bacterium | reverse complement strand
CGCGCCGAGCTCCCTGGCACGCGACCGCCTCGAGGACCGCTACGGCTCGCTGATCGAGAAGGTCGCGTCCCAGGTGGCCGACGGGGAGGTCAGCGTCGACGTCGGCGTGCGTCCCGCCCCGGCGCCGGTTCAGGACCCCCTTTTCGAGCCGCCCTCCGCCCGAGGTGAAGCCGGCGCCGCAGCCGACGCCCTGCCCCCCCGCGGGGAGCGGTTGGCGACCGGCGCTTCCGCGGCGCGTGTCGTCGCCGGCGCCGTCGAGGCGAGGCCCGAACCGCCCAGCCTGAACCCGCGCTACACCTTCGACAACTTCGTGATCGGCTCGTCGAACCGTTTCGCCCACGCAGCCGCGCAGCGGGTGTCGGAGAGTCCGGCCAGCAGCTACAACCCCCTGTTCATCCACGGCGACTCGGGACTCGGGAAAACCCACCTGCTCCACGCCATCGGCCACTACGTGATCGAGAACTTCACGACCAAGCGGGTCCGCTACGTGTCGACCGAGACGTTCATGAACGATTTCGTCGACGCCATCCGCAACAACGCCCAGTCGGCGTTCAAGCGCAAGTACCGCGAGTGCGACGTGCTCTTGGTGGACGACATCCAGTTCATGGAGGGCAAGGAGGGCCTGCAGGAGGAGTTCTTCCACACTTTCAACTGGCTCTACGAGAGCTCCAAGCAGATCGTGCTCTCCTCGGACCGCCATCCGCGCTCGATCGCCACCTTGGAGGACCGCCTGCGCAGCCGCTTCGAATGGGGGTTGATCTCCGACGTGCAGCCCCCCGAGCTCGAGACGCGCCTCGCCATCCTGCGCAAGAAGGCGGAGGGGGAGCGCATACCCATCCCCCCCGAGGTTCTCGAGCTGATCGCCACCCACGTCCGCGACAACATCCGCGAGCTCGAAGGCGCCCTCATCCGCGTCTCCGCCTACGCCAGCCTCAACCAGGAGCCGCCCACCCTCGCCACCGCGGAGGAGATCCTCTCCGACCTGCTCGAGGCCGACAGGCCCCGCCAGATCACCCCTCGCGCCATCCTCGAGGCCACCGCCGCCACCTTCGGCTTCACCGTGGAGGAGCTGTGCAGCCCGAACCGCCGCCGGCCCCTCGTGCAGGCCCGCCAGATCAGCATGTACGTCTTCCGGGACCTGACCGACTTCTCCTACCCGGCGATCGCCCGGGAGTTCGGCGGACGGGACCACACCACGGTGATGCACGCGGTCGAGAAGGTCACCCGGTTGATGAAGGAACGCCGCCAGGTCTACGACCAGGTGACCGAGCTGATCCAGGCCATCAAAGGTGGACGATGAAGGGGACGCCCTGTGTCGGAGGTTTGTAGTTCCTTCGGAAAAAGGTGGCCGTCTCCACAGGGGGTCCCCTCCGCCGTCCCCGCCTTGTGGGAAGCTGGGGACATCACCCGCACGGCGAAAAGGCCGTCAACCAGGGGATACGCCACGTTGTCCACAATCCACAGCACTACTTCCCCCACCACAAGAAAACACATATAGAAGAGAAGAAGCAGGGAAGGCACCGAGTTGAAGTTCAGATGCGAGCGTGACGCCCTCGTCGACGCCCTGGCCACCGCCGGCAGGGCCACGGCCGGCCGAAGCGGCTCCATGCCCGTCCTGGGGGGCATCCGCCTCAGCGTCACGGGCACGGGCCTGGAAGTGACCGGCACCGACTTGGACCTCACCATCACCGTGCGCACCACGGTGGGTTCCCCCTCCGACGGCGTGACGGTGGCGCCCGGCCGCTTGGTGACCGACATCGTCCGGGCCCTCGAGCCGGGGGCGGTGTCGGTGGAGGCCGACGACGAAGAGCTGCGGATCACCGCCGGGCGCTCCCATTTCACCGTCCGAACCCACCCCGCGGGCGACTTCCCCCGCCTGCCGGCGCCGTCAGGTGAGTCGGTGACCCTCGAAGCCGCCGGGCTGGTGGAGGCGCTGCGCCAGGTGACCAGGGCGGCCTCCTCGGAGGAGACCCGCCCGATCCTCACCGGGGTGCTGATGGCCGCCGAGGGATCCGGTCTGCGGCTGGTGGCCACCGACTCCTACCGCCTGGCGGTCAGGGACCTGCCCGGGATCGGCCTGCTCGGCGAGGGGCAGAAGGTGCTCGTCCCGTCGCGGGCGCTCAACGAGCTGCTGCGACTGCTCGCCCAGGCGGGGAGCGTGTCGTTGTCCCTCGGCGAGCACGACGCCACCTTCGAGGTGGGCGAAGTGACCCTCACCACCCGGCTGATCCAGGGGGAGTTCCCCAACTACAAGGCGCTGATCCCCTCCGGGTACCCGAACCGGCTGATCGTGGGCAAGGACGCCCTGCTCGACGCCGTACGGCGCGTCAAGCTGCTCGCCCGCGACACGACCACGCCGGTGCGAATCGCTCTGCGCCCGACGGGTATCGAGCTCACGGTCATCACCGTCGACTGGGGCACCGCCACCGAGGACGTGGACGCCAAGTACGAAGGCGCCGAGATGACCGTGGCGTTCAACCCCACCTACCTGATCGAAGGCGCCGAGGCGATCGTCGGCGACGAGGTCGCCCTCGACACGCTCGACTCGTTGAAGCCCGCAACCCTGCGACCGATCGATTCCGACGAGTACCTGTACCTGTTGATGCCCGTCCGGGTGCCCTAGGTGGGGGGCCGGCGGGGCTTTCCGGCGGCCGGCGGTCGTGTTGCTGGGGGCTGGTGGGGCATTCCGGCGGCCGGCGGTCGTGTTGTAGGCAGCCGGCTGTGTCGCGTCTCGCCGGCGTCCGCCCCGCCAGGTCGCGTCTCGCCTCTACGCACCCCGCTGTTTCGCGTTTCGCCCGCGTCCGCCTTTTCCCCCCGCCCCGTCGAGCTGTCGTTTCGCGCTCCCGATGTTCACTCCCCGCCAATCTCGGGAGCGCGAATCGACCTGTTTCGCGCCGGTTCGCGCTCCCGATCTTCAGGCCCGAGACCTCGGGAGCGCGAATCGACCTGTTTCGCGCCGGTTCGCGCTCCCGATCTTCGGGGCTTGGAAACTCTGGTACGTAATTCGACGCTTGATTCCACTGGGCGCTACGCGCAAGGCCCTGCTCGCCGGTCTCCAGGTTCTTCCGCGCGGCCCAGCGTCGGCCTCTCCTAGCCCGGTCGGCGAGCGCCGTGCACTTGGAGACCCTCCGACTGTCGGACTTCCGTAACTACTCCGACGCAGAGCTTTCCCCCGCCCCAACCGGCATCACGTTGATCACGGGGGGGAATGGGTCAGGCAAGACCAACCTGCTCGAGGCCGTCGCGTACCTGTCGACCCTGAGATCGTTCCGCGGATCCCCGCCGGCGGCGCTGGTGCGCGCCGGCTGCGAAGCGGCCGTCGCCAGGGCGGTGGTGGCGGACCCCCCCAGGCGTGTGCCGATCGACGCCGAGATCCGCCCCCTCGGCCGCGACCGGGTACGGGTCAACGGTCAGCCTCTCCGCCGCCAGCGCGACCTGCGCTCGACCCTGGCGGTCACCGTGTTCTCCCCCGACGACCTCGCCCTGGTGAAGGGCGGCCCGGCCGAGCGGCGCGCCTACCTCGACGACCTGCTCGTCTCCTGCCGACCCCGCCTCGAAGCGGTCGTGTCCGAGGTGGAGCGGGTCATCCGTCAACGCAACGCGCTGCTCAAGTCCCTCGCCGGCCGGTCCCCCGACGAGAACGCCCTCTTCACCCTGGACGTGTGGGACTCCAAGCTCGGCGACGCCGGAACCGAGCTGGTGGAGGCCCGCGCCCGGCTGTGCAGCGATCTTTCCCCACTGATATCGGGCGCCTACCAGGATCTGGCCGGCCCCGCGGCGACCTCGCTGTCGTACCGCCCGTCGTGGGACGGGGCCCTCACCGACGCGTTGGCGTCGGCGCGCCGCGACGACCTGCGCCGCGGCGTCACGACGATCGGCCCGCACCGCGACGAGGTTGAGCTCACCATTGCGGGGATGCCCGCCCGCACCCACGCCTCGCAGGGCGAGCAGCGGACCCTCGCACTCGCTCTGCGTCTCGCCGGGCACCGCCTGGTGCGCGCCGCGTCCGACCAGGCCCCGGTGCTGCTCCTAGACGACGTGTTCTCCGAGCTCGACGCCGACCGCTCCGCCGCCCTGCTCGAAGCCCTCGGCGACGGGCAGGCTCTGCTCACCACCGCCGGCTCCCCGCCGGCGGGTGCGCCCGTCGCCGCCCGTTTCACCGCCGCCCAGGGGAAGATCCTCACATGACGCCCGCCCAGCTTCCCGATGCGACCTGCGAGCGTCCCGCTACGCCCGCCCGGCTTCTCGCGACGACCCGGGAGCCTCGCCCGTGAGCACGTGGCGCCCGACTCCCCCCGAACGCGAACCGCGCCCCGTGGCCGACAGCCTCGAACGGGTGGCCCGCCGGATGGGCGCCCCCCGGCCCGCCGTGGCCTCCGTCGTGTTCTCCCGCTGGGAGGAGCTGGTGGGCCCCGACATCGCCGGCCACGCGAAGCCGGTCTCGCTCAGGGACGGCGTGCTCGTCCTGGCGGTCGACCACCCGGCGTGGGCGGCGCAGCTGGGCTACATGGTCGGCGAGATCGGCGAGCGCATAGCGGCGGCCGCCGGGGCGGGAGCGGTGAACGAGATCCGCCTGCGGGTCACCACCTGAGCGGGCTGCGCCCCCACCTCACAGGCTGACACACCCCCTCTGGTAAACTACAGATATCGCGTTTCGGGGCTGTGACCAGGGCTTTCTCCCCCGGAAGGCCGCCGCAGCCCCATTTTCGGAAAGGTCGCGCCCATGGCTATGCAAGTGACGGTCGAAGCAGGCACGGAGGCGGCACGCCCGTCGCACTACACCGCCCGCGACATGACCGTCCTGGAGGGGCTCGAACCGGTCCGCAAGCGCCCGGGCATGTACATCGGCTCGACCGGCCCCTCCGGCCTGCACCACCTGGTCTGGGAGGTGGTGGACAACTCCGTGGACGAGGCCATGGCGGGCTTCTGCACCCGCATCGACGTCACGCTGACCGCCGACGGCGGCTGCCGGGTGGTCGACGACGGCCGGGGCATCCCCACCGACGTCAACCAGACGCTGAAGCTCTCCGGCGTGGAGATCGCCCTCACCAAGCTGCACGGCGGCGGCAAGTTCGACGGGCAGGGCTATAAGGTCTCCGGCGGCCTGCACGGCGTCGGAGTCAGCGTCGTCAACGCCCTGTCCAGGCGGCTGGTCGTCGAGGTGGACCGCGACGGCAAGCACCACCGGATGGAGTTCGCCGACGGTGGGCGGCCGCTCACCAAGCTGGAGGTGACCGGCCCGGCGCCGAGGGGCCGCACCGGCACCACCGTGCATTTCTGGCCGGACCCGAAGATCTTCGACGAGGTCGACTTCCGGGCGCAGACGATCATGGAGCGGCTCCAGATCTACGCCTTCTTGAACGCCGGCCTGGAGATCCGCTTCGTCGACGAACGGCCCGGCGGCGAGCGCGCCACGTACCGCTACGCCGGCGGCATCCAGGACTTCGTCCGCCACCTCAACGCGTCGAAGGAGCCGCTGTTCAAGAAGGTCGCCTACTACCGAGTCGCCGAGGACGACGGCGAGGTGGAAGTCGCCCTGCAGTACAACACGGGCTACTACGAGGGCCTGTTCGGCTACGCCAACGGGATCTCCACCGTGGAGGGCGGCACCCACGTCGAGGGGTTCCGCAAGGCGCTCACCAACGTGATCAACAAGTACGCCCGTGCCAGCGGCCTGCTCAAGGAGAAGGAGGAGAACCTCCTCGGCGAGGACATCCGCGAGGGCCTCACCGCCATCGTGGCGGTCAAGCTGCGCGACCCCCAGTTCGAGGGGCAGACCAAGGCGAAGCTGGGCAACGTCGCCATGCGCTCCCTGGTCGAGCGGGCCACCAACGAGAAGCTCGCCGAGTGGCTGGAGGAGCACCCCAGCGAAGCCCGCCAGATAGTCCAGAAGTCGATCCAGGCGGCGCGCGCCCGCGTGGCCGCCCGTCAAGCTCGGGAGGCCACCAGGCGCAAGTCGGCTCTCGAGGGTGCGGGACTGCCCGGCAAGCTGACCGACTGCGCCACCCGCAACGCGGCGGAGGCGGAGCTGTTCATCGTCGAGGGCGACTCGGCGGGCGGCTCGGCGGTGCGCGCCCGGGACCCGCGCACCCAGGCGATCCTGCCGATCCGCGGCAAGATCCTCAACGTCGAGCGTTCCCGCATCGACAAGATGCTGAAGAACAACGAGATCCAGGCGTTGATCGCAGCCATCGGCGCCGGTCTCGGCGACGACTTCGACGCGTCGAAGATCCGCTACGGGAAGGTGATCATCCTCGCCGACGCCGACGTGGACGGCAGCCACATCCGCACCCTGCTTTTGACCTTCTTCTTCCGCCAGATGCGTCCCCTCGTCGAGGAAGGACACGTGTTCTGCGCGCAGCCCCCGCTTTTTTCCGCTACGAGAGGCAAGGAGAAGGTGTACCTGAAAGACGACGCCGCCCGCCAGGCGTTCCTCGCCGAGCACCCGAAGGCCGAGTTCAACCGCCTGAAGGGTCTCGGCGAGATGGACTGGCAGGAGCTCGGCGCCACGACGATGGACCCCGCCAAGCGGACCCTCCTGCGCGTCGACGTGGAGCAGGCGGCGCTCGCCGACGAGGTGTTCTCCATCTTGATGGGCGACGACGTCGAAGCCCGCAAGCACTTCATCACCCACAACGCCGGCGACGTCCGGTTCCTCGACATCTAGGCCCATGAGCGACACGCCCCCCGAAGAAGCGCCCAGCGTCCAGCCCGTCGAGATCCAGGAGGAGATGGAGCGCTCCTACCTGGACTACGCCATGTCGGTCATCGTCAGCCGGGCGCTGCCGGACGTGCGCGACGGCCTCAAACCGGTGCACCGGCGGATCCTCTACGACATGCACATGCAGGGCTACCGGCCCGACCGGGTGCACGTGAAGTGCGCCAAGGTCACCGGCGACACGATGAGCCGGTTCCACCCCCACGGCAACCAGGCGATCTACGACGCCCTCGCCCGCATGGCCCAGCCGTTCAGCCTGCGCCACCCGCTGATCGACTTCCACGGCAACTACGGCTCCCCCGACTTCCCGCCCGCCGCCGAGCGCTACACCGAGGCGCGCCTCGCCCCCCTCGCCATGCACATGATCGACGGCCTCGACGAGGAGACCGTCGACATGGGGCGCAACTACACCAACGACGAGGACGAGCCGGTCGTCCTGCCCTCCCGTTTCCCGAACCTGCTGGTCAACGGCAGCCAGGGGATCGCCGTGGGCATGGCCACCAACATCCCGCCCCACAACCTCGGCGAGGTCGTCGACGCCACCCTCTACCTGATCGACCACCCCGACGCGACCCCCGACGAGCTGATGCGCTTCGTCAAGGGACCCGACTTCCCCACCGGAGGGCTGATCCTCGGCCGCCAGGGGATCATGGACGCCTACCGAACCGGGCGGGGCTCGATCAAGATGCGCGCCAAGGCGGAGATAGTCGAGGGCCGCCAAGGCGACGAGATCGTCATCACCGAGCTGCCCTACCAGGCGAGCCCCAACTCGGTGGTCGGCAAGATCGCCGAGCTGGTCAACTCCCGCGACCTCGAGGGCATCCGCGACATCCGCGACCTGTCCGCCGGCGACGACACCAAGATCGTCGTCTACTGCAAGCGCGACGCCTCCTCCAACGTCGTGCTCAACAACCTCTACAAGCACACCCCGCTGCAGACTTCCTTCGGGGTGAACATGGTCGCCCTCGTCGACGGCGTTCCGCGGACCTTGAACCTCGCCCAGGCGTTGTCCGCCTACGTCGGCCACCAGGTGGAGGTGATCCGCCGGCGCTCCGAGTACCGCCTGCGCAAGGCGCGCGAACGGGCCCACATCGTCGAGGGTCTCATCAAAGCGCTGGACCTGATCGACCAGATCATCGCGGCCATCCGTGCTTCCGAGGACAAAGCGGCAGCCCGTGGCGCCCTCATGGCCCCTCCCTTCGAGTTCAGCGAGGTGCAGGCCGAGCACATCCTGGACATGCCGCTTTCGCGTCTAACCAGACTCGGGCGCGCCCAGCTGGAGGAGGAGATGGCGAAGCTGCGCGAGACCATCGCCGAGCTCGAGGCGATCCTCGCCGACGAGGGGGTGCTGCGCGGCGTCATCAAGTCCGAGATGGGCGCCATCCGCGACGAGTTCGCCGATCCCCGCCGCGCCCAGATCACCTTCGACGAAGGCGACATGTCCGCCGAGGATCTGATCGACGACGAGGAGCTGGTCATCACCATGACCAGGGCCGGCTACGTCAAAGCGGTGCCCGCCTCCCAGTTCCGCACCCAGGGCCGCGGCGGGCGTGGGGTGCAGGGGGCGAGGCTCAAGGAGGAGGACCTGGTCACCAGGATCATCCACACCAGCGCCCACGCCTACCTGTTGTTCTTCTCCAACCGGGGAAAGGTGTACCGCCTGCGCGCCTACGAGGTGCCGGTCAAGGAGCGCACCGCCCGGGGCACGGCGATCGTCAACCTGCTGCCCCTCGACCCCGGCGAGCGCATCCAGACGCTGATCGACACGCGGGAGTTCCCGTCGGACCGCTACCTGTTCTTCGCCACCAAGCGGGGACAGGTGAAGAAGACCACGTTCTCCGAGTACGACAAGTCCCGCCGGGAGGGGTTCATCGCCATCAACCTGCGCGACGGGGACGAGCTGGTCGGGGTGATCACCACCGGCGGCTCCGACGACATCTTCATGGTGTCCCGGGCGGGCATGGCCATCCGTTTCAGCGAGGAGGACGTCCGGCCGATGGGCCGCGACGCGGCGGGGGTGAGGGGCATGTCTCTCCGCGGCGACGACGAGGTGGTCTCTGTTGATCTGGCACGAGATGGCACGTCGATACTCATCGTGACGGATGCTGGCTTCGGGAAGCGCACCCAGTTGCAGCATTTCCACCGCCAGGGGCGTGGCGGGATGGGTGTTCGGGGTATAAAGCTGACCGCGGCCAGAGGTCGCGTCGTTTCCGCTTTCATGGTTGGCCTGGAGGATGAGATCCTGGTTACGTCGTCGTCGGGGGTGCTCATGCGGATGGCTGTGAAGCAGGTTTCCAGCCAGGGCCGCGACGCGACCGGCGTGCGGGTGGTGACCCTGGACCCCGGCCAGGTGGTCGCCTCGGTCGCGCCGGTCCTCGCAGTAGAAGACAGCGATTGATGGCCGACCGCTCCGAGCACTCCCCCGACCCGCCCGACGCCGACCCCCCCGACGCCGCTGCCTCCCTCGCCGCAGCGGCTTCGCCCACCCCCGGCGCGGCCGCACCCTCGAGCTCCCCGGGTCCCCCCTCCCAAGGCACCGCCAGGCCTGCTAGCGCACCCCTTCCCGCCGAGTACGGCTCCCTGGACGACCCGGGACCCCCCGAGCGCAACGGCTCGCCCCGGCCCTCCACCCTGTGGTCCGACTGGCTGCGCCACAAACCCGGCGCCGGCCAGGTCAACGGTCGCCCCCGCCCCGAC
>DATGKR010000028.1:0-10154 GCA_035294565.1 Acidimicrobiales bacterium | reverse complement strand
CACAGTTGCGCGCTGCGGGGGTGGCCGCCCGGGTCGAGAGGCGGATGGTCCGCTCGGGCTGGCTCGTCGAGGCGATGCCCGGCGCCTACGTCACCGGGGCCGCGGGCCCGTCACAGTGGCAACGGGCCGTTGCGTGCTGCCTGCTGGCCGGGGAGGGTTCGGCTCTGTCACACACGACCGCCGCCAAGATCCACCGCATTCCTCACGTGGTCGCGGGTGACAGGATCGAGATCAGTATCCCCCGGCTCCGGCACCCAAGGATCCGGGGGGCCATAGCCCACCGCGTCGGACCGCTGCCCCCCGAGGACGTCGTGCGCGTCCGGGGGATTCCGGTCACCAGTCCGGCGAGGACCATCGTCGACCTGGCCCCCCGTTTCAGCAGCCTTCTTGCCCGACGCATGGTCGACGACGGCTTCGCCGGGGGGCTGTGGACAATCCACGATCTGCAGGGGGCGCTTGCCCGGGCGGGGTCCAAGCCGGGGGTGAGGATGCTCCGCGTGCTCCTCGACGAAAGGGGCGACGATCCACCAGCCGAGGGTGGCCTGGAGGGCCGCGTCGGTGCGGCGTTGGCGTCGTTCAGCCCCTTCGAGACGCAGTACCAGTTGATCCTCGGCGGCAACCTGCTCGTCCTCGACATCGCCTGGCCGCCGCTGCTCGTAGCAGTCGAGTGCGACGGGTGGACCTTGCGCAGCAGGTCTCGGGGGAAGTTCGATGCCGACCGCCGGCGTGACAACCTCCTCGCGCTCCACGGCTGGACCGTCATCCACTTGACGACGGCCATGTCCGACGACGAGATGCGGGCCGCCGTGTTCCCGGTCCTCCTGCGGGCGGCCGCGAAGGGCGCCCGCTGACACCGACTGCGGCCCGCTGCTGACCCCGACTGCGCCCCACTAGCCCGAGCGCCTCTTGGCCCTAGGCGGTCGCCGGGCTGCCGGACGCTGGGTTCGCCAACCGGCCCGATGACTGCCCGCGTGCCCTCGGCCGCGCGGCACGGCAGGGACCCGAGCTTCTCGGGCGGGCCCGCCGCCCAGATGCGCCGTTTCGCGCTCCCGATGTGATGCAGGCGTGAAACTCGGGAGCGCGATCCGGCGCGAAACAGGTCGTTTCGCGCTCCCAGGATTCGCGGCCGAAACTCGGGAGCGCGATCCGGCGCGAAACAGGTCGTTTCGCGCTCCGGAGATTCCGCAGCCCAGCATCGTCGGAGCGCGAAACGACCTGCTGGCCATTCCCGGCGGGCAGCAGCGATCAGCTGCCGGCCCGGGGGGCGGACACCTTCGGCTCGGCCGCCGCGACCGGAGAACCCACGCCGGATGGCACGCCGGAAGCCACGCCGGACGGCACCGCGGAAGTCGACGTCGGAGACGGGAGGGAGCCCGCCGGAGAAGACCCAGTCGAGGGAGGGGATTGAGAAGCAGGAGATCCCCCCATGTTGGCGTGGGAGGGGTGGATCCTGCCGGCCGGCCCGGTGCCGAAGGCAGCCAGAACGTTGTCGGTGATCCGGGTGACGGCGTCCGGCGGGGCGCACGTGGGGCAGCTGGCCAGCACCTGGCCCACCCAGTCGATCGTCCCGGTGTCCCACACGCCGGCCTCGGAACCGGGATTGCTGTAGTAGGTCATGTCCGCCGTCGAGTGCAGCCCGTTGCAATCCACCGGCGAACTGGCCACGACTTCCACGTCACCGGGATTGGGCTGTTCGGCCGAGAAGTGGTCGTACTCGGGTCCCACGATGTTGGGGATCTGCGCGCCCTGTGCCAGCCCCGTGCCCGCGAACAGCCAGCTCGAGGGGTCGGTGATGACCATGTTCGCCCGCACCGGGTTGCACTGCCACATCTCCCCGAGCAGGGCGCTTTCGGGGCGGTTGTTCGGCGGGTCTCTCCACGCCCAGGGGGTCACGTCGGCGTTGTCGATCCCGTACAACGGGTCGGCCTTGGCGTTCTTGTAGTCCACCTCGACGCGGTCGGGCCCGAGAGGCGAGCTCTGGAGCCTTATGTGGCGGTAGACAGCGTTGGCCCCGAGGAAGACGAGGTTGACCCCCGCGTCGCGGGCCGCTTCGAGACCGTTGTACATCGAGAGGCTGTAGTACTCGTCGTGGCCGAGGGAAATGAAGGTCTTGTGCTGCAGGAGCAAGGAGGGGTCCTCAGAGACGTTGACGTCCGTGGTATAGCTCACGTCCAGGTTGTGCGACTCCATCATCGCGATCATCGGAAGCTCGAGGCCGATGAAGTCGCCGGCGCCGTCGCCGAGGGTGTAGGGCCGGTCGAAGGAGACCCATGTGGCCCGGTCGGCCAGGCTGCCTGTTGGGCCCTGGTAGAGGTCGTAGCCGCCGTAGGTGTTGTACGCCTCCCAGGTTGTGACGCTGTCGTTCACCAGGTAAACGGAGTGGCTGGTGTCGTCACGAAGCGTCAACGGGATGTACGACTGCCATCCGGCTGCCGAGGTGAGCTTGAAGAGGTAGGTCCCCTGCGGCCACCCGGCCGTCGACACGGTGAGCGGGTCCTGCCATGAGCACTCGACCATGTGGTTGGGCTGCTCCACGGGGCACGGAGGCTGGTCCACTCCGGGCAGCCCCTGGTCGGACCAGATGAGCCGGCCCTCGTCGCCGCCGTAGTAGCCCATCCGGAAGGCCTGCACTCCCCAGGCGGGCGAGGTGGTGGAAACGTAGAGATCGACGGGGTCGCCGTCCTCCACGCTCACCGCGCTGGCGTAGCCTTCGATCTGGTGGTCGGTGGCCGGGCGGGTCAGCTTCCAAGCTGTCGTTCCCGGCTTGGCGTTCTCCTGTTGCACCCAAGACGAGGTTTCGGCGCCGAGGAACGGCGAAGCGAACTCGCTGGCCGTCGTGGCGGCTGGTCGGGCCCGCTTCGCGTGCGACTGCCTCCGGCTGGCTGCTCTCGTATGCGATCGGTCGGGCTGCCGGCTAGCTGCGCTGCGAGCCGGCTGGTCCCCAGCGACGCCCAGGTAGGCGACGACGACGGCACAGGCGATCGCCACCGCTGCCGCTCCCGCCATGGCGACCCGCCGTCGTCTGCCCGGTCTGGCCGGGAAATGGCTCATCTCTTCGAGTATTGCAAGCGGTCCCGTTCAGATGGGGTCAGCCGGGAAGGGTTGTTTGAACCCGGCTATGAGGCGGGTACTCATTGAAGACAGCCGGAATCTGGCTCTGGAAAAGTCAAATCGCACCTGGACGAAGGAGAGGTAAACCGGTCATGGGAGTCATCCTCCTGGTACTTCTGATAGCACTCATACTCGGCGGGGTGGGCTTCGCCCTCCATTGGCTTTGGATCGCCGCCGCCCTCGTTTTCATCTTCTGGCTCATCGGGTTCGGCTTCGGCCGCGGCGAGAGCTCGGGTGTCCGGCGCGGCTGGTACCGCTGGTAGCCGCCCCAAGACCCCAAGAGTGGCGGGGTGGCGGGACTGGATAGGACGGTCCTGCTTTCCCCCGCTGGTACGAGCAGTACTCTGCGCCCGGCTCCGAGCCGGGCGCAGCCGCGCCGATCCCGAGGGCGAGGTGCGGCAGCTCACCGGCGGAAGTGCTTCCCGAGCGCCTCGGTCTGCCCCTGATAGGAAGAGGAAGGTCCCCGCCCATAAAGAGCGGTCGGCTCCTCGAGCATGCGCTCGAAGGTCAGCTTGCAGACCTTCTGACCGTGCTCGATCATGAAAGGGACGTCGTGGGCCCGCACCTCCAGCGCCGCCTTGGAACCTTGGAAGCGCCCGTCCGGGTCGTACCCGAACCCCGGGTCGAAGAACCCTGCGTAGTGCGTGCGCAACTCGCCGCTCGTCGGGTCGTACGCCGTCATCTCCGAGGCCAGCCCGGGGGGTATGACCACCGATTCCTCGGACATGAGCAGGTAGAACTTCTTCTCGGTCAGCACCACTCGGTCCGGCCCTTCCCGACGGACCGGTTCCCAGAACGGCTCTGGGTCGATGGGATGGGGGGCGGTGAGGTCCAAAAGCGGGGCGTTCTCCCTTGCGCGCCAGCCGACGTGACCGGAGGCTCCACCGCGCAAATCGAGGCTGAGGAACAGCCCGTCGTGGAGATCCACCTCCGACTCGGGCACCGGCTCGCCGCCGATGTAGAGAAGAGGCTGCCGCCGGTGCAGGTCGAGGATCTCGGCGTCGGTGAGCTCGCACCGCCCGACCGAGAGGCGAAGCTGGTTCAACGTCAGATCTTCCCGGACCCGCACGGTGAACGAAAGAGGGACCACCTCCAGGTAGAGCTGTCCCTCGTAGCCCTCTGCGATCTCGTCGAAGCGGTAGCTGCGGTCAGTTATGACCCTGGTGAAGACATCGAGGCGTCCCGTCGAGCTCTTCGGGTTGGCCTTGGCACGCACTCCTTGCGGGAGCCGGAGCCGCTCCTTGAGCGGGATCAGGTATGGGCGGTTCGTCTCGAGAACCACGCCGTCTCCTCGCAGATCCAGTCGGTCGATGGTCAGCTCGGCTAGGCGCTCCTCGACGGGGTGGGGACCGGGCAGGAAGCTGCAACGCACCCGGTGGGCGACCTCGCCGAGGCGCAGATCGAGGCTGGCGGGCTGGACGTTCTCGACAGGGATCTTGAACCGCCCGGCGTCTATGACCCCCTCGTCGATGGCTTTGAGCAGATGTTGGTTGGGGAGCACTCCCTCCTGCACCGCGACACTCTATGCCCCGCCGGCGCCCGACCCGAGCCGCCGCCCCCACAGCTCCGCCGCCGGTCGCCGCCCCCCGGCGCCCGACACGAGCCGCCGCCGCCCCCCCAGCTCCGCCGCCGGTGCCGAGCCCCTGGCGCCCCCCAGCGCCGCCGCCGGCCGGCGGCGGATCAGCGCGAGCCGCGGTAGATGGCGAGCAGCCCGACGGCGGCCACGCCGAACGCCGCTCCGACCAGCGAGACAGCCTCCCAGCCGGCCGCTGAGTACGCCGCGGCGGAGGCGACCGACCCGGCCACGCCGCCAACGAAGTACACCGACATGTAGGCGGAGGTGATGCGGCTGCGGGCCTCCGGCCGCAGCTTGTAGATCTGGCTCTGGTTGGTGATGTGTAGCCCCTGCGCGGCGAAGTCGACCACGATCACCCCGACGATCAAAGCCCACAGGGAGTGGCGTCCGAGCGCGATCGGCGCCCAGGCCCCGAGCAGCACAAGCGAGGTGACCGCGGTCATGAGCGGCGCCCTGCCCCGGTCGGCCAGCCTTCCGGCGAACGAGGCGGTGGCGGCGCCGACCACGCCGAACAACCCGAACAGCCCGATCGTGCTGGTCGCGTACCTGTACGGCGGACCCGACAACAAGAAAGCGAGCGGAGTCCAGAGCGCGCTGAAGGCGCCGAAGGCGGCAGCCCCATACAGGGCCCGGGTGCGGATGATCGGCTCCTCGCGAAGCAGCCGGGGAACCGACGCTATGGTCCGCAGGTACCCGCTCGACTGCGCTGGGCGGTCCGTGGGGAGCTGTTTCGACAGCACGATCGACAACACGATCATCACCGCGGCTGCAGCGGCGAACGGCGCACGCCAGCCTCCAGCCTCGGCGATGTAGCCGGCGGCGGTTCGGGCCAGGAGGATTCCCAGGAGCAGGCCGCTCATCACTGTCCCCACCACCCGGCCGCGACTGGCATCAGAGGCCAGTGACGCGGAGAAGGCGACAGTGATCTGGGCTGCAACCGACAGCGACCCGACGACCACGGACGCGACCAGCAGCACCACAGCCGACGGCGAGCCGGCGACCAGCGCCAGGCTGGCGGCGACGCCGGCCACCATGAGCGGGATCAGCCGCCGTCTCGAGAGCAGGTCCCCGAGAGGCACCAGGAGGACGAGGCCGAGGACGTACCCGACCTGGGTCAACGAGACGACCAGGCCGGCCGTCCCCGTCGACATGTGCAGCGAACGCCGGATGGCTGCCAGCAGCGGCTGGGCGTAGTAGTTGCTCGCCACCGATAGGCCGGTACACGCCGCCATGAGCAGGACCAGGCGCCGGCTGAGCCCCGTCTCGGTCCGCTCCGGAATTTCCTGGCTCGCCAAGGTCATCGGGCCAGTATGGCGCAGGCGCTTCAGGTTGCCGGCGGCCTGTCCGATACTGCTGGTAACCCCCTCGGGCGGTCGGGCTGCAGTTTCGACAACGGTGTCGGTGGTGCAGCCCGATCCGCCCCCCTCCTCGCCGGGCGGGTAGAACATGGCCCGTGGGCCTAGCCGACTACCGGTCCAAGCGTGACTTCTACAGCACTCCGGAGCCGGCCGGGGCAGCGCCTGTCAGCGGCTCGGGGGAGCCGCGCTTCGTCGTCCAGCACCACCGTGCCCGCCGGGACCACTACGACTTCCGACTGGAGGTGGGAGGGGTGCTGGTCAGCTGGGCGATGCCCAAGGGCCCGACGCTCGACCCTTCGGTGAAGGCCCTGGCGGTGCGAGTCGAGGACCATCCCATCGAGTACCTGGATTTCGAGGGGGTGATCCCCGCCGGCCAGTACGGCGGCGGCGACGTGATCGTGTGGGACAGGGGAACGTGGCGCCCGGCGCGCACGGGTGACCCTGCGGCTGCCATAGAGGGTGGCGAGCTGCACTTCGACCTGTTCGGCGAGAAGCTGCGCGGCCGCTTCGTCCTTGTTCGGACCCGCCGGCAGGGGGGCGGGACCAGTGGCTCATGCTCCACAAGCACGACGCCGAAGCCGTGGCGGGGTGGAGGCCCGGCGACCATCCCCGCTCGGTGAAGACAGGCCGGACCAACGAGGAAGTGGCACTATCGCCGTCATCTGTGTGGCACGGCGACCGCCCGGCGTCCGAGGCCGAGGTGCGCGTGGGATGGGACCCGCCGACGCCTGACGAGCTGGAGGCGCTCGGCCGTATGGGGGAGAGCGGGACTTGGCTGCTGCAGGGTCGGCCGTTGAAGTTGACGAACCTCGACAAGGAGATCTTCCCCGGGAAAAAGGACCGACCTTCTGTCACCAAGCGTGACCTTGTTCGTTACTACGCCACGGTCGCACCCGTCATGCTCCCGCATCTGGTCGGCCGGCCCGTCAACCTGCACCGGTTCCCCGACGGGGTGGACCGGCCTGGGTTCTGGCACAACCAGCCGCCCTCCTACGCCCCCGAGTGGATCACCCGCTGGGAGGACCACTTCGTCGTCGACAGCGTCCCAGCCCTCGCCTGGATGGCGAACTACGCTGCCGTGGAACTGCACGCATGGACGTCGAGGATCCCCGACGTAGACGAGCCCACCTGGGCGCTCGTCGACATCGACCCTGGGCCGGCTACGTCGCCCGAAGAGGTCCTGCTCTTGGCCAGACTCTTCAGGGACGGTCTCGCTCACCTGCGCGTGGCGGCCGCCCCCAAGGTGTCCGGCCAGCGGGGGATCCACATCTGGATCCCGGTAGCGCCGGGGTACACCTTCTCCGAGACCAGTGCGTGGGTCGAGAAGCTCTCTCGTGCTGTTGGCGCCACGGTGCCAGATCTCGTCAGCTGGACCTGGCACAAGGAAGCTCGCGGCGGCAAGGCCCGCCTCGACTACACGCAAAACGCCCGCAACAAGACGCTCGTCGCCCCCTACAGCACCCGGCCGGCGCCGGGGGCTCCGGTCTCGGCTCCGATCCGCTGGGAGGAGCTGGACGATCCCTCCCTGCGCAGCGACGCGTGGACGGTGGCAACGATGCCGACGCGCCTGGCCGAGGTCGGTGACCTCTTCGCCGGCCTGAGTGGGCGCGCCCAGCGGCTGCCCGAGCTATAGCGGGGTGAGGCAGATGACGGGGATGACGCGCTTCGTCTTCTGCTGGTACTCGCCGAAACCTGGGTAGCGACGGACCTGCTCTGCGTAGATGCGGTCCCGTTCCTCGCCGGTGACTGGGGTCGCGTGCGCCCGGTAGGTATCGCTGCCCACCTCGACCGTGACGTCGGGGTGGGCCAGAAGGTTGTGGTACCAGTCGGGATTTCTATCGGCGCCGGCCTTGGATGCGAACACGTAACGGCCGCCGTCCAAGTCGAGGTACATCATAGGATTGACCCGCTCCTTGCCGCTGCGGGCCCCGATCGTGTGCAGGAGGAGCAGAGGTGCGCCCTCGAACTGGCCGCCGACGCGGCCGCCGTTTGTCCGGAATTCCTCGATGATGCGCGCGTTCCAGTCGTTGACGTCGCTCATGCCTTCGACCTGTGGATCACCTGGATGTCGGTGAAGGCGTAATACCCCCATGGGCCGTTCTCGACGCCGATCCCGCTCCACTTGAAGCCGCCGAAAGGCTGGTTGGGTTGCAGCGCCAGGTGGGTGTTGACCCAGGCGGTGCCACATTCTAGCCGGCCGGCAACCTCGGCGGCCCTATCTGGATCCGATCCCCACACCGAGCCGGAAAGGCCGAAGTGGGTGGCGTTGGCCCGTTCGATCGCCTCGTCGAGGTCGCGGTAGGCGACCACGGGCAGTGCCGGGCCGAACTGCTCCTCCTCGACGATGCGGGCGTCGTTGCTGACCCCGGCGAGGATGGTCGGCTCGAAGAAGTAGCCGGGCCGGTCCATCGGCTTGCCGCCGGCCGCCGCCTTGGCACCCGCCGAAACGGCTTCCGACACCAGTTCCTGAACGCGGTCGAACTGCGGCTTGTTGTTGATCGGCCCCAGCTGGACGCCTTCCTCGTCGCCGGGTCCCACTTTGGCCGAGCGCGCCTCGTTGGCGAGGGCCTCGACCATCTCGTCGTAGAGGCGCTCGGGGACGTAGACACGCTTTATGGCCGAGCAAACCTGACCGTTGTTCTGGAAGGCCCCCCAGAAGAGCTTGCCGGCGATCGCCGCGGGATCCACGTCGTCGAGCACCACCGCGGGGTCGTTGCCGCCGAGCTCCAGGGTGACCCGCTTGAGGTCCGGCGCAGCTGACGCTGCCACTTTCTTGCCAGTCGCCACCGAACCGGTGAAGGAGATCTTGCGGGGGACGGGGTGCGAGGTCATCCAGGCGCCGAGCTCGTCGCCGCCGCTGACCACGTTCAGGACGCCGGCGGGGAGCACCGACGAGAGCAGCTCGCCCAGCTTCAGGGTGCTGAGCGGGGTGTAGGGGGAGGGCTTGAGGACAACGGTGTTCCCGGCCAGAAGGGCGGGCGCGATCTTCCAGGAGGCGAGGACCAACGGGAAGTTCCACGGCGTGATGGCGGCCACGACGCCGAGCGGGCGCCTGGCGACCTCGACGAAGGCGTTGTCGTCGTCCTGGATTACCTCGCGGGGTAGGTCGAGCTCGGCGAAGTACTTGAACCACACCCCGGCCCCCAGCACCTCGACGTTGGCGTCGCCGAGCGGCTTTCCCTGCTCGGCGGTCAGTACCGGTGCCAGCTCGGCCCCCGCGCCGAAGAGGAGGTCGGCGGCTTTGGCGAGCGCCGACCGGCGGAAGTCGAGGTCCGACTTCCAGTCCCGGTAGGCCCTGTGGGCGGCCTCCATCGCCTGGTCGAGCTGCTGCTTCGAGCACTCCGGCGCCTGCTCGAAGACCTCGCCGGTCGCGGGGTTGACGACCCCGAACGTCTTCTCGCCAGCGACGGCCTGGCCGTCGACGGTCATGGCGAAGCCGCTCATCGCAGATTCCTTTCTGCCTCGTTGTCCTTTTTCGGAGCCTACCGGCTGGGGGCTGCCTCACGAGGCGGCTGTCCAGGCGATGTAGGCGGCGAGACCGGCGAGGACGACGGCGGACACCTTGCTGAGCGTCGACACGTCCAGGTGCGCGAGAAGGCGCTGCCCCATGCCGACCGCCCAGAGGACGGCCAGCGATCCGATAGCCCCGACGCCCGAGAGCGGTACTTGGCGGCGAGGTCGGCGTGAGGTCTCCCACTCGGCGACGAAGATGCCGGCGAACGCGGTCAGGGCGCCACCGCGTGCCGGAGGCGTTCACCGTCGGGACGAGCCCGAGGCGAGCGAGGGAGCGGGGTGCTGAAACCGCTGAGTGCCGGGGCTGCTCACCTGGCCGCGAGGCGCAACGCTCGAGGGGCAGGTCCGCCGTCGCGGTGGCTGACGAGCCTCTGTCGTCGAAGAGCCCCTCTTTTGTGGTGGAGGAGCCCCTCTTTGTGGTGGAGGAGCCCTCTTTGTGGTCGAAGAGCCCTCTGTGTGGTTAGTTATCCGAACTAATGCTCCCGAGTTGTGAACGAGATACGACTTGATAGCGCTATACGGTTACTAACTCGGGATTCGTAGCTTGGCTAATGATTTTTCGGTGGCTCAGGCGCAGCCCCAGCTAACCGGTCTCG
>DATGKR010000027.1:0-3728 GCA_035294565.1 Acidimicrobiales bacterium | reverse complement strand
TCGATGAGCATGGGGCTCATCACCGCGCCCGAGGTCATGGGCGACCCGCAACGCTTCCTCGGCCACCTAGCGGCCTCCCTGGAGGAGCTGGCGACTGCCGCCCTCGCGGCCTCCTCACCCGCCGCCTGACACCCTCCGCCTGACACCCTCCGCCTGGCCGCCCGGCGGCCTCTCCCACCCCCCGTGTGGGGCCTTTCTCACCCCCTGTTTGCGGCCTTTCTCACCCCCCGTTTGCGGGGAGGAAGCTGAACCGCACCTGCCGGTCAGGGTTGTCCGCGTTGGTGTCTACGAGCACCAGCCTCTGCCACGTCCCGAGCTGCGGCAGTCCTCCGAGCACCGGCACCACCAGCGAAGGTGGCACCAGCACCGGCAGCAGATGGTCGGCGCCGTGTCCGGCCGAGCCGTGCGCGTGGCGGTACCGCCCGTCGCGTGGCAGCAGGCGAAGGAGGGCTTCCTCGAGGTCGGCTTCCGAGCCCGAGCCCGTCTCCATGAGCGCCAGGCCGGCGGTGGCGTGGGGAGCGAACACCGAGCAGAGCCCGTCGCCTTTGTCCTCGCAGAAAGCCTCGAGCTCGCCCGTGAGATCGGCCAACCGGCGCGATCCGGTGTGCACCCTGATCACCCGCGTTTCCATGTCGGCCAACCTACGGTTTTTCGCCGTCGACGGGCCCTTCGGCTGCCCCGCGTTTCAGGTCGGCGGTCGGCGAACCGATACGTCCACGGTGATCTCACGCGCTGGGAAGCGAGATGCGCCCGCCGTCGCAGCGTGGGCCTCCCAGCTCGGTACGCCGCGCCCCGAGGACCCCCGCTCCAAGCGCATGGCCCGCCTCGGGGGCCTGACCGCCATAGCCGCGCTTCTCGCCTACCTCGCGTGGCGTGTGGCGTTCACCCTCCCGCCCGGGCCGGGGCACGTGGTGGCATGGTGCCTGGTCGCCTTCGAAGCGCTCCCGCTCGCCGGGCTGGTCCTCAAGACGGTCACGCTCTGGACGATCGACGGGCAACCGCCGCCGCAGCGACGCGGCGCGTTCACCCCGAGGGTGGTCGTGCTGGTCCCCACCTACAACGAGCCACGCGAAGTCCTGGCACCCACCGTCGCCGCGGCGTGCGACCTCGAACCGGCGCACGACACGTGGGTCCTCGACGACGGAGGCCGGCCCTGGGTGGCCGAGATGTGCGCCGCGTTCGGCGCCCGCTACGTGCGCCGGGCAAGCCGGGACGACGCCAAGGCCGGGAACATCAACCACGCCCTCGCCCTGCTCAATGAGGAGGAGCGGAGCGGAACGGGCGGGGCGGACCTGGTGGCCGTGCTCGACTGCGACCACGTCCCCTTGCCGAGCTTCCTCACAGCTACGCTCCCCTGGTTCGACGACCCCCGGGTGGGGCTGGTGCAGGGACCCCAGGCCTTCTACAACCAGGGCGCCTTCGACGACGACGGCTTCACCGGCGAGCAGGGCCTGTTCTTCAACGTGCTCATGCCCGCCCGCCACCACGCCGAGGCAGGGCCGTTTTGGTGCGGCTCCACCTCTCTCTTGCGCGTCAGCGCCCTCCGCGAGGTGGGCGGCGTGGCGACCGGAACGATCACCGAGGACCTCCACACCACACTGAACCTGATCCGCGCCGGATGGCGAACCGTCTACCACCACCAGACGCTCGCCGTCGGCCTCGCCCCCGAAACACCGGCCCAGTACCTCGTCCAGCGCCGCAGGTGGGGTATGGGAGCAATGCAGATCCTGGTCAGGGAACGGTTGTGGGCGGCCAAGAGGTGGATGTCCTGGCGGAACTTCCACGAGTACCTCATGGGGACGTTGTGGTGGCTGGAAGGCCTTGCAACCCTGGTCGTCTTCGCCGTCCCCGTCGCCGTTCTGCTGAGCGGCGCCCGAACCTCCACCGCCAGTCCGCTGGCGTTCACGTGTGCCTTCCTCATCATGTTCAGCCTCCGGCTGTGGGGGGCCAAGCGACTCCTGCGCAAGAACATCCGCTGGTCGACAGCCTTCGCCTTGCGGGTCATGCGGGTGCCGGTGGGCCTGGCGTGTGCCTGGTGGCTCGTGACGCGCAAGAACCTGGACTTCTCCGTGACCCCCAAGGGAGGGGCCGACCGACGGGCCAGGGGCCGGGCGCCGGGGATCATCTGGGTCCTGATCGCGGTGGCCTACGCCGTTGTCGGCTACGCGATCGCCGGTGCCGCCAAGCTGGTCCCCTGGCACACTTCGGCCCCGTCCACCGCGGCCTCGGGCCTCTGGCTGGCGCTGGCGGGGTTCGTCCTCCTCATGGGCGTTCGGCGTATCCGCTCCGGACGCTACGCCACGTCGCGAAGGAACGCCCCCCGAATCCCGCTCGTCGCCCCGGTCCTCGTAGAGGGGGCGCCTGCGACGCTGCTCGACGTGTCGGTCGGGGGCGCAGCCGTCCGGATCGACGGCCTCAGGGCCACCCCGCCCGGCGATGTCGGGACCGGCACGGCGGTCGAGGTCCTCTTCCCAGGCGCCGGTGCGGTCACGATGCAGGTCGTGTCGGCGCCATCCGAGCCGGACGCCCCTCTCTCGCTGCGGGTGGCGGACGGCGACTGGGACTCGCTTCGCAAGCTCTCCCTCTGGTTGTTCCACACGCCACCCGGCGCGGTCGCGTGGCTGCCCGAAGGTGTGCCCGTCGTCGCGGCCGTCGCGGTCGCCGATCCCTCAGGACCGGGCCCCACCCTGCCCGAGGTTGTCCGGCCCGACCGTGTGGCGCCCGGGGATGGTCGCCAGTCGGCGCTCGCCTCCGGCACCGCCGCCTGAAAGGCCATTCCCTTGCCGAAGGTCGAGCCGGGGTTGCTGCGGACCGACGCGGGTCGGGCTACCCTTTCCGTCGTCAGGTCGGTCCCGGCGGTCCGCTACGGGCCCGCTAGCCGAGCCCCCGTAGCTCAGAGGATAGAGCGTCGGTTTCCTAAACCGTGCGTCGCAGGTTCGAGTCCTGCCGGGGGCGCCGACCGACCGATCGCGCCAGGGCACGAACCTTTGGTTCCGCGCCGCCAGGCACGCGGAAGCATGGTACGACGCGGTCGCGACCTTCGAAGCGGATCTCCTGGACGAGCGCCTTTCGGGCCGGCACGCCGCCGTTCTTGAGGCTCTTCTCGATCTGACGCCGAAGCTTGAGTCCTCGAGCGCCGCGGTCTCGTCGAGACAGTGGCGCCATACGCGACGTCACCGGGCTGCGCCGTCCGTTCGAGAACCTCGTTCGTGGGCTGCCGTCGGTCGCGGCTTGCGCTTGGCTCCGAGGACGTGGTTTACCCGCGCGATGCCGGCCCGGTCAGCATCGCTACCGAGATGGTGGCGGTAGAGGTCCAGGGTCCACTCGGCGCTGGCATCGCCAGGCCACCAAACCGGAAAGGCCCGCGATGGGCGTGGCGCCGCCACTTCAGCTCGGTCGGTGCCGGCATAAGCCGGCACCCCCATGGCCACCTGGAGCAGATCGGCAACCCGACCTCCGCGAACCTCGCCGAACCGCAGTCCTATCAGACCCGAGACGAGGCCAGATCGGCCGCGCTCGGAGCGAACGTGCGCTGCTCTTCGAAGACCTCAAGCGACTCGGCCACCGAGTATGGGCGAATCTCGTGGCGCTCAACTTGGCCATTGACACGTGACGGACGTGCCAGTGGGTCGTCCGGCAGCCGGATTCGTTCTGATTCGGCCGTCCTCCACCAAGTAGTTGAGCAGGGCCGAAAAGCCCGCCAGGATGCGGTCGAGTGTGTGGGGTCG
>DATGKR010000026.1:0-2146 GCA_035294565.1 Acidimicrobiales bacterium | reverse complement strand
GGGGACGCCTCTGCCGGCGGTGACGCGGCGCAGGAAGGGCATGACGTCTTCCGCTTTTTCCGGCCCACCGAAGCTCACGAGCAAGAAAGCGTCGTAAGCGGTGCTCATAGGGGCGACGTTACCTGCTCCAGGCCGCGCTGGCGCCTCGAGGGCCGGTCGGGCACAATGGCCCCCATGTTCGGGCTACCGGCGGCTGGCCCTGCGCCTGCCCTCGCCGGCCTGCTCTCCACGGTCCTGCTTGCCACTTGCTCGGTTGGCACAGCCTCGGCAGCGGCCCCTCTTGGAGCGGCGGCCCTTGGCACGGCCCCTCTTGGCATGGCCGCGGTCGGCACGGGTTCGGTGGGCACCGGCTCGGTTGTCGCCGCGGCGCCGCCGGCGAGGGCTGGCGAGGACGTCGCGTCTCCGGCGAGGGCTGGCGAGGCCGTCGCTTCTCCAGCGAGGGCTTGCGGGCCTACGGGCGGGAAGGGCGAAGCTCCTTGGCCCAGCTTCGGGGGCGGTGGCGCCCACGCGCAGGCCGGTGTAGACGTGAGCGGGCACGCCGGCGCCCTCCGCCGCAAGTGGGAAACGGCGCCTCTCGACGGGGCCATCTACGCTGAGGCGCTCGTAGCCGGCGGGTGCGTGTACGTGGCCACCGAAAACGACAGCGTGTACGCGCTCTCGGAGGCCACTGGGGCGCTCGTGTGGCGTTCCCACCTGGCGAGCCCGGTGACTAGCGGCCTCGCCTGCCCGGGCGACATAGACCCCTCAGGGGTGACGGGGACGCCGGTCCTCGACCCGGCTCGCGACCTGCTGTGGGCCGTCGTCCTGACAAGCGTCGCCGGCCGCCCCGAGCACGAGGTCGTGGCCCTCTCGGCCCGGACGGGAGAGCTCCTGCGGCGAACGAAGATCGCCCTGCCCGGGACCGACCCCGCCGCCGAGCAGCAGCGGGCGGCCCTCGACTTGGAGGACGGCAACGTCTACGTGCCCCTCGGGGGGCTCTACGGGGACTGCGGCAACTACAAGGGGGCCGTCATTTCCGTCCCGGAGGCCCCGGGCCACGCGCTCGGCTACTGGCACACCCCGACGGCTCGCGAAGGGGCGGTATGGGAGGTGGGCGGCCCAGACGTGCTGGCAAACGGCGACTTGTTGCTGGCGACGGGCAACAGCGCCGCTTCGCCCGGGCAGGCCTTCGACGGCGGCGACGCCGTCATCGAACTGACGCCGGGGCTCCGCCTGGCCTCCTACTTCGCCCCCAGCGCCTGGGCGCAATGGAACGTCGCCGACTTGGACCTCGGCTCGACCGGGCCCGCCTTGCTGCCGGGGGGCCTGGCGTTCCAGGTGGGAAAGGCCGGCGTCGGTTTCTTGGTCAGCACTTCGCAGTTGGGAGGCATCGGCGGCCAGCTCGCCTCCGCCCAAGTCTGTAACGGCGGCGCCTACGGGGCAGACGCGGTGTCTGGGGCCACGGTGTACGTGCCGTGCACGGGGGGAGTGGTGGCGGTAAGGGCGGCCGGCCGTTCGCTGCGGGTGCTGTGGAGATCTGGGGCCGGCGGGGCGGGGTCGCCTGTCGTGGCGGGGGGCCGGGTGTTCGAGGAGGACGAGGCGGGCCAGCTGGTCGCGGTCTCGGCCTCCAGCGGGAGGCTCCTCCAGAGCATCTCTTTGGCGTCGCCGGTGACGCACTTCCCTTGGGTGGTCGCCGTCGGGGAGACGCTTTACGCCGAAGACGGCACAAGGCTCGTCGCCTTCCGCGGAGCATAGGGGCGCATAGGAGAGCACCTCGTAGGGCGCCGGCGGGGGAGGCGCGCCGCGCCGGTGGGGGCGTGCGCGCCGCTCCAGTGGGGGAGGGCGCGGCGCCAGTGGGGGCTTGGGGAGCGGGCCGTACAGTAGCCTTGCGGGGGTGGTGAGCTCGCGCCTCGTGCCGTTCGGGACCACGATCTTCGCGGAGATGTCGGCGCTCGCCACCGAGACTGGCTCGGTCAACCTCGGCCAAGGTTTCCCAGAAGGGCCGGGGCCGGAGCTGCTGCGGCGGGTGGCAGTCGAAGCCATCCAAGAGGGCGACAACCAGTACCCGCCTGGCGCCGGCGTCCCCGAGCTGCTCGAAGCGGTCGCCGAGCACCAAGCAGCCGAGTACGGGCTCAGCTACGACCCAGGCTCCGAGGTCCTCGCCACT
>DATGKR010000025.1:0-16353 GCA_035294565.1 Acidimicrobiales bacterium | reverse complement strand
GGTCAGGACTTCGCCGACCTCGCCGCCTTGGCCGCTTTCGCAGCGAGAGCCGCCTTGCCGGCGTTCTTGGCGGTCTTCTTCGCCGAGCGGCCCGACCGGCGCCGCAACCTGTTGGCCGCCGCGTCGATCATCAGGGCTGTGCCTATGGCGGCCATCCAGCTGTCCTTGGCGAGCGCGGTGCCCTGATGGCTGGGGCGGATCCCGTCCACGGTCATCCCCGGGGTGCGGAAGTAGAGGCCGAGGAGCGCCCCGGAGAAAGCGGTGAGGCCGGCGCCGGCGAGTCCCGGCCCGATGAACGGGGCGAGCAGCACGGCTCCGAGCGCCGTCTCCCCGGTGCCGAGCATCTTCGTGAACTTCCTGGGGTCCATGCCTTCGAAGACCGGGTATGCGCCGGACGCCATGCCGTGGATGCCCTTGTGCACCTCCTCGTCGTCGGACCTCAGCTTGTTGAGGCCCGAGTTCAAGATGAACGCGCCCGTCGCCAAGCGGACAGGCAGGTGCCAAAGCCTGAATCTCATTTCGCCTCCTCGGTACCGCAGGGCATGTCGGTCACCTTTCTATTACCCATCCTCATGGTTGGGGAAGCCGGACGATGGTGAAGAAGAAGTCGTCGATCTGGCGCACAACCTTGGTGAACGCCTCGAAGTCGACGGGTTTGGTCACGTAGGCGTTGGCGTGCAGGTCGTAGCTGCGAAGCACGTCCTCCTCCGCGTCGGAGGTGGTGAGAACCACGCAGGGGATCTGGCGAAGGCCGGAGTCGGTCTTCACGATCGACAATACCTCGCGCCCGTCGAGGCGCGGCAGGTTGAGGTCGAGCAGCACCAGATCCGGCCGGGGGGCGTCCTCGTAGGGCTCCTCGCGGCGGAGGAACTTGACGGCCTCCTCGCCGTTGTCGAGGACGTGCAGGGTGTGGAGCAGCTTGCTCTCCTCGAGGGCCTCCCGGGTCATCATGACGTCACCCGGGTCGTCCTCGACAAGGAGGATCTCAACCGGCGTCGACGGTGGCGTCATCTCGCTCATCTTCGGGCTCCTCTGTCGGCACTTTGGGCAGGGTGAAGCAGAACCGTGCGCCAGGACCGTAGCCGGTGTCGAGCCAGATGCGGCCTCCGTGGAACTCGACGATCTTGCGGCACATGGCCAGGCCGATGCCCGTACCCGCGTACGCCTCCCGGCCGTGGAGCCGCTGGAAGATGACGAAAATCCTGTCGGCGAAGCGGGGTTCCACGCCGATGCCGTTGTCGGCGACCGAGACGGTCCAGTCGTCCTCCCCGGCTTCGGCGCTCACGGCCACCTGCGGGGGGGAGTCCCCGCGGAACTTGACCGCGTTGGCGATCAGGTTCTGCATCAACGCCACGAGGAGGCTCCTGTCACCCATCACCTTGGGCAGGGCGCCCTCGACCCTGACCTCCGCCCCCGCCTGCTCGATGGCGAGCGACAGGTTGCGTACCGCGATGTCGGTGCACTCGGCCAGGTCGACCGCCTCGAAGTGGTCGGTGGTGCGGCCGATCCTGGAGAAGGCGAGCAGGTCGTTGATGAGCACCTGCATCCGCTTGGCCCCGTCCACGGCGAACTCGATGTACTGTTCGCCTCGCTCGTCGAGCTGTCCGCCGTAGCGCTGCGCCAGGAGCTGGCAGAAGCTGGTCACTTTGCGCAGCGGCTCCTGCAGGTCGTGGGAGGCGACGTAGGCGAACTGCTCGAGCTCCTCGTTGGAGCGCGCCAGCTCGTTGTTGAGCGCGCGCGCCTGGGAGACCTCCGAGAGGATCCTGGTCCGCATCGCTTCGATGGCGGCGGCCATCTCCGCCACTTCCCGGGGGCCGGTCGGCTCGACGGCGTGGTCGAGGTCGCCGCCGGCCACCACCAGGGCGTCTGCGGCCACAGAGGCGACCGGTTCGACCACGACGCGCCGCAACGCCAGCCAAATGGCCGCTCCGGCCAGGACGATGACCGCCAGGGACGACGCGAGGACGGCGACGAGCTCCCCGGTGGAAGCCTTGTCCAAGGACACGCCTGCGACCACGCCCGCCGCGGCTACGAGGAAACCGGCGACCGCGAACAGGGCGGCGAGGAGGTGGCGCAGCCGGGGTCGGCGTCCGGCCCTTCCGGCGATGATGCCAGCGCGCCCCGCCCGGCGGGCACGCTCCCGCTTCTCGCCGGGGGAGTCCTCGGGGTCTCCGCTCACCAGCGCGGCCCGGTGCCGAGCAGGAAGAGCGCCACGTCGTCGGCCAGCGCCCCCCCGTTCGCCCACTCGGCGCCGCTGATCAGCTCGTCGGCCAGCCGACCGAGCTCCGCCCCCCCGGCCAGAGCCTCGGCGGCCAGGCGGGACAGGCCGGAGACCTCCAGCCGGCCGCCCCCGGCGCGGCCCTCCACCACGCCGTCGGTGAAGACCACCAGACCCCAGTCGCCGCCGAGGTCGACGCCGAACGCCGGCCAGTCGGCGTCGTCGTCGAGCCCGAGCAGGGGGCCCCGGGCGCCGACCTGCAACTGTTCGACCCCCGACGGCCGAACGAGCAGCGGGCAGGGATGGCCGGCGACGCGCAGGTCCGCCCGGTCCAGCCCGGGGTCGATGGTGACGTCGCAAAGCGTGGCGAAAAGGTCGTCGGCGTGGCGTTCGGCGAGCAGGACCTTCTGCATGCCGGCTATCACCGAGCCGGCCGGCAGGCCCGCCAGGACCAGCGCCCGCCACGCCACCCGCAGGGCGACTCCCACCGCCGCCTCGTCGGGCCCGTGGCCGGTCACGTCGCCCACCACCACGCGAACCGTGCCGTCGGCCAGCTCCACGCCGTCGTAGAAGTCGCCGCCGAGCAACGCCCGCCCTCCCCCCGGGCGGTAACGGGTCGCCCAGGCGAGCCGCGGGTTGGAGAGCATGGGGCGAGGCAGCAGGCCCCTCTCCAGGCGGGCCTTCTCCGCCGCTTGCATCTCCGCCTCGACGAGGCGCCGCGCAGTCTCCTGGCCTCGCCGCCGCTCGATGGCGTAGCGGATGGCCCGGGACAGCTCCTCCCCGCTGACCGCCCCCTTGACCAGGTAGTCCTGCGCCCCGGCGGCGACCGCCGCCTCGCCCAGGTCCCGGTCGACCCGGCCGGTGAGGACGATCACCGGCACCCGCCCCGCCGCCGCCAGGGTCCGCCGCAACCCTTCCAGGCCCTCGGAGTCGGGCAGGCCCAGGTCGAGGAGGATGCACACGGTCCGGGGGGTGACCATTGCCATCGCCTCCCCGACGCTGGTGGCCCACACCGTGTCGAGGTCCGCTCCAGCGTCGGCGAGGAGCTCCTCCACCAGCAGGGCGTCGCCGGCGTCGTCCTCCACGACGAGGACCTCGCCCGTGGCTGCCGCCCGCGGCGCGGTCCTGCCGACGGCGGAGGTCACGGGGCGGCGGCCTGGTAGCGGGCGATCTCCGCCCGCCCCACCACCATGTGATGGACCTCGTCGGGCCCGTCGGCGAAGCGCAGCGTCCGCTGCGAGGTGTACATGTCGGCGAGCGGCGTCCACTGAGACACGCCGGTCGCCCCGTGGATCTGGATGGCCTGGTCGATGATCTGGCACACCCGTTCGGGGACCATCGCCTTCACCGCGCTCACCCAGACCCTGGCGTCCGCGGTGCCCATCAGATCCATCGCCTTCGCCGCTTTCAGGACCATGAGCCGCATCGCCTCGATCTCGATCCGCGCCCGGGACACCCACTCGGTGTTCTTGCCCAAGGAGATGATGGGACGTCCGAAGGCGGTGCGGCCGAGGCCCCGCTCGACCATGAGCTGCAGGGCCTTCTCCGCCGCCCCGATGGAGCGCATGCAATGGTGGATGCGCCCCGGCCCGAGGCGAAGCTGGGAGATCTCGAAGCCTCGGCCCACCCCGAGCAGGACGTTCTCCTTGGGGACGCGCACGTCTTTGAACCTGATGTGCATGTGGCCGTGGGGTGCGTCGTCGTGGCCGAAGACGAGCATCGGACCGACGACCTCGACGCCGGGGGTGTCCATCGGGACGAGGATCTGCGACTGCTGCTGGTTGGGCGAGGCGTCGGGATTGGTGCGGACCATGACGATCATCACCTTGCAGCGCGGGTCGCCGGCACCGGAGATGTAGTACTTCTCGCCGTTGATCACCCACTCGTCGCCGTCGAGCACCGCCGAGCAGGCGATGTTGCGGGCGTCGGAGGACGCCAGGCCGGGTTCGGTCATGGCGTATGCGGAACGGATCTCGCCTGCGAGGAGCGGCTCCAGCCACGTCTTCTTCTGCTCGGGGGTGCCGACCCGTTCGAGGACCTCCATGTTGCCGGTGTCCGGCGCCGAGCAGTTGAGGCACTCGGAGGCGAGCGGGTTCTTGCCGAGCTCGAAGGCGATGTAGGCGTAGTCCAGGTTGGGGAGCCCCTCGCCGGTCTCGGCGTTGGGCAGGAAGAAGTTCCAAAGCCCCCGCCGCTTCGCCTCGGCCTTGGTGGCGTCGAGAAGTTCCAGCTGGCCGGGGGCGAAGCTCCAGCGGTTCTCGCGCCCGGCGCCGAGGGCGAAGTACTTCTCCGACATCGGCTCCACCTCCTCGGCGACGAACCTCTTCACCTCGGCGAGGAGCGGCCTGGCCGCCTCTGACAGGGCCAGGTTGTGCAGCTCGCCGCCGAAGTCGTCGGTGTTGAGTGGGTTGGATGCCATCTTGTGCTCCGTTCGAGGTGGTTGTCGGGTATTGGGGGCGTCGGCGTCCTCGTCGGGGCCGCGTTCGTCGTCAGTAGGCGGTCGCGTTCTCGAAGTAGCGGCGCGGCACGGACACGAGCATGGTGTCGATCTGCTCTTCGCTCACCCCGTGCTCGCGCAGGTAGGGCAGCACGTCGTCGTGGATGTGGCCGTAGTGCCACTGGTTCATCGCGGCGAGGACGTTGGGGTCGATCCAGTCTATGTAGCAGGCGGCGTCGTGGGAGAGGACCATGCGGTCGGCATAGCCGCGCCGGCACATCTCCACGACCGTGTCGCAGCGCGCCTCGAAGGTGGTGCCCACGTTGATGCCGAAGCGGTCCATCCCGAGGATGAACCCGTGGTCGGCCAGCTCCTGGAGGTGGTCGACGTCGGAGGTGTCTCCGCTGTGTCCGAGGACGACCCGGGTGGGGTCGACGCCTTCCTCGTCGCAGAGCAGCTTCTTCACTTCGAGGCCGGTGTGGCTGTCAGGGTGGGTGTGGACCGTGATCGGGGCGCCCGTCTGGCGGTGGGCCCGGGCCACGGCGCGCATCACCCGGGCGACCCCCTCCGTCATCCCCTGGTGGTCGATGGCGCACTTCAAGAAGGCGGCCCTCACCCCCGTGCCGGCGATGCCTTCGGTGATGTCCTTGACGAACATGTCGACCATCGGGTCCGGCACGTCCGCCCCCACCACGGCGGCCAGAGCCGGTCCCCGGTAGTAGAAGAAGAAGGGGACCTGGTCGTAGGTGTAGCAGCCGGTGGCCACCACGATGTTGAGCTCGGGGACCTGCTCGGCGACGCGTTGGATGCGGGGGATGTAGCGTCCCAGGCCGACGACGGTAGGGTCGACGAAGGTCCGCACCCCCTGCGCGGCGGCGGCTTTGAGCTTGGCCACGGCGTCGGCTACGCGCTCCTCCTCCGAACCCCACTCCTCGGGGTAGTTGAGCTGCACGTCGGGGGTGAGCACGAAGATGTGCTCGTGCATGTAGGTGCGCCCGAGGTCGGACACGTCGAGCGGTCCGCGGACCGTCTGCACTTGTGCCATGGGACAAAACTTAGATGCTGACGGGCGGACGGCGGCGGCCGGGCATGCCGGCGCGCCCGGGCAGAATGGGCGGCGTGCCTTCGCTGACCCTCATGGCCGTCCACGCCCACCCCGACGACGAGTCGATCAGCACCGGGGGGGTGCTCGCCCGCTACTCGGCGGAGGGGGTGACGACGGTGCTGGTCACCTGCACCGACGGCGGCTGCGGGGACGGCCCCGACGGGGTGAAGCCCGGCGAGGTGGGCCACGAGCGCGACGCGGTGGTGCGGTTGCGCGCCGAGGAGCTGGAGGGCAGCTGCGCCGTGCTCGGCGTGTCGCACCTGGAGCGCCTGGGGTACCGAGACAGCGGGATGATGGGATGGCCGCAGAACGACGAGCCCGGCTCGTTTTGGACCACCCCCGTCGAGGAGGCGGCGGCCCGGCTGGCGGTGCTGCTGCGCCGCTACCGGCCCCAGGTACTCGTCACCTACGACGACAACGGCTTCTACGGCCACCCGGACCACATCCAGGCCAACCGGGTCGCGGTCGCGGCGGCGGAGCTGACGGGCATCCCGGACAAGCTGTACTACACGGCCGTCCCCCGTAGCGCCATCCGCTCCTTCGCCGAGCAGGTGGAGAAGCTCGGCCTGGCCGTGCCCGGTCGGGGGGAGGCGGGGGAGGGGCCGTCGGGACCCCGCGAGGAGTGGGGCACGCCGGACGAGCTGGTCACCACCTTCGTGGACGTGAGCCGCTACGCCGGCGCCAAGTACGACTCGCTCGAGTGCCACGCCAGCCAGTCGGACAACATCTTCTTCTTGAAGATGGGTCGCGACGCCTTCGAGGGGCTGATGGGCGTCGAGGCGTTCGTGCGCGCACGCGACCGCACGGGCGCACCGCTGCTCGAGGACGACCTCTTCGCCGGCCTGCGCTGAGCGTGGCGTTCACCCCCGCCGAGGCAAGGGTTTTCCTCCGGGAAAAAGAGGGGGCCGTCTACCCGGAGAGGTCCCCGCTCGAGGTGAGCGCGCGCCACCTGCCCGGGGAGCCGCTCCTCGCAGCGGAGGCTGTCAACGCCCGCTTCGAGCCGTTCGCGGTGGGCGGGGAGTGGGGCGCGATGTGGGGGACCACCTGGTTCCGCCTGCGGGGCGAGGTCCCCGGGCCGTGGCGCGGCAGGGAGGTCGTCGCCCTGGTGGACCTGGGCGGCGACGACGTGGTCGGCTTCAGCGCCGAGGGCCTCGTGTGGAGCACCGACCTGCAGCCCCTGCAGGGGCTGCACCACGAGCACCGGGAGGTTCCGGTCCCCGGCGTCGAGGCGGACTTCTACGTCGAGGCGGCCGCCAACCCGATCCCCAGGTGGCACAAGAAGGAGTGGCCGCTTCTCGCCCCCGACTACTCCGGCCCGCCGCTCTACACCCTCCGCCAGGCGGAGCTCGCCCTGGTCGACCGGGAGGCGGAGGCGTTCCTCCTCGAAGCCGAGATAGCCGTCGAGATCGCCGAGTGGATGGACGGGCGGGGGCTGGCCGAGCTGGAACGGGCGCTCGCGCTGTTCGGGGAGGGGAAGCTGGCCGAGGCGCGAGCGTGCCTGGGCGCGGCCAGGAAGCCCGGCGGGCCGGGCGAGGGGAGGCGGCACACGGTGACCGCCGTCGGCCACGCCCACATCGACACCGCATGGTTGTGGCCGGTCCGCGAGACCAGGCGCAAGGTCGCCCGCACGTTCGCCAACCAGCTGCGTCTCCTCGAGGACTGCCCCGACCACCGCTTCGTCGCCAGCCAGGCGGTGCAGTACCTCTGGGTCAAGGAGGACCACCCGGAGCTTTACCGGCGCGTCCGCGAGGCGGTCCGCTCGGGCCGGTGGGAGCCGGTCGGGGGGATGTGGGTGGAGCCCGACGCCAACCTGCCCTGCGGGGAGTCCCTCGTCCGCCAGGTCGTCCACGGCAAGCGGTTCTTCCTCCGTGAGCTCGGCGTCGAGGCGCGCGAGCTTTGGATTCCCGACGTCTTCGGCTACCCCGCCTCGCTGCCCCAGATCGCCTCCCAAGCCGGCGTCGACGCGCTGGTCACCCAGAAGATGAGCTGGAACGACACCAACACCTTCCCCCGCTCGTCTTTCTGGTGGGAGGGGCACGACGGAACTCGCATCCTCGCCCATTTCCCGCCGGCCGACACCTACAACGGGACCTTCTCGGTTCCCGAGCTGCTCGGCGACCAGCGCAACTTCAAGGACTCGGAGCGCTCGGCGCACACGCTCTACCCCTACGGGCACGGCGACGGCGGGGGGGGACCGACCAGGCGCATGGTCGAGAGGGCCCGCCGTCTCGCAGACGTCGAAGGCCTGCCCAGGGTGGAGATCGGCAGCCTGAGAGGCTTCCTCGACGCGCTCCGCGCCGACTCGGCGACGCTGAAGACGTGGGTGGGGGAGCTGTACCTCGAGTACCACCGGGGGACCTACACCACCCACGCCGACGTCAAGCTGGCGAACCGGCGCGCCGAGGAGGCGCTGCGCCAAGCCGAGATGTGGTCGGTGGCCGCCGGCCTGGACACCGCCGGGCAGACAGAGCCTCTATGGGAGCTGCTCCTCCTCAACCAGTTCCACGACATCCTCCCCGGCTCTGGCATCCACTGGGTCTACGAGGACGCCGCCGTCGACCACGCAGCCGTCTTGGGCGGGGCGCGCCAAGTGATCGAGCAGGCTCAGGCGGTCCTCGCCGGGCCCGGCGACCAGCCGATGCTGTTCAACCCGTCCTCCTACGACCGGCGCGAAGTGCTCGACCTGCCGGGGAGGGGCCCGAGCCTGGTGAGCGTCGGGGCCTGCGGCTGGGCGCCGGCCGAGCCCCTCGAAGCCGACCCGGTGGCGGTGGGGGACCGCTGGATGGACAACGGCGTCCTCCGCGTCGAATGGGACTCGTCGGGTCTGCTCAGGTCCGTCTGGGACCACGAGGCGGGGCGCGAGGCGCTCTCGGGGGCGGCCAACCTCTTCCAGCTGCACGAGGACCAGCCGAAGGCGTTCGACGCCTGGGACGTGGACCGCGAGTACCTCGACCGTTGCACGGACCTCACCGGCCTCGACGCCTCCTTCGTCGCCGAGTCCCATCCGCTGCGGGCCGCCGTCCGCTTCGAGCGCTCGTTCGGCCGCTCCAGGATCACCCAGGTGATGCGCCTCGCCGCCGGGTCGCGCCGCCTCGAGTTCCACACCGAGGTGGACTGGCGCGAGGACCACCGTTTCTTGAAGGTCGCCTTCCCCGTCGCTGTCCGCTCGGCCAGGGCGGCGTACGAGATCCAGCACGGTTGGGTGGAGCGCCCCACGGTGGAGAACACCAGCTGGGACGAGGCCCGCTTCGAGGTGTGCGCCCACCGCTGGGCGGACCTTTCCGAGCCCGGCTACGGGGTGGCGCTCCTCAACGACTGCAAGTACGGCTACGACATCCGCTCCTCGACGATGCGCCTGTCGCTCTTGCGGGCCCCCACCTACCCCGACCCGCTCGCCGACCGCGGCCGGCACCGTTTCACCTACGCCCTCTACCCGCATCCCGGCGCGGGCAGGGTCGCAGAGGAGGCCGAGGCCCTCAACCTGCCCGTGGCCGTCCGCCGCGGCTCGGGCGAAGCAGGGCGCGCCGTTCGCCTGGACAGGGAGGGGGTGAGCGTGGAGGCGGTCAAACCCGCCTACGACGGTGGCGGCGTCGTGGTGCGCATCTGCGAGGTCCGCGGGTCCCGGGGGCCGGTCAGCGTCGAGGTGTGTAGGCCCTGGTCGAAGGTGCAGCGCACCGACCTGCTGGAGCGGCCGGTCGAGACCCTCGCCGCCCCCACCGTTTCCCTCCGCCCCTTCGAGCTGGTCACCCTCCTCTTCTCCTAGAACCAAATTCTAGTTACACTGTGGGCATGAGCAGCGGATGCGAGACGGTCGACCGGGCGGGGGGCCGTTACACGGTCATCACCGCCGACAGCCACGCCGGGGGGAGCCACGCGGCCTACCGCGAGTACCTCGAGGAGCGTTTCCTCGACGACTTCGACGCGTGGAGGGGCCGCTACCGCAACCCGTTCAAGGACCTCGGAGACCAGCGCCGCTACCGCAACTGGGACAACGACATGCGCAACTCCCAGCAGGAGGCCGACGGGGTCGTCGGGGAGGTGATCTTCCCCAACACCGTCCCCCCCTTCTTCCCCTCGTTCGTCCTCTTCGCCGGGCCGCCCAAGCCGGAGGACTACGAGCACCGCCTTGCGGGCATCAGGGCGCACAACCGCTGGCTGGTCGACTTCTGCGCCGACTTCCCGGAGCGGCGGGCGGGCATCGGCCAGATCTTCTTGAACGACGTCGACGACGCCATCGAGGAGGTGCGCTGGATCGCCGAGCACGGCCTTCGCGGGGGGGTGCTGCTGCCCAACATCCCGCCCGACGCCACCTGGATGCGGCCCCTCTACGACCCGGCCTACGACCGCCTCTGGGCGGTGCTGCAGGACCTGGAGGTGCCGGTCAACGTCCACGGGGGCACCGGGGCGCCCGACTACGGCCGGTACCCGGTGTCGATGCTCCTCTACATAACAGAAGTCTCGTTCTACTCCCAGCGGCCACTGGTGCACCTCACCCTGGGCGGCGTGTTCGAGCGTTTCCCGCGCCTGAAGCTGGTGATCACCGAGACCGGCTGCGCGTGGGTGCCGCCCCTGCTGCGCCGGCTCGACGCCCAGATCCGACAGATCCAGACCACCGGGGAGACCGGCGAGATCAAGTACGGCGACGACCAGAAGCTCCCCCGTCTTCCCTCGGAGTACTTCGCCCAGAACGTCTGGATGGGCGTCTCCCAGCCCGGTCCCGACGACGTGGCCGCCTACGAGGTGGTCGGCGCCGACCGGTTCATGTTCGGCACCGACTACCCCCACGACGAGGGCACCTACCCCTACACCCGCGAGCACCTGCGGCTCCTTTTCTCGGGCTGGAAGCCGGCCGACCTGCAGAGGATCCTGGGGGAGAACGCGGCGCGCCTCTACGGGTTCGACCTGGAGGCGCTCGCCCCGCTGGCCGCCCGGGTGGGTCCGACGGTCGAGGAGATCGCCCGTCCCCTCGACCGGCTTCCGGACAACCCGAACGAAGCGCTGCGACGCGCCGCCGGCACCGCCGCCTGAGTCCCGCTCTTACTCGGGCGGGGTGTCGCGCAGCACGCCCATCGCGAAGTACTGGGCGGCCCCGCCGTAGGCCTGGGCGAGGGCGGTGTGCACCTCGCCGACCTGGTGCTCGCCGGCCAGCCCCCGGACCTGCAGGGCCGCCTCGGCGAAGCGGACCATCCCCGACGCCCCGATGGCGTTGGTGGACAGCACGCCGCCCGACGGGTTGACGGGGAACGCCCCTCCGATGTCGGTCTCACCCGAGTCGACCATCTTCCAGCCCTCCCCCGGTCCGGCGATGTCGTGGCCCTCCAGCCACATCGGCTCGTACCACGAGAACGGCACGTACAGCTCCGCCATGTCGATCTCCTGGCGGGGGTTGGTGATGCCCGTCTGGCGGTACACGTCGTGGGCGCAGTCGACACCGGCCTGGGGGCGGACCGGGTTGCGGCCCGGGAAGCTGCCCAGCTCGCTGCGCACCGAGAGGGCGTGGATCCACGCCGGGGGCCCGGGGGATCGGCCCACCAGGCCTCCGGCGGTGAGGACCACGGCGCACGCCCCGTCCGAGGAGGGGCAGCTCTCCTGGAAGCGGATCGGGTCCCACAGCATCGGCGAGTCGCGCACCTCTTCCAAGGTGATGTCGGGCATCTTCAGGTGGGCGTAGGGGTTCTTCGCCGCGTTGCGCCTGTCCTTGACCGCCACCATCCAGCCGATGTAGTCGGGGGCGCCGGACTGCTGTATGTAGGCGCGCATCCACGGGGCGAACGCCCCTCCGGCGCCGATGCCCCCGGACCGCCCGCCGGCCAGGCCCCACTGGGCGTTGCCCTCCGACTGCTTCTCCCAGGCCACGGCGAGGACCGTCCCGTGTATGCCGGCGACAACGTGGTGGGCGGCGACGACGACCGTGGAGCCGCCGACCGAGCCTGCGGTGTGGACCCGCAGCAGCGGCTTGCCGGCGGCGCCGAGGGCGTCGGCGAGGAAGAGCTCGGGCATCACGATCCCCTCGAAGGCGTCCGGTGCCTTGCCGATGACGACGGCGTCGACGTCGGCGAGGCTGAGCTGGGCGTCCTCCAGGGCGCGGTCGACCGCCTCGCGGAGGAGCCCGGCTATCGATACGTCGTCGCGGCGCTTCTTGAAGTGCGTCTGGCCGACGCCGACGATGGCGCAGCGTTCGCGCATCACTCACCCTCCATCAGGCAGACCAGGTTCTGTTGCAGCAGCGGTCCGGCGGTGGCGTGCGCCAGGGCCCTGCCGGCGGAGCCGTCCATGACCCGCTCGGCCGCCTCGGCGATGCGGACCAGGCCGACTGCCATGATCGGGTTCCCGGCGAGCGGCCCGCCCGACGGGTTGACCGAGACCTCCTCGCCCAGGCCGAGCGCAGAGCGCAGGACGAGCTCCTGGGGGCTGAACGTCGAGCAGAGCTCGGCGACGTCGAGGGGCCCGCCGTCGTAGCCGGCCTTCCTCGCGGCGAGGGAGGTCGAAGCCGAAGAGGTGAGGTCGCGCATGCCCGGCTGGTGCGGCTCGACGCGGTGGTCCATGCCCCTGATCCACGCCGGGCGCCGCCCCGCCGCGGCCGCGATGGAACGGGCCCGCTCGCCGCGGGCGAGGACGACGGCGACCGCCCCGTCGGAGATCGGCGGGCAGTCGTGCTTGCGCAGAGGCTGGCGGAAGTACGGCTCGGCGAGCAGGGCGTCGACGTCGAAGTCACCGGAGAGCTGGGCGTTGGGGTTCGACTTGGCGTTGCGCCGAGATGCGGCGACCACCTCGGCGAAGTCCCTCTCGGTGGCCTTCCCCGACGCGAGGAGCGCCTGGGCCTGGATCCCCGCCAGCGAGACCGGGTCCAGGCCGAGAGGCGCCAGGTAGTAGGGGTCGAGCTGCTGGGCCCACACCTCGGCGGGGTTCGACGGGGACGACTTGCCCGAGCCGAACGCCAGGGCGACGTCGATGTCGTCCTCGTGGAGGCGCATCCACGCCTCGTAGAGCGCCCACGCCCCGTCGGCCTCGACGTGCGACTCCGATATCGGCGGCCAGGCGCCGGCGGCCTCCAGGTTGGAAACGAAGGCGAACGGCCCGCCGGTCAGGTAGTCGCAGCTTCCCGCGCAGGTGAAGCCGATCTCCCGGCGCTCGATCCCCGCCTTCTCGATGGCGGCGGCGATGGTGGGCACGAGCAGCTGCACCTCGCTCGGGTTGGCCTCGCGCACCGAGGGGGTCTGGGCGGTCGCCACGACGGCGATGTCGGAGGAGGCCATCAGAAGATGTGCTCCTTGTAGACCTCTTCGCCGGCGTCGGGCTCGCCGGTCGCCTCGAAGGACTCGACGACGTCGCCGAACCCACCCCAGCCCCTGTTGGTCATGCCCTCCACCGACCGCTGCTCGCGCGGCTTCCACCTGGCCTTGACCCGAAGGCCCATCCGCAGCTCGGAGTGGGGGACGCCGGTGATGTTCTGCCCGGTGAGCGGCGTGTCCGCCCCGTCGAGGAGCACGGACGCCCACACGAACGGCTCGGTCTGCTGCTGGCCGTAGTAGGCGACGGGGGTGATGATCGTGAAGCCGGTGAGGGTGCCCCGGTCGGGCAGCTCGACCTCGTCGTTGTTGCCGGTGGCGACCACGCACAGCGGGCAGTAACCCTTCGGCGGTACGTACACCCGCCCGCAGGAGGGGCACTTGTGGCCGACGATCCTCGCTTCGAGGAGGTTGTCGGCGAAGCGGTTCAGGTTCTCTGTCAGCTTCTCCCGGTAGGTGAGGGTGACCAGGTGCTCCATCACGAGGTGCTCCTTGGGCGGGGCGCTCATCTCGCCGGCTCCCACGTCAGGTCGGTGACGAGCCCCTTGGGCTCGGGGTTGAACCGGGCGCGCACCCGCATCCCGGTGGACATGGAGTCCGGGGAGCCTGCATCCACCGGGCCGACCATGGCGGTGTCGGCCCCGTCGGGCTTCACCAGGGCGAAGGAGAAGGGGCGTCCGAGCGGGTGCTTGGCCGTCGGCTGGCCGACCCAGGTCCACGCCACGACCGTCCCTTCCGGTCCGAGGGCGACCATCTCCGAGCCGAGGCTCTCGCCGGTCTCGGGGTCGTACTCGACCGGCGGGGCGAGGACCCGCCCGTCCCTTGCTCTGATCCCGAGCAGCTTGCCTTCCCGCAGGCCGCCGATGAAGGCCCCCAGCACCGGGCCGAGGGTGCGGCTGTAGGGGAACTCGAGCTTGGTCACGGTGACTCTCGGTTCGCTCACGCCTAAAATGAGAACACATTCTACTTTCGGGGGCAAGGAGGAGGGCTGAAGTGAAGCTGGGCCTGCAACTTGGTTACTGGGGGGCAGAGCCCCCCGCCGACGCCCTCGCCAAGGTGCTCGAGGCGGAGAGGCTCGGCTTCGACGTCGCCTTCACCGCCGAGGCCTGGGGGTCGGACGCCTTCAGCCCCCTTGCCTGGTGGGGAGCCTCGACCACCAGGATCAAGCTCGGGACGTCGATAGTGCAGATGTCCGCCCGCACTCCGACTGCCACGGCGATGCACGCGCTCACCATCGACCACCTCTCGGGAGGGCGGATGGTCCTCGGGCTGGGCCTGTCGGGCCCGCAGGTGGTCGAGGGCTGGTACGGGCAGCCGTTCTCCAAGCCCCTCGCCCGCACCCGCGAGTACGTGGGCATCGTCCGCCAGGTCCTCGCCCGCCAGGCGCCGGTGACGAGCCCCGGCCCGCACTTCCCGCTGCCCTACGAAGGCCCGGGCTCCACCGGCCTCGGCAAGCCGCTCCGCCCGATCGTCCATCCCCTGCGCGCCGACCTGCCGATCCTGCTCGGCGCCGAGGGCCCGAAGAACGTCGCCCTCACCGCCGAGATCGCCGACGGGTGGCTGCCGATCTACTTCTCGCCGAAGGCGGCCCCCATGTACCGCTCGTGGCTGGCGGAGGGCTTCTCCCGCCCGGGGGCGCGCCGCCGCCCGGAGGAGTTCGAGGTGGCCACCAACTGCCAGGTGGTGGTCACCAAAGACCGGGACGCCGCCCTGGAGGCGATGAAGCCGATGCTCGCCTTCTACATAGGCGGGATGGGCGCCAAGGAGGTGAACTTCCACAAGAACGTGTTTGCCAGGATGGGCTACGAGAAGGAGACCGACCAGATCCAGGACCTGTTCTTCGAGGGTAAGAGGCAGGAGGCCACAGCGGCGGTCCCATCATCGATGGTGGCCGACATCTCCCTGGTGGGGACCAAGGAGCGGATCCGCGACGAGCTGGCCGCCTGGGAGGAGGCCGGCGTGACCACCCTCGTCGTCGGCGCCGGGACGGTCGAGGAGATGCGCACGGTGGCCGAGGCGATCCTCGGCTGAGGGCCGCCCTCGGATACCCCTTTGCCCGACTACACCGGGATGTGCCCATGTGCCCGCTGTTGCGGACACGGCGGCAACCTCGGATACGCCCGGCTGATCCACGAAAGGGCGGTAATTCGTGGTCTTCGGGGCACTCAACGGAATGGCGGACGGGTCCGACGAAGTGAGCCATGAGACTCAAGCCCCATGCCCTGGCCGGCGCTGCCCTCGTCCTCGCCGCCTTCGGCGCAGGCCCCGCCGCTCTGGCGGCCACGTCCGGGAGCGGCACGACGTCCGCTTCGATACTGGGAGGATCGCTTTCGGTTTCGAACGTGGGCACGATGTCCGCCCTGGCGCCGGCGATCGGCGGCACGGCCACCGGCGCGTTGCCGTCGGCGCAGTGGGCGGACGACACCGGCACCGGCGACGGGTGGAACGGCACCGTCGCCGTGTCGCCCCTCAACTACACCGGCTCCTGGGTGGCCGCCTCCGGCTCCACGGCCCTCGCCAGCGCCTCAGCGGGTACCTACACCGGCACCGCCGACGGCGTCGAGTACACCGTCAAGGTGACCACCGGTGGGCTCGGGGACGTCGTGGCCTTCAGCTACACCTCGAGCGACCCGACCGACGCGTCGGGCACCGGCACGGCGTCGACCACGGGCACGGCCAGTGTCGGCACCCACGGGCTGAGCATCAACTTCAGCATCACCAGCACCTACAGCGTGGGGAACACCTACACCGTCCTCTGCGGGACGCAGTCGGCAAGCGCCCTCACCGTGGACACCGCTGCCGCCACCGCAGTCACCTCGACCAACACCACCAGCCCCCCGCCCACCTACGTCAGCAACGGGGCGACCATCAACGCCGGCAGCACGGTGGGGACGGTGAACACCTCCGGGGCGGTCAAGGTGCTCTCCGCCGCGGTGGGCCAGGGCGCCAGCGGGACCGGCTACTACACTGCCGCCCCGGGTGTCCAGATCGCAGCCGACTCGAACTCCTGGGCCAAGACCTACACGGGAACCCTCACCTACAGCATCGTGTCGGGGCCGTGACCCGGCACTGCCACTGTTGAGGCTTGCGAGCAGGGCCGCGGCAGCGGCCCTGCTCCTCGCCGCGTTGCAGCCGCCTGCCGCCTCGGCCGCCTCGCCCCAGCCGGCCGTGCCGAACCTGATCCCCACCAATCCCGGGCCGCTCGGCTACTTCCAGCCGGCGATCCCCGCCGGCGGCACGGCCGGCGGGAGCGTCACCGTCGCCAACCCGTCGAGTCAGGAGGCGACCTTCGACGTCTACCCGGTCG
>DATGKR010000024.1:0-6173 GCA_035294565.1 Acidimicrobiales bacterium | reverse complement strand
TGGATGTGGCTGGCCATCCAGCTTCCCGACGCCATGATCGGCGTGTGGCACTGGGAGCTGGCCGACGGCTCGTGGGTCTACACCGACGGGTGCTACGCGCCGGCGCAAGGCGCACAAGGCGCACAACGCACACAAGACGGGCGAGGCGCGCGAGGCGGACAGGGCGGACAAGACGGGGGAGACGGGCGAGGCGGACACGGCAGGGGAGATGGACGAGGCGGATACAGGCGAGCCGGTGCGGGTGACCGACTTCCGCCACGACCTCGTCTGGGTGGACGGCGAGGGCAGGTCGGTGTCCTACGGACGCGACGGCGAGGGTGTCGCCGGCCTGGCCGGAACGGTCGAGCTCACCCTCGCGGGTGGGGAGAGGCTGGTGGTGGAAGGCGAGGGAACCTGGGCGATGCCCTACGGCCCGCTCGGCGGCGGCCAGCACCTGATGAAGGTCCGCACATCCGACGGGAGGGTCGGCAGCGCCATCTACGAGCTGACCGGCGCCCACCACCACCGCTACTTCCCCGTGCCGAGATCGGAGCGCCTGCCGGGATGAGCCGCAGCCGGAAGGGCCCAACCCCAGCGCCTGCCGGGATGAGCCGGAGCACCCCACCGACGAGCGGTCGCTGTGCTAGCAAGACGGCGGTGACCGAGCCCCGGCTGATAGCCGACCCCGAGCAGGTGGACGCCGACTGGATGACCCACGTCCTGCGCCACAGCGGCGCCGTCCCGGCCGACGCGGCGGTCGTCGGTCTCGACGCCGAGCAGATCGGCACCGGGCAGGTGGGCTGCAACGTCCGCTACCTCCTGGTCTACGAGCCCGCCGGCGCCGGGCCTCCGAGCGTCGTCGCCAAGTTCGCCTCGCGCGACGAGTCGAGCCGGGCGGCGGGAGTCCAAACCCTCACCTACGAGACCGAGGTCGCCTTCTACCGGGACATCGCCCCTACCGTCGACGTTTCGCGGCCTCACTGCCACTTCGCCGCCGTCGAGCCGGGGACTCCCAACGTGGTGCTCGTCCTCGAGGACCTGGCCCCCGCGGAGCCGGGCGACCAGCTGTCTGGCTGCGGCGTCGAGCAGGCCAGGCTGGCCGTGGTGGAGGCCGCCCGTCTGCACGGCCCCCGCTGGGGCGACCCGGCGCTGCTCGACGTGCCCTGGCTCGCCGACAAGCAGGCGGGCGACCCGGCCCTGATCGGCGCGTTCGCCATGTTCTGGCCCGGCTTCTGCGACCGCTACCGCCCGGCGCTCAGCGCCCAGTCGCTCGAAGTCGGCGAGCGGATGGCTTCCTCCGGTGCCGGCTGGGCGGAGGAGGACCCGCCGGCGTTGAGCGTCTGCCACGCCGACTTCCGCCTCGACAACATGCTCTTCGGGCCCCCCGGCCATCCCCGGCCGCTGTCGGTTGTCGACTGGCAGACCGTCCGCCTCGGCGTCGGCACCTCGGACGTGTCGTACTTCATGAGCGCGGCGATGCCCCCCGAAGAGCGCCGCAGCTGCGAGGCCGAGCTGGTCGGCGCCTACCACGCCGCCCTGGGTGAGTACGGCGTCGAGGGTTACAGCCTCGACCGCTGCTGGGAGGACTACCGCCGCTACAGCTTCAACGGGTTCTTCATGGGCGTCTTCGCCTCGATGGTGGTGCAGCGAACAGAGCGGGGCGACGCCATGTTCATGGCGATGGTCAACGGGGCGGCCGCCCAGGTCTGCGACCTCGACGCCTTGGAGTTCCTCGGTCGCGCCTAGCCGGCCCGGCGCTAGCCTGTCCGCCAGATGGCATCCGACGGTGACAACGATAAGGGCGTCCGCTGCAGTGTCTGGGCCCGCGAGGTTCACCTGTCGCCGATCTCGACCATCGGCTGCTACCGCGGCTTCCTCCTCGTCGAGTCGCCGCTGCCGTGGCCTCGCGACGTGGCCGAGATGCCGGTCCTTGCCGGCGTCGCCCGAGCAGCGGCCGAGCGGTCGGTCCGCCTGCAGGCCCTCGTGCCCTCTGAGCCGGGCGGCCAGCGGGTGATCCTCTACCACAACCCCGGGCCGACCTTCTCCTCCTACCGCCGCTACGAGTCCAAGGGCGAAGAGGCGGTGGAGCATTTCCTCGACGACAGCGACGACCCGGACCTCGTCCTCGGCGACCGCGACGACCCGGGCACCGCCCTCGGCGACCGCGACGGCCCGGGCCCCGCCCTCGGCGACGGCGCCGGCGTGGACCTGCTCGTCTGCACCCACGGCCGGCGCGACGTGTGCTGCGGCTCGCGGGGCACCGAGCTGGCCCTCCGCCTGGCGGCGGGCTGGGACCGCGACGGCGTCAACCTGTGGCGCACCAGCCACACCGGCGGCCACCGCTTCGCACCCACGTTCCTCGTCCTGCCTCAGGGAACGGCGTGGGCCTACGCCGACGCCGAGCTGGTCGCCAATGTCCTCGACCGGTCGGTCCCCTTCGCCGAAGTGGCGGACCGCTACCGGGGCTGCGCCGGCCTGCCCAGCCCCGAGGTGCAGGCCGTCGAGCGGGAGGTCCTCAGAAGCGTCGGCTGGGAGCTGCTCGACCGGCCCCGCACGGGCATGGTGACGGGGGAGAGGACCGCCGACGGCGGCCTGGTCACCCGGCTGGAGGCGGGGGCCGACCGCTGGGAGGCGGTGGTGCGGCCCGGCCGGACGATGCCGGTGCCGGACTGCATGAAACCCCTGTCGGAGGCGAAGAAGTCCGAGACCGAGCTGGCCGTCTCCGACCTGCGCGCCGTGGCGTGAACCGCCCCGGGCTTGCGCGCCGTGGCGTAAACCGCCCCGGGCTTACGCGCCGTGACGTGATCCGCCAGGCTCGCAGTTCCGCCGCTCAGGCGACCGGCTCGGCCACCGGGGCGCTGGCCGCCGAGCCGGTGCCCTCGACGATCTCCTTCAGCTCGTCGGTGAGGAACCCGCTGGCAACCCCCCAGAAGTAGGCGACGAGGGCGATGCCCACGAAGATCAGCGTCCCCCACTGGAAGGCGAGCGGCGGGCTGGCGGCGCCCCCGACGTCCTTGGTGTAGTACTCGACGGGGAACGTGGCCAGGAGCAGCCAGAACAGCCAGGCCGAGCGGACGATGTGCCTGCGCCCCTCGGGGTTGCTGATCCACCACAGCGCCACGCAGAAGAACAACACGGCGGCCGACATGGCCCCGTCGTAGAGCCCGAAGCTCCAGCCGTACGACGCCGGCGGGGTGACCCGCATCACCCAGCCCCCCTCGAAGTTGATGTAGCCCCAGGCGAGGAGGAAGACGACGCCGAGGGTGTACGCCTTGGCCGCGTCCGCCCACCCCTTGCGCACCACGTACCACCAGGCGAACAGCGGCAGGCCGACGAAAACGGCGGCGTAGATGTTGGCGAGCGTGGTGAACGTCGACCAGAAGACGAGGATCGCCGCGGCCAGGAACCCCACCGGTGCCATGACCTCCGAGCCGCCGAGCCGATAGGGGCGCTGCAGCGACGGGGCGTACTTGCGGAACACCGGCACGCCCAGGCCGCCCATTATGTAGGTGAGGGCGGTGGTCCCGGTTATGAAGCTGACCAGCTGGTACCAGCTCGGCTCGGGGATGAAGAACAGGCAGCCGATGACGAACGAGACGATCAAAGACACCCACGGGATGCCCCACCGGTTGTACCACTGGAGGGCCTTGGGGCCGAAGCCGTGGACGCTCAGGCCGTAGTTGGCCCGCACGCTGGTGCCCATGTAGATCCACCCGGTCCCAGAGGGGGAGATGCCGGCGTCGTACAGCAGCAGGGGGGAGAACGAGACGAGCGCCCCGATGCCCGCCGCGCGCAGCGCGTCGTAGAGCGGCCTCGACGCCCAATGGCTGCTCGTCAGCGCCGACCAGTCCCCGGGGTGGATGCCTGCAGCGTGCCAGTTCATCGCCCCGATGAACCCGACGGCGAGGGCGGTGTAGATGAGCGTGCCGATGATGACCGAGACGATGGTGGCCAGCGGAACGTCGCGCTGGGGCCTGCGGCTCTCCCCGGCGTACTCGAGGGCCTGGCGGAAGCCGAGGTAGGCGAAGATCACCCCGCTGGTCGACATGGCGACGAAGATGTTGCCGGTGCCGGTCGCGAAGAAGCCGCCCTTGTAGCTGGTGAAGTTGGTGCTGTCGAAGGCGACGAACAGCATGCAGAAAGTGGCGGTCGGTATCAGGATCTTCCACCAGGTGAACCAGCGGTTCCACTCGCCGAGCAGGCGGATACCCATGAAGTTGAGGGCGAAGAAGAGAAGCATCAGGCCCACGGCGAAGCCGATGCCGTTGCCGGTGAGCACCACGACCCCGTGGGAGGTTTTGGTGAAGTGGGTGCTCGGGAAGGTGTTGGCGACGTAGGTGACCACCGCCTCGGCCTCGATCGCCGGCACCGACACTGCGGTCAGCCAGTAGGTCCAGCCGATCACCCATCCGGTGTAGGAGCCGTGCGACAGCTGCGGGTACCTGACGATCCCACCGGTCCTCGGCAGCATCCCTGACAGCTCGGCGTAGGAGAAGGCGATCAGCGCGATGAACACCCCTCCGATCGCCCAGGACAGGATCGACGCCGGCCCGGCGACGGCCGCCGCGGCCAGGGCGCCGAGCAGCCAGCCCGAGCCGATGATCGCCCCCATGGACATGAAAAGGATGGAGTTGAACCCCATCGTCTTGCGCAGGTGACGGTCCGACTCCTCGAACCTCCCCGACGGGAGCGTCGTACCGGCAACATCAACGGCCATTGGGTCTCCCCCTCCGTGTGGCAGTTGTGTCAGCGTTCAACCGAATAAATTACGCCTGTTTCGCCGGCTTGCACAAGGGTTTCAGATGACCCTCGACTCGTGGCCCTCCCAGTAGCGGTCGCGCAGGCGGCCCTTGTACAGCTTCCCGTTGGGGTCTCGCGGCAGCGCGTCGACGAAGTCGACGGTGCGCGGGCACTTGTAGGCGGCCAGCTCCCCCCGGCAGAAGTCGAGCAGCTCCCGCTCCAGTCCAGGGCCGGCGGCGGCCGGGTCGACCGGCTCGACGACGGCCTTGACCGCCTCGCCCATCTCCTCGTCGGGGACGCCGATCACCGCCACGTCGGCGACGGCGGGGTGGGAGGAGAGGACGTTCTCCGCCTCCTGGGGGTAGATGTTGACCCCGCCGGAGATGATCATGTGCGCCTGGCGGTCGGTGAGGTACAGGTAGCCGTCGTCGTCGAGGTAGCCGATGTCGCCCAGGGTGCGCCAACCCCGCTCGTCGGTGGTCGAAGCCGTCTTGGCCGGGTCGTTGTGGTACTCCGAGCCGCGGCCGCCGGCGAAGTAGACGACGCCGGCCTGCCCGGGCGGCAGCTCCTCGCCGTCGGGGCCGACGATGTGGCACTCGTTGCGCGGCCGGCCGACCGAGCCGGGGTGGGCGAGCCATTCGGCGGCGGTGATGTAGGTGCCGCCGACGTCCTCGGTGCCCGAGTAGTACTCGTCGATGATCGGCCCCCACCAATCGATCATCTGCCTCTTCACCGGCACCGGGCACGGGGCGGCTGCGTGCACGACGTAGCGGAGACTGGACAGGTCGTGTTTGTTCCGGACCTCTTCTGGGAGCCTCAGCATCCGGACAAACATGGTCGGGACGAGCTGGGCGTGGGTGACCCGGTAGCGCTCGATGGTCTGCAGGCACAGGGCCGCTTCGAAGCGGTCCATCAACACCACGGTGGCGCCGAGCCGCTGCATGGACATGCAGTAGACGAGCGGCGCGGCGTGGTAGAGCGGCGCGGGGGAGAGGTACACCGCGCCGGGACCCCCACCGACGGCGGCGATGCCAATGGCTATCTGCACCGGCGCGGCGGTGGGGTCGCCCATCGCGGTGAGCGGCAGCGCCTTGCGCACCCCCTTGGGGCGTCCCGTAGTGCCCGACGAGTAGAGCATCTCCCTCCCCTCGACGTCCTCGTCGAGTGGGCGGGGCTCGCAGGCGGAGATCACGTCGCGGCAGGCCTCGAAGCCGTCCACTTTCCCCGCCGCCGATATGCGGACCGGGACGCGGGCGAGGTCGAGGCCGGCGACCACGCCGGCCAGGGTCTCGGAGGTGACCAGGGCGGTGGCGCCGCAGTCGTCGAGGATGTACTGGACCTCGCCGGCGAGGAGGTGGCTGTTGATCGCCGTGTAGTAGAGGCCCGAGCGTTGCGCCGCCCAGGCGACCTCGAGGAAGGCGGGGTCGTTATCCATGAGGATCGCCAGGTGGCCC
>DATGKR010000023.1:0-5011 GCA_035294565.1 Acidimicrobiales bacterium | reverse complement strand
CCCCAAGCTGCCGTGGCCGCTCCGTCGCCTCGGGACGCCCGAGGACATCGCCGGCGCCGCTTTGTTCCTCTGCAGCGACCTCGCCTCCTGGATAACCGGGGAGGTGGTGGTGGTCGACGGGGGGTCGCTGCTCGTGTAGCGACGCGAGGGCGCCGGCGGATGCCGGCTGGTCGCGAGGTGCGCCGGCGAGTCGCGGCCCTGGGTGCGCCCGGCAACAACCGCCGTAGGCCAGCGCGGTCCACGAATCCCGAATTGTGAACGAAACCTGATTTATGTGCGTATAGCGTCATTAACTCGGGTTTCGTACACAACTCGGGACTCGTCGCAGGCCCGGAAGTCCCCCCGGCAAGCTCCCGCCGCTGCCCCCCCGAACGCGCCACCGCCGCCGGCCAGCCCCCCACCGGCGACCCACACACCGAAGGCCGCGCCTATCGCCGATCCGGATCCTGTTATGGTTCACCCGAGGATTCGACCGAGCCGGGCCGCCCGGCCTTCAAGGCAACTCCCCTGTCTCCCCTCCCCCTGGACCAGCCGTTGCACCAAGCTCTCATCGGCACTGGCCGCGACAAGCACGAAGGCTCGGGGACACCCGACCGTGACGACCGCACCCGTGCCGCATGCGCGCCTCGGGTCGCTCGCCGAGCGCGCCCAGCGCTGACCCGATGAACGCTGACCTGCTCCCCCCCAACGGCCTACTCCTGAGGCTCGCAGGCGCGGTGTCTCGCGCCGAGGAGCGACTCCGTTTCCCGGAGACGGCGGCGCTGGGCGCCCTGGGCACCCTCCTGGTCGCGGTGGGAGGCACGCTGGGAGGGTCGCCGTTCGACCTGCGCCAGGCGGGCGCCTGGTTCTTCGGCATGGCGTCCGACAGCGGTCCCGCCCGGGTCCTGGGGGCAGTCGCCCTCTACGCCGGTTTGGTCGTGTCCGTCGTGGCCTGGCTGCAGCTGGTCCGCCTCGCCCGCTCCGAACCGGTTCGCCTACGCCAGCTCGCCGTCGTGTTCGTAGCGTGGGTGCTGCCCCTCGTCGTCGCCCCGCCCCTGTTCAGCCGCGACGCCTACAGCTACGCGGCTGACGGTCAGATGGCCGCCGAAGGGGTCAGTCCCTACCGCTACGGGCCCCTGGTGCTGGCCGACCCCTCCTACGTCGAGAAGGTTTCCCCGATCTGGCAGGCCACCCCTACGCCGTACGGGCCGCTGTTCGTTGCGATCGCCGAAGGGGACATCGACGCCACGGGACACGGTGAGGTCGCCGCCATCGAGCTGCTGAGGCTGGAGGCGCTCGCCGGCGTCGTGCTCGCCGGGATAGCGGTCGCGGACCTCGCGGGCAGGGCGGGTTACAGGCCGCACCTCGCCGTGACGCTCGCCGTGCTCAACCCGGTGACCCTGTACGACCTGATCTCCCCCGGCCACAACGACGCTCTCATGATGGGGTTCCTCCTCGCCGGGCTTGCAGTTGCGTCGAGGGGTAAAAAGGTGGCCGGAGTGCTGCTGTGCGCCGTTGGTGCTGCGATCAAGGCTCCGGCGCTGATCGGTGCGGTCTACATAGGCTGGCACTGGCAGCCGGGACCTGTGCCGTGGCGGCGAAGGGGCGCTCACGTCGCCGCCGCTCTGGGGCTGGCGGCGGTGGCTATCGGGGTCGTCTCCTCCGGTCTCGGCTTCGGCTGGTCTTGGGTGTGGAACCTCGGGACGCCCGCGATCGTCCACTCGGTCACCACGCCGACAACCGCCGTCTCCGACCTGCTGTCCCAGGTCGCCGGCCTGGTGGGCCTCGGTGGCTCCGGGTCTGTGCTGCTGTCGTTCTTCCGGGCGGTCGGCCTTCTCGCCGCGGCGGCTGCGTGCGCGTGGTGCCTGTGGCGTAGCCGTGCTTCCAACGCCACCTGGTACGCGGGGTTGAGCATGCTGGCGGTCGCCGCTCTCAGCCCGACGCTCCAACCGTGGTACGTGGCGTGGGGCGTGATGGCGATGGCCGTGCTGCCCGGACGGGGAACGCAGAAGTTGCTGATGGCCGTATCGGCCTACATGATCGTGGCGACCATCCCCGACTACGAGCCGCTCCTCTCGTCGGTGCCGGTTCTCGGCCCCGCTTTCGCCATAGCCGTGGCGGTGCTCTGCGCCCTCTCCCCCACGGACGTGCCCCGCCAGCTCGCCGCTCGGCTGTGGAGGTCTGCTTCGCCCAGCGTGCGGGTGCCCGGCTAGGCGTGAGGCGCGGGGCCTTCCGGCGTCACCCGGACCTCGTCGCCCTCGCAGCCCTGGCCTCTCTCGCGGTCGTCGTGTACGCCCTGCCGGCCGCCGCCGGGTATCCGCTCGTGCCCGGAGACGACCTGGTACAGAACCTCCCGCTGCGGGTGCTCGCGTCGCGCGACCTCGCAGGCGGCCACCTGCCCCTGTGGGATCCCTTCATCTGGAGCGGCACCCCTCTTCTCGGGGGCTGGAACGCGGGGGCCGCCTACCCGCTCACCTACCTGTTCACCTTTCTCCGCCCCGTCCCCGGTCTCGTGGCGACCGAGGTGCTCACGGCGATCACCGCCGCATGGGGCGCCTTCGCTCTGCTCCGACGGGAAGGGGTCTGCCGCGCCGGCGCCTTCCTCTCCGCAGCAGCTTTCTCCTGCTCTGGGTTCTTCCTCGCCCAGGTGCAGGACATCGGCTTCGTCGAGGCCTTCTCCTGGGCGCCGTGGCTGTGTTGGGGGCTCTCCGAGGTGGCGGCGGCGCCCTCCCCCCGCCGAGCCACCGTGCCGGTGGGCCTGCTCGGCGTCTTCGGGGCCCTGACCCTCCTGGCAGGCTCCGAGTGGGGGGTCGTCGAAACCCTGCTGGCCAGCGGGGTTTACGCGGCGTGGCTGCTGCGCAGGGGGCCGCGCCCGGTGCAGACGCTCATCGGGGCGGCCTTGGGGGCGGCGGTGGCGTTCGCGGTGGGGTCGCTGCAGATCCTGCCCGGCCTCGACGCCCTGAACGTGTCGCAGCGCGCCCACACCGACTACGCCTTCTGGAGCGCCGGCTCGCTGACTTTCCGCGAGTTGCTGCTCGGCGTAGACCCGGTGGCCCTCGGCGGCGGGTCGCCGTTGATGCCCGCCTACCAGGGGCCGTACCTGCTCCCCGCCCTCAGCTGGTTCGAAGGCGTGCTCCCCCTGGCTGCGGCGCTCGCCTTGGCGGTTCCTCGCAGGCTCGCCCGGCTGGTCGCCGCCCGCTCCCGCCCGGCCGCCCCTTCAGGCCCCCGCGCTCGCCGTTCCAACGGGTCCGCAGGCGCCCCGGCCTCTCCGGCCGCCCCGTCGGCCGCCCCTTCAGGCCCCCGCGCTCGCCCTTCCAACGGGTCCGCAGGCGCCCCGGCCTCTCCGGTCGCCCCGTCGGCCGCCCCGTGGTTGGCGCTCGGGGCGCTCGGCCTCGTCCTCGCCCTCGGCTCCACCACGCCGCTCGGGCACGTGCTCGCCTCGATCCCTCTCTACGGCAAGACACGGTTGCAGAACGAAAACCTCGGTGTCGTCGACCTCGCCTTGGCCATGCTCCTCGGACACTTCGTCCACCGGCTGCTCAGCGGACCCGCTGGCCGGCGAACCTGGTCCCGCGCCGGGGCAGCGTGCGGTCCCTTGCTGGTTGTCGCGGCCGTGGTCGTCACCTTCGCCGGTTCCGGGATCTCGTCCGGCCTCTTCGGAGCGTCGCTGCCCTCCTCCGAGCGCGACTCTCTGATCCCGGTCTGGGCCGTGCTGCTCGTGCTGGCATGCGCCTGCGGGGTCGCCGTCGCCCTGGCCCCCCGCCTCCCGCGCGCCCGCGCCGGGATGGTCCTCGCGACGCTGACCCTGGCGGGCATCGCCTTCCAGATCCTGACCGGGCCCCTCGGGCTCGTCTCGGCCGACCGCGTCTCGGCGGACGGGTCAGGAACGGAAAAACTCGCCCGCCTGCTCGCCTCAGGCGGGCGCTTCGCCGTGTACGACCCGGGCCAGGTCTCCAGCGCGCTGGCCGCGCCTTGGGAGGGCACCCTCGCCGCAGCGGACCGCAACGTCTACCGCTCGCTCCCCTCCGTGCAGGGGTACGGGGCGCTCACCGGCGCCGGCTACGCGGCGGCCACAGACACGAGGAACCCCGGCGCCCTCGCCCCGTCGCTGCTCGACGGCCCGACGGCCGCCGCTTTCGACTTGAGGGTGCTGCTCGTCCCCGCCTCCTACCTGAGCGCCGCCCTCCCGGCGGGGCACCCCGCGCCCCACGGGGCGGCCTCTCCCACCGCGGCGCAGGGCTGGCTCCTCGGGCGCGTGGTGCCGGCGTCGCGGATAGCCCTCGACGTCCAAGGCAGGCCTTCTTCTTCGGCGGCTCTCGGCATCGTCGGCCCCTCCGGGCGGATCTCCTGGCTCCCGACCACCGACAACGGATCCGAGCTTCAAGCAGAAGCCCCCGGCTCGCCGCTGGCCGGCATCGTCGTGCGGGGGTTGGGCCGGGCCCGGGCGGGTGTGCCGGTCGTCACGTCGGGAAAGCAGTCGTGGACGGTCCCCGACGGCGAGCCGGTCCTTTCTCCCTACCAGTGGGCCCCCGCCGGGGAGGTGGCGGGCATGGCCGCCTTCGTCAACCGGTCCCCCTCGAGCGAAGCACCTCTCAAGGTCCTAGGTCCCTCGGGCAGCCCGGTGGCGGCCCGCTTCAGCGGCGTCCGCAGGGGACCGGAGGGAATCGAGCAGGTGACAGTCGTCTCGCCTGCCGCCGGCCTGCTGGTGCGGAGCGAGGCGTTCGCCCCTGGGTGGACGGCCACGGTGCGCCGATCCGACCACGCCCCGCGCAGCGTCGCCGTGGAGTCCCGCGACTCCCTCCAGGCCGTGCCCGTCCCCGCAGGGCGCACGGTGGTCACCTGGCGCTACGACCCTCCGGGGCTCCGCTCGGCGTTGCCCCTGGCCGCCGCAGGCATCGCCGTCCTCCTCGCAGCCTTCGTCGGCGTCCCGTTCTGGGGGCGCCGTAGCCGCCGGAGCGCCGCCACCAAGACCGCCGGCCCCCGACGGCAGGACTCCCCCGCTCTGGTCCCGAACATGGACAACGGTGCAGTC
>DATGKR010000022.1:0-14235 GCA_035294565.1 Acidimicrobiales bacterium | reverse complement strand
ACGCCGACCGGGTCGCCGCAGAGGTGGTGCTCGAGAGGCTCGGTGTGGAGATAGACCAGTACGAGGCGGGGGAGCGGTGGCGGGACCTGCGCATCATCGGCTCCCCGGTGCAGTCGGTCCGGTCGGTTTTCGACCTGATGCCCCGCGACACCCCGGCCGACTGGGAGACCATCGCCGCCCGGATGGAGGGGGTTCCCGGCGCCCTGGCGGGTCTCGAGGAGACGCTCAGGGCGGGTGTCGGCCGGGGGGTGACGGCGGCCCGGCGCCAGGCCGAGGAGTGCGCCGCGCAGGCCCAGACGTGGAGTGAAGACCAGCCGTTCTTCGCCGACCTGGTGCGCACCGCCCCGGCCGGGCTCGACGCCCCCCTGAGGAAGCGTCTGGAGGAGGCAGCTGTCGCCGCGAGCGCCGCCTACCGGGAGCTGGCCCGTTTCCTTCGCGACGAGTACGCCCCGGCGGCCGGTACCGACGATGCCGTGGGCGCCGACCGCTACCAGCTCGCCGCGCGATCCTGGCTGGGCAGCGAGATCGACCCGATAGACACCTACCGGTGGGGATGGTCGGAGCTCCACCGCATCGAGGCCGAGATGGCCGCCGAGGCGGACAGGATCGTCCCGGGCGGCACGGTCGAGGAGGCGAAGGAGCTCCTGGAGAGCGACCCGGCCCGCGCCGTCGAGGGGGAGGAGAGCCTGCGGCGCTGGATCCAGGACCTGATGGACTCGACCATCGACGAGCTCGACGGCACGCACTTCGACATCCCCGCGCCGGTCAAGCGGGTAGAAGCGATGATCGCCCCTCCAGGCGGGGCGGCGGCGATGTACTACACGCCCCCTTCCGAGGACTTCAGCCGCCCGGGGCGGACCTGGTACCCGACGCAGGGCAGGACCCGCTTCCCCCTGTGGGGCGAGGTTTCCATCGCCTACCACGAGGGGGTCCCGGGACACCACCTGCAGATAGGCCAGGTCGTCTACCTGTCGGGGGTGCTCTCCCGCTTCCAGCGCTGCGTTTACCTCGGCGGACATTCGGAGGGCTGGGCCCTCTACGCCGAGCGGCTCATGGACGAGCTCGGCTACCTCGAGGTCCCCGACTATCGGCTGGGCCAGCTGCGAGCCCAGGCGATGCGGGCGGTGAGGGTGGTCGTCGACATCGGCATGCACCTGCGGCTGGCGATCCCGCCCGACGAGACCTTCCACCCCGGCGAGCGCTGGGATCCCCAGCTGGCGCTCGGGTTCGCCGAGGCCCGGTCCCATTTCCCGAGCCAGTTCATGGCGAGCGAGATCGTCCGCTACCTCGGCTGGCCGGCGCAGGCGATCTGCTACAAGGTCGGCGAGCGGGTGTGGCTCGCCGCCCGCGAGGAGGTGCGGAGGAACAAAGGCCCGGCGTTCGACCTGAAGGCCTTCCACCGGGCGGCGCTCGACCTCGGGCCGATGGGGCTCTCGCTGCTCCAGGCCGAGCTGGCCCGCTTGTAGCGGCGCCGCCCCCCGGCCACCAGCGGGCTACCCGCCGGCTGCCGCCCCCGCACTGGGCTACCCGCCTGCAGCGCTGACCGCTGCCGGCAGGGGCGGACCGCTGGCCGGCAGGTGCGTCGGGGTGGTCCCGTTGGGGAGCAGCAGGTCGAACCCGTCGGGGGTGTTGAGCAGGCCGGGCGCCGTGCCGGGGGTGTCGGTGGCGCCGTACTGCCACACGATGCGCGAGGTCGCCGGGTCGATGATCACCACCCGGTCGCGGTAGTCGTCGTTGACGCAGATGAGGCCGTTGGGGAGCCTCTCGGCGAGGCTCGGATGGTCGAGCATGCCCTCCCCCGAGGTGACGTCGTAGCGCCAGACGATCCGCCCCGAGCGGGTGAACTCGAGCAGCTGCCCGGGGTTCGAGTAGTCGGCGATGAGGTACACGTCGGGGCCGATCTGCTGGGGGTCGGAGGGGTAGGCGATGGGCAGCTGGACGCTCCAGATCACCTGGCCGGACATGGTCACCTCGTCCACCCAGGAGCCGATGATCTCCGACACGAGGAAGTTGCCGTCGGCGAGGGGCGTGTCTCCGTTGGGGTAGGCGACGTCGTTGGGTATGTCGTGCTGGCAGCGCCCCGTGTCCCCGATGACCGAGTGGTAGGTGAAGTTCGGGTTGAGGAAGAGGATGCGGCAGTTCTTGGCGTCGGCCACGGTGACCATGCCGTTGTCGAGCATGTAGGCGTCGTCGGGCTGGTCGAGGTACCCCGGGGCGGAGCCCGGCACGTTGGGGTGCCCGTAGCTGGCGATCAGCCGACCGGAGGGGTAGGCGATCTCCTCGATCGTGTCCTGGTTCTCCTGGTTGGTGATGATCGCGGTGCCATGTCTGATGAAAAAGGCGTCGTCGGGGAAGTAGAAGCCCTCCGCCGGGGCTGGGTGCGCGGCCGACGGGAAGGACCAGAGGAGCTGCTTGTCGGCATTGACCAGGAGCAGGCGGTCGTTCCCCCGGTCGGCTATGAGCAGGTCGCCCTGGAAGGGGGCGGCGGCCGACGCGGCCGCGGCGGGCGCGCTGGTGAGGCGGGCCACCATCACCGTCCGCTGGGGCAGGCCGAGCTGCCCTTCCCCCCCGAGGAGGTAGGCGGTCTGGCCGAGCGTCACCTCGGCCATGTAGGCCATCGGTATGGGCAGGGCGCCGTCGGCTGTGGCGGTCCAGCGCCCGCCGGCGGTGAGCGTGAGCTTGTAGACGCTGTCGACGACGTGGCCCGCCGAGCGCCCGCCGAAAACGTAGACGCTGCCCCCGAGCTCGGCCGCCGACGCCCCGGTGAGCGGCGCGGGCAGCTGCCCGGCGATGGAGGCTCTCCCAGTCTTCAGGTCGACGGCCTGTATGTAATAGGTGCCGTCGGCGGCGTCGCCGGTCTGGCCGCCCACGACCAGTAGGTAGCCGCCGGCGACCGTCACCGCCGCGTAGCGCACCGGCACGGGGAGGTCGGCGACGGTGCGGAAGCTGGTGCCGTCCCGAGTGGCCAGCACCGCCGGCGAGAGGCTGCTCCCGTCGTAGCCGCCGGCCACGTAGACGGTCCCGTCGGGGGCGGCGGCGGCGCCGAGGTCGGCGCGCGGCGCCGGCAGCTGGGCGGGAACCGACGTCGACGGTGCGCCGGCGGCGACGTCGGGGCTGTAGGACTGCACGTAGGGGTAGACGCTCGAAGCGCCTCCTCCGAAGACGAAGTAGCGGCTGCCGATCGCCGCCCCGCCGGCGTCGTGGACGGGGTCGGGGAGCGTCGCCACCTGCTCGGCGGAGCCGGTCGCCGGGTCGATCCGGGTGACCGCGGCGCTGCTCTGGGAGCCGTTGGAGATGAGCCCGCCGAAGAGGTCGATGCTGCCGTCGGCGGCCAGGGCGACGGCCCGCGACGTCGGGGCGGGCAGCTGCCAGGATGCGTCGGACAACACCAGGTGCTCTGGCGCCTTCCGCGTCGCCTCTGTCCGGGTGCCGGCGTGCCCTTTGCCCCCTCCGCTGCCCGACGCGGCGTATACGACCACCGCCAGCACCAGGGCGAACGCCGAGAAGACGGCGAAGCGGCGCCGGCGGAAGTCCGCCTGGCTGGGACGGGTACGCGGCCGGGGAAGGCCCGGTCCGCCGGCGGGGGGCATCCGCACATCTTGCCAGCCCGCCGATGGTGCCTCGCGGCAAGGCCCCGGTCGCCGGCGCATCTTGGCCAGGCCGCGGTGGCGCCACGCGGCGAGCCTCCCGGCACCACGGCCGCAGGTGGGAAGCTGTCGGGGTGGACCGCTTGCCCGCCGACGCCCCACCAGGCTGGGAGCGGCGCGCCCGCCGCCACGGGCCGCTGCGCTTCTCGGAGCTGCAGCCCGCCCCGCTGCCCCAGCCGGCGCCGGAGCTGGCAGCGTGGCTGGCCGGGGCCGTCGACGCCTGGTGGGAGGGCTCGGGGAGGCCCGACCCCTACGTGGTGGTGGCCGTGTCGGGGGATCTGGGCCCTCTGGCCGCCGGGTTTCTCCACCAGGCCCCCGCCTGCGCCCCGGCGCTGCGCTACGTCATGGTGCACCCCTTCGGGGGGTGTCCCCAGCCGGGCCTGGCGCTGGAGGATCCCGCCTTCCTGTTCCCGCCCGCCGGTCCAGCCGGGATGGAGATCGACGAGAGGGACCCCGACGACCCCGCACCCCCCGCCACTGGGGTCGGTCCTCTGACCACCTTCCTGGCCGGCTTGCCGGCGCCGGGGGCCCTGCCGGGAGGGGTGCCGGCGGCGGTAGTCGCCGTGCAGTTCCTCAGCCGGCTCCCCGCCGACCGCTTCGAGTGGCGCGCCGGCCGGTGGTACGAGGAGCGCATCACCGCCGGCGGCGACCGGGTCTCGGTCCCATCGCCCGCCGACCCCGGCCTTCCACGCCGGGCCGGCCCCCAGACGGCCCCCTCCGAGGCGTGCCGGTGGCTGGCTCGCCTGCTGGGCTCGGTCGAGTCGGGCACGGTGGCGGTCATCGACGAGTGGGGCCCGGACCTGCCGTTGGAGCAGCTGAGCCGGGTGAGGTCGCCGTCGGAGGGGCCGTGCCCAGCCCCCGGGGGGCTGCGGGTCGTCTTGTGGGCCGTACCCTGACGTACCCCATGTACGGAAACTGGCGCTGGCGCGACGGCCCGGTCCGCCCCGGGAGGGCGGTCGTGTTCGACCTGGATGGCGTTCTCTCCGACGCCGCCAGCCGCCAGCACTACCTGGAGGGGCCCTGGCGCGACTGGGACGCCTTCTTCGCCTCCTGCGGCGACGATCCCCTGATCGAGGAGGTCGCCCGGCTCCTCGAGCTGCTGGACCCCGCGCTGGTCGTCGTCCTGCTCACCGCCCGGCCCTCCTGGGTGCAGCCCCAGACCCTCGCCTGGCTGGCCCGCTACGGGCTGCGCTGGGACCTGCTCGTCATGCGCGACCGCGGCGACTACGGGGCGGCCCGAGAGTTCAAGCGCCGCTCGGTGCGCGAGCTGCGCCAGGCCGGGTTCGAGCCGGTCCTGTCCTTCGAGGACGACCGACGCAACGTCGCCATGTTCCACGAAGAAGGTGTCCCCACCGTCTACATACACTCTGGGTATTACGACTGACACCCTCGTCGACCAGCTCGCCGCCATCGTCGGCCCGGCCGCCGTCGACGGCGATCCCAAGGACGACTACGGCCACGACGAGGCGCTGGGGTTGGCTCCCGGCCGCCCGCTGGCCGTCGTGTGGCCGTCCACTCCGGCCGAGGTGCAGGCCGTCGTGGAGCTGGCCAACCGCAGCGCCACCCCGCTGACCGCCCGCGGGTCGGGCACCGGCCTCGCCGGGGCCTGCATCCCCCGGGACGGTGGGGTGGTCGTGTCCTTCGAGCGCATGGCCACGATCCTCGAGATCGACACCGACAACCACGTCGCAGTCGTGCAGCCCGGCGTCACCCTAGACCAGCTCGACGCCGCCACCGCAGGCCACGGCCTGGTCTACCCGGTCTTCCCCGGCGAGCAGAGCGCCAGCCTCGGCGGCAACGTCGCGACCAACGCGGGTGGCATGAGAGCTGTCAAATACGGGGTCACCCGCCACCAGGTCCTCGGCGTCGAGGCCGTCCTCGGCACCGGCGAGCTCGTCCGGGCGGGGGGCAAGTTCGTCAAGTCCACCGCCGGCTACGACCTGACCCAGCTGATCGTCGGCTCGGAGGGCACCCTCGCCCTGGTCACCGAGGCGGTCCTCAGGCTCTACCCCCGCGCCGCCCACACCTCCACGGTCCTCGCCGCCTACGCGACCCTGCCCGACGCCACCTCGGCGGTGCCGCGCATCGTCGCCAGCGGCGTCGGCCCGCTGATCGTCGAGTACATTGATACCGTCACCATGGCTGCCATAACACAGCATGGCGGCCTCGAGCTCGGCGTCCCCGACCACGTCAAGGAGCGGACCCTCGCCTACCTGGTCGTGGTCCTCGAGTCCGCCCGGGAGGACCGCCTCGCCGAGGACACCGAGACCGCCGCCGTCCTGCTGTCCGACCTCGGCGCCCTCGACGTGTACGTCCTGCCGCCCACCGCCGGCGCCGACCTGATCTCGGCGCGCGAGCGGGCTTTCTGGGTGGCCAAGGCGGCCGGCGCCCACGACATCCTCGACGTCGTCGTCCCCCGGGCCGAGATCGCCGCCTTCATGGAGGAGGTGTCGGCGGCGGCGGGGGCCACCGGTTCGTGGGTGTCGGGCTGCGGCCACGCAGGCGACGGCAACGTGCACCTGTCCGTCTTCCAGCCCGACCCGGCCCTCCGCAAGGAGGTGACGAAGGCCATCCTCACCGCTGGGCTCCGCCGCGGCGGCGCCATATCCGGCGAGCATGGGATCGGATTCGGGAAAAAGGGGTACCTCGCCGAACTGGAGGACCCCGCCAAGGTTGCGCTGTGGCGGCGGATCAAGGCCGCCTTCGACCCCAACAACGTCCTCAACCCGGGAGCGATCTTCGACCAATGAAAACAACGACTTGGCCATGAACGGAGCCCAGGCCCTCCTCCGCACCCTCGTCGCCGGCGGGGTCGACACCTGCTTCATGAACCCGGGCACCTCCGAGATGCACTTCGTCGCCGCCCTCGACGACGTCCCGGAGATGCGCAGCGTCCTCGCCCTCTTCGAGGGGGTGGCGACCGGCGCCGCCGACGGCTACGCCCGCATGGCGGGCAGGCCGGCAGCGGTGCTCCTGCACCTCGGGCCGGGCCTCGGCAACGGGCTCGCCAACCTCCACAACGCCCGCCGCGCCCGCACCCCGGTCCTCAACGTGGTCGGCGACCACGCCACCTACCACAAGCCGCTCGACGCCCCCCTCGAGTCGGACATCGACTCGATAGCCGCCGGCGTCTCGGGGTGGATCCGCCGGCCGCTGAAGACCTCGGAGCTCCCCGCCGACGCGGCGGACGCCCTGGCCGCCGCTTGGGGGCCGCCCGGCCAGGTCGCGACGCTGATCCTCCCCGCCGACGTCTCCTGGTCGGAGGGGGCGTCGCCCGCCGGGGCGCCCGCCCTCCGGCCGCCCCCGCCTCCCTCTGAGAGCGCCGTGGAGTCCGCCGCGGCGGCGCTCGAGAGCGGCCGTCCCGCAGGCCTGCTCGTCGGCGGCAGGGCGTGCACGGCGGCGCTCCTCGACCGGCTGGGGGCGATCGCCGCGGGAACGGGAGCCAGGCTCCTCTGCGAGACGTTCCCCGCGCGCATCCGGCGCGGCGCCGGCGTGGTCGCCCCCGAGCGGCTCGCCTACCTGGGGGAGATGGCCGCCGCCCAGCTGGAAGGGCTCGCCCACCTGGTGCTGGTGGACGCCAAGTCTCCGGTGTCGTTCTTCGCCTACCCCGGCAAGCCGAGCGACCTCGTTCCCGACGGCTGCCGGGTGCACCCTCTGTGCGGGCCGGCCGAGGACGTCGCCGCCGCCGTGGAGGCGCTCGCCTCCCTCGTGCCCACGGTCGCCCCCCGGCTGCCTCCCAGCGAGCGGCCCGACCCGCCGTCGGGGCCTCTCACCGCCTCGGCGCTGGCCGACGCGGTCGGGCTGCTGCTGCCGGAGGAAGCTGTTGTCGCCGACGAGTCCAACACGTCGGGCCTCTTCGTCGCCGCGGCGACCGCCGGCGCGCCGCCCCACGACTGGATGACCTTGACGGGCGGTTCGATCGGGATCGGGATGCCCCTGGCCGCAGGCGCGGCGGTCGCCAGCCCCGGGCGGCGGGTGCTGGCGCTCGAAGCGGACGGCTCGGCCATGTACACGGTCCAGGCTCTTTGGACGATGGCCCGCGAGGGCCTCGACGTGACGACGGTCGTGCTGGCCAACCACAGCTACGCCATCTTGAACATGGAGCTGCAAAGGGTCGGCGCCGGCGCCGGCGGCCCGCGTGCCCGGCGGATGCTGGACCTGTCCGGGCCCGACATTGACTTCGTGAGCCTGGCCCGGGGGATGGGGGTGCCCGCCAGCCGGGCCACCACCGCAGAGGAGCTGGTCGACCAGCTGGGCCGTGCTTTGTCCGAACCTGGACCTTCCCTGGTGGAGGCGGTCGTGGTCCGCTGAGCCCAGCCCGGACGGCTAGCGGCAGTTCTTGGCAGACCAGCTGTCTATTTGTTTGTACTGGGTGCCGACGTCGTCGAAGTGGGTCTTGACCGCAGGGGGCATGGTGTTGTCGTTGAGGTCCTTCTGGGTGGCGGTGGTCTGGACCCACTGGTAGACGGCGGTCAGGTCGACGACGAGGCGCTCGACGGGGGCGGCGACCGCTTTGGGGGGTTGCACCGACAGGTCCTTCCTGGCTGTGGCCACCAGGTTGCCGAAGTCCCGCTTGACCGCCGCCAGGGTGGTGTCGAAGCCGACCTGGGCGAAGAGGTTGTGCAGGTCCGACAGGTCGTTGCACATCTGGGGGGCGGACATGGTCGCCGCCGCGGCGGCGCCGGTCGGCGGCGCGCCGTTCTTGGTCGGGGGTGCGCCGGCCTTGCTCGGGGGTGCGCCGGCCTTGCTTGGCGGCGCGGCCTTCCTGGCGCCGGCGGGCCCCCCGCAGCCTGCGGCCAGGAGGGCGGCGGCGATACACGCGGCGGCGTATCTTCGCCAATTCTCAGGAGTATGGGGCACCATGTATGTGTGGACCGAAACCAGCTGAAGACCACCTTCATTCTGACGCTGCTGGCCGCCCTTTGTGTTGGCGTGGGGTCGATCTGGGGCAGCACCGGGATCTTCATCGGGCTCGCCATAGGGCTGCTGTTCACCGGGGGCTCCTACTGGTTCTCCGACACGATCGCCATCCGGGCGGCGCGCGCCGTTCCCGTGAGCGAGGCGCAGATGCCGGAGTACTACGCCGTTGTCCGCGACCTGACCAGGCGCGCCGGCCTGCCGATGCCGCGGCTCTACGTCACGCCCGACATGCAGCCCAACGCCTTCGCGACGGGCCGCAACCCCGAGCACGCGGCGGTCGCCGTCACCCAGGGCATCCTGCAGGTCCTCGACTGGGACGAGCTGCGCGGCGTGCTCGCCCACGAGCTTTCCCACGTCGGCAACCGGGACATCCTGATCTCGTCGGTGGCGGCGACGGTCGCCATGGCGATCACCCTGCTAGCCCGCTTCGCCGCCTGGGGCAGCCTGTTCTTCGGAGGCGGCCGCGACGGCGAAGGCGAGAACATCTTCGAGCTCCTGGCCTTGATCATCCTCGCCCCGCTGGCCGCCATGCTGCTCCAGCTGGCGTTGTCGCGAAGCCGCGAGTACGAGGCGGACCGCTCGGGAGCCCGGCTGATCGGCGACGGCGAGCCGCTGGCGAGGGCTTTGGCGAAGATCGACGCCACCGCCCGGCGGGTGCCGATGCCCTACGTGCGGCGGGAGATGGCCCCCATGTACATCGTCAACCCCCTTGCGGGGATGAACGTGTCCATGAAAGGCCTGTTCTCCGACCACCCGCCTACCCCTGACCGCATCGCCCGGTTGAGGTCCCGCGAGTGGGCCCGCTAGCCCCCGTCCCCTCCCCACAGTCCCCCCGCCCGGTCCCGCTCCCACGGCCCTCCCGTTCCTGCTGCTTTCCCCCCACCCCGGCTCGCTCCCATCGCTCTCCCCTTACTCCGGCCCGCTCCCGCCCGCCGCTCTCCCCCCACCGTGGCCCGCTCCCGTCCCCGGCCCTGGTCCCGCTCCCACCCTGGTCTTGGCCACGCTCCCACCCTGGCCCTGGTTCCGCTCCCACCAATCCCGCCCGTGATCCCGTGACGCCCGCGCCCGATCCCCGCCCCGTGCCTTCGGGCGCCTGACGCCAGTGCCTTCCTCCCGGGCGGTCTACTCCCGCCGGCGCCGCCGCCGCTGGCCCTATGTCTTGCTGACCCTCGTCGTCCTCCTGGCGGCTGCTGCGGTGGCCGTCGACCTGTACGCCCGGGCGGCGACCGAGTCGGCGCTGGCCTCCAGGGTCCGATCCGTGACCGGCGCCCGCAGCGCCAGCGTCACCATCGGGTCGCTGCCCTTCCTCTGGGATGTCGCCGTCGACGGCCGACTCCCGGCGGTGGACGTGGTCGCCGACCACGTGCCGGTAGGCCCGATCGTCCTCGACCAGGTGACCGTGGACGCCCACGACGTCCGCCTTGAACGCCGGGAGCTGCTCCAGTCCCACCGGCTAGTCGTGACCAGCGTCGGCTCCGCCACCCTCTCGGTGCTCGTCAACCCGGCGGACGTCCTGGCGGCCGGCGGCGGATCCAACTACCAGCTCGCCGCGAAGGGCAACGCCCTGGTCCTCTATTCGGGCGGACTCGCCCGCTACACGGTCGACCTGGCCCGCGCGCCGGTGATCCCCGACTGCTCCTTTAGCGGTCGGCAGACCGCCGGCGGCCTGTACCTCACCTGCCGGGTGGCACCGGTGCCCGCCGGCGTCGTCGCCGCCCTGTCCCAAGCTTCCGGCTAGCCGCCGCGCCCCCCGAGCCCTTTCACCAGGGCCGTTTTCCCCCGACCCCTGCCTCCCACTACCGGGTGCGTTCGTCGCCGGCCAGCCGTCGCTCCACGCTGTCGACCTTCGCCCGCATCCGGCCACCCGGATCGTCGCGCACGACGTCCATCTTGACGACCACCGACACCCGTGGCGCCGCCTCGGCTGCCTTGTCCACGCAGGCCTTGAGCAACGCCATCACCTCCCCCCAGTCGCCCTCGACGTTGGTGAACATGGCGTTGGTCTCGTTGGGCAGGCCGCTCTCCCGGACCAGGCGGACGCACTCGGCGACAACCGCGCCGACCGACCCGCCCGCCCCCAAAGGGGTGATGGAGAAGGCGGCGATCATTCCCGGAAGTTCTCGAACTGCAGGGGCAGGCCGAAGTCCTGGCCCTTCAGGCCGGAGATCACGGCCTGCAGGTCGTCTCTCTTCTTGCCCGACACGCGCACCTGGTCCCCCTGGGTCTGGGAGGACACCCCTTTCGGGGCGTTTTCCTTGATCCAACGGTTGATCGCCTTGGCGTTGTCCGGGCCGATGCCGGCCTTCAGGGTGATCGTCTGGCGGACCGTCCCTTTGGCGGCCTCCTCGGGTCGGCCGTGCTCGAGCGCCTTCAACGACACCTTCCTCTTCACCAGCTTCTCCTCCAGCACCTGCACCACCGCCTTCAGCCGGTCCTCGGTCGAGGAGCGCAGCCGCAGCTCCATGCCCGCCAGCTCGACCGACGAGTCGGTCCCCTTGAAGTCGAAACGCGTGGCGATCTCCCGCTGCGCCTGGTCGACGGCGTTGCGGACCTCTTGCATGTCAACCTGGGACACGATGTCAAAGGTGGGCATGACGCCAAACTAGTGGGCGATGGACCTCCTGCCTGCCCTCGCCGACCGGCCCGACTCCACCGTCACCGTGAGCGGCCGAACATGGACGTTCGGGGAGCTCGCCGCCTGGGCCGAGGCCGTCGCCTCATCGGTGGACGGGATGCGGGTCATAGCGGTGGAGGCCAGCCCAACTCTCGAAACGGTGGCGACCATGGTCGGCGCCCTGATGGCCGGGGTGACCGTCGTGCCGGTGCCGCCCGACGCAGGCCCTCTGGAACGCCAGCACATCCTGCGCGACAGCGGAGCCGAGCCGCCACCCCCTCCGCAGCCGCCGCGCGGGGCCTCCTTCAGCCCGCGCCCGCTCGACCCGAACCGGGTGGCGATGATCGTCTACACCAGCGGCACCACCGGCCTTCCCAAGGGGGTGATGCTGAGCGCGGCGGCCATAGCCACGGATCTCGACCTGCTCGCCGGCGCATGGGGGTGGACCCCGGATGACGTGCTGGTCCACGGACTGCCCCTTTTCCATGTCCACGGGCTCATCCTCGGGGTGCTCGGGCCCCTGCGCGTCGGCAGCCCCCTGGTGCACACGGGGCGGCCGACACCGGCCGCCTACGCCGCGGCGGGCGGCACTCTCTACTTCGGGGTGCCGACCGTGTGGACCCGCGTCGCCGACGACGCCCAGTCGGCCGCGGCGCTTAGATCTGCCCGCCTGCTGGTCTCTGGCAGCGCCGGCCTGCCGGTCCCCGTGTTCGACAAGCTCGAGTCCCTCACCGGGCAGGGGCCCATCGAGCGCTACGGCATGACCGAGACGTTGATAACCGTCAGCGGTCGGGCGTCTGGTGAGCGCCGGGCGGGCTGGGTCGGGACTCCGCTCCCCGGCGTGTCCACCCGCCTCGCCGACGTCGCCGACGGCATCGGTGACCTGGAGGTGCGCACGCCGACGGCGATGTCTGGCTACCTGAACCTCCCTGAGGCCACGGCGTCGCTCACCACCCCCGACGGCTGGATTCGAACCGGCGACATGGCCGAGATAGACGGCTCTGGCTGGCACCGCATCGTCGGTCGACGCTCGACCGATCTCATCAAGTCGGGCGGCTACCGGATCGGCGCCGGCGAGGTGGAAGCGGCACTGCTCGCCCACCCGGCCGTCCGCGAGGCGGCCGTCGTCGGGGCGCCCGACGACGACCTCGGCCAGGTCGTCGTGGCCTACGTGGTCGCTGCGGGCGTGGGGGCCGGCGAGCTGACCGACTTCGTCGCCGGCACCCTTTCGGTCCACAAGCGGCCGCGCCGGGTGGTGCTGGTGGACGAACTGCCCCGCAACCCGATGGGCAAGGTGCAGAAACAACTGCTTGGCGACACGCCCGGCTAGAGCCACAGCACTCCGACTTTGACCGGCCCGCACCGTCCCGACGGCGACCGGAACCGACCGGCGAGCGAGGCCAGCCTCGACGCTGCTGGTATCGCCCCGACCCGTACCGTCGGGCGCCGATGTCGGACGGGCGCAAGGGTTAGCGGCAGAAGGGGGACCGCGGCAAGCCCGCTCACCGGCGCGGCGGCCCGATCCTGCTTCTGGCCCGGCAGGCCGATCCTGATCGTCCAGTAGCGGCCCGGAGGCCCGCTCGCGCTCATCCTGTGCCCGCCAAGGGAGGGGAGAGGCCCGGGATGACCCCTTCGGAGTTGCACGACGGACGTTCCGGCGGCCGATGGCGCGGATGGCGGGGGTCGGTCGGCGGCACGAACGCCCTCTTGCCTCGCCCGGCTACTAGCGCCCAGCCCTGCGTGGTCTTCAGGCGGTGATGATGGGTGCACAACCGATCCATCCAGTCGAACACGGTCACGTGCGTGCGAGCCCAATCCTCGCGGTGGTCGCGCTGGAGAAACACCCGGTTGTTGCAGCCGGCGACGGCACATCTAGGGTAGATGAAGCTCAAGGCGCTGTCCTGGTAGGCGTTCGGCGCCCGCCCGAAGTGGGCGACGCCGGCGACCCGCTGCGCCTTGGTGAGGATCGCGACGATGAACGTCGCATCGTTGGCGACCAGGTCTTCCACGACCGACACGGGGACCGGGCCGTATCCGACGATCTCGCACAGCTCGCCTTCCACGGCCACACCCCGCATCAAGGTGTCCAGGTCCACGCGAACTTGGATCTGTGCGCTGAGAGGCCTGGAACGCCGGCGCTTCGGAGGGCGGTTTCCACCGCTACCGGGACGGGTCGACGCCGGAGCCGGGCTGCCGGCTCCGCCCAGCGTCGACGCCGGGGCACCATCGGTGCTTCGCAGGCCCGAAGCCGGATCGGGTCGAGCCCCTTCGGAGGGGTCCCGAGGCTCTGCGGGAAAGCCGTCGGGCTGCTCGAAGAGCGACGTCAGCCCCGATACGGGGCTCGGGAGAGTCCCCGGGCGTGGCGAGTCGTCCGAATGCGAGGCGACGCTCGCAGAAGCGGCGTCGGGAGGCGACGCGCCAGGAGCGGCTGGGTCCGAACCGGTCGATGTGCGCGGCACCGCCGCTGAAGGCCCTTCCGGCATCGGGTCGTGGCTGCTCGGAGAAGCGTCGACGTCGCAGACAATGTCGTCGAGACCCGGGAAGAGACCCCGATGATAGAGGTCGGCCAAGCTGAGCTCGGCTTCGGTGCCGAGCGCGACCCGTATGAGGGTGAGGAGGCTGTCGTAGTCGAGCGCCTGGAACGTCTCGCCGGTGATACCCCTCTGTCGTCTGGCGGCGATCAACGCCCGGCGGATCTCACCGATCACGGTGTGCAGGCGGGCACCGTCGTCGGGCAGGCCCTCGGCGAAGAGGTGCCAGACCCCTTCCGGGTCCGTCCAGGCGCGCAATTTGCGGCTGGCGTGAACCGCAGCCCGGCGCTCTTCGGGGTCCGAGGCGGCCGCCTTGGTGCGAGCCACCTCGTCGGCGAGCTCGGACAGCGACGAGGACTTTGCCTTCTCCAGGAGTTCGTCCGTCTTGTCCGGGGCGGCTTCCGCACCGTTGGCGACCAGCGACGCCTGAGACGGGGACAGCTCCCCCGACAGCGCCGCTCGCGCCACCTTCTTGTTGGACGACAGACGCCGACCGGTCTCCAGCGTGTGCCGCGCCGCGCCG
>DATGKR010000021.1:0-6360 GCA_035294565.1 Acidimicrobiales bacterium | reverse complement strand
CGAGGCGCTCGGCTACAGCCGCGAGCGCTACAGCCAGCGAGCCGCACGCCTGCGGGGTGAGAACCCCGGCCAGCTGCTCCCCGCAGTCCACCGGATCGCCTCTTTGGTCAAACGCTGGCTGCTTGGCACCCACCAGGGATCGGTGGACGAGGCACACCTACAGGCCTACCTCGACGAGTTCGTGTTCCGCTTCTGTCGCCGGACCTCACCCAGCCGCGGGCTCGTTTTCCACCGCGTTCTCGAGCTCGCAGTCGGCCACGAGCCCGTCCGATACCACGATCTCATCGTCGATCCCGAGCCCAAGGCCCACCCGCCAGCCGGACGGGCCGGTTGGGGTCATCCGCCTACCCTCGACCGGCCTCCAGCGAACCGACCGTGGAGAGCCGCCTGACCTGGACAGCGTCGGTCAAGTGGATACCCCCTAGGCCATTAACCCCATCCCCGGCCGGCCACTGTGCAGTACGCCAACGTCGAAAGGGCCTTCGCCGTGTCGACCCGGTACCGAAGGCTTCTCGTCCAGGGTTCTGTCAGTCCGCTGCTGGTTCCCCTGTGTACCTGGCCACCGTGTAGGCGATCGCCAGCGGCACGTCGAGGGCAAAGACGACGAGGGTGGAGATGAGCACCCCGAGTGTCGCACCTCGGGTGTGGTCGTAGACGAAGACGAAAGCCAGCAATGCCGCTATCACCACGTAGGCCGCCAGGGCCCAGCCCGCCACCAGGAAGAACCTGCCCCAGTCGAAGCGGCGGATCCTGCTCAAGAGGACAAGGGCGACGAGCGTGCAGGCTCCTCCGGCGGCGAGGAGCCCCAAGGCGGGTGCGAGGGGGGGCGGCTTCGGCAGGTGCGCCGCCAGGTAGACACCGCCGGAGAGCATGAGCGCCACCGAGACGACAGCGAGCTCGACCACTGGCGGCATCCGCCGCCGGAGGGCTTCCGGCAGCTCCCCGTCTTCTTCGGATGCCTGCGGGTGCCCTGGCGAGGCCGGCGGGGCGGTCTCGGTGCTCATGTGGTGGCCAGCCTGGTCATGATCACGAGGGTGGCGACCTGCATCGCACCGGTGATACCCGCCGTGAAGATGAAGCGCCGCATGAGCCGCTCTATGACGACCCCGCGGGGTCGAGGCTTCTTCAGCTCGAAGAGCACGGCGATGTTGGCCGGCTCGAGGACGCCCAGCGCTACCACCGCCATGACCGCTACCACGATGAACGACGCCACCACCCAGCTGTGATGGGAGTAGCTCGCCTCTATGTAGCCGAGGTGGCGGGCCAACTGCCACCCGGCGGCCAGCGTGCAGACCACCAGGGTCGGCATTATGAGCACCATCTTGGGCATCAGGCGCCGAACCAGCTCCGCGCGGGCCGGAATGGACAGACGTCCGAGGATCGGGCCGAGCACGAAACCTAGGAACAGGTCGAGCGCGGTCCACATCGCCCCGCCGACCACGTGGAAGAAGTCGATGGCCCACAGCCGGTTGGTGGCTACGGTGGCGACGAGGCCGGCGAGGACGACCGCCACGATCGGCAGGCCGCGAACCGGAACGATTTGGAAGGGTGGCAGCGCTGGCGCCACCGGGGGCTCACTGGTCCTCGGGCCGGCTGGAGCCACGGAGCGCTCCGGCATTTCAGCGCTCCCGGTCGGCGAACCGGAAAGAGACGCCGTGCCGGGGTCCACCGTCGGCGTCATGCGGAAACCCCGTTCGATCCCGTCGCGGTTCCCGCGACTACCGGCGCGTTCAGCCGGTGGCCGCCCATCGAACCGTAAAAGTGGGCGTCACCGAAGCTGAACACCCCGCCGTCCTTGGCGTAGAGCCAGTAGCCCTTGCCGTCGGGGGTGGGGGCGATGCCGACCACCGGGGCGTCGAGGTGCTGACCGCCCATCGAACCATGGAAGCCGGCGTCACCGAAGCTGAACACCCCGCCGTCCGCCGCCACCAGCCAGTAGCCCAGGCCGTTTGTTCCCGGCGTGCCCGGTGGACCAGAGACGACTGGGGTGATCGACGCTCCCACCACGGGGGCGGCGAGGGTTTTGCCGCGCAGGGAGCCGTAGGAGGTGGCGTCCCCGAAGGTGAAGACCTCACCGTCGCTGGCGACGAGGATGTAGCCGCCTTGGTCACGCGTCTGGGAGATGCCCACGACGGGGGCGGCGAGGTGCTGGCCGCCCATCGAGCCGTAGAAGCCGGCGTCACCGAAGCTGAACACCCCGCCGTCACCAGCAGCCTCCCAGTAGCCACCACCGGGCGCCGGCTGGGTGTAGAGCAGGCGTTCACCAGAGAAGCTGTTGGCCGACACCACGGTGCCGCTCACCTGCCAGCTCTGCCAGACCCCCACGTACTGCCCAGTTATGGTGTTGCCGCTGATGGTGGTCCCTGACAGCACCGGGGTGACCGGCGGGGGAATGGGATTGACCTCGAGCGCGATGGCGTCGGTCTGCGGGGCGCCGTTGGCGTCCCCCCAGTTGTTGGCCGTGAGGGTGTTGTTCTCGATATCCGTCCCGCTGATCGAGTCCCGTGGGGCGTTGGCGTGCAGCGTTATGCCAGCCAGGAAGCTTCCGCTCACGGTGTTACCAGAGATCGTGATGCCGCTCACCGTGGTGGCTGGCGCGTCGGTGGCAACCACGATCTGGCCGATCACCGGCCCATGGGGGCCGAACTGACCTGGGGTCCCGGTGATCGTGTTGGACGCCGCGGTTATCGTCCTGACTCCTGCTCCAGGGACATAGGAGGCCAGGACGATCCCGCACCCCTTGTAGTTGTTCGATATCTGGTTGTTCTCGACGGTGTCGTCGCTCGAGGCGAACAGCGCCGAGGCAGACGGCTTCGGCGCGGCCGGGTCCAGTTGCGGGCCGTCGTCGGCGATGCCGATCCCCCCGTCCGCCACGTTGCCGGTGACGGTGTTGCCGCTCACCGTCGAACCAGAGGTGCCCACGAGCTCGACAGCCTTGTTCTCGTTGATCCCGGGCGTCGGCGCCACACCGTTGTTCTCTATGGTCGAGTTCGAGATCGTTATGTCGGACGCGTCCTGGACGAAGATGCCGTGGTCGTTCGCACCGGTCACGGTCACCCCGGTGATCGTGATGCCCGAAGTGCCAGGAGGCACGTAGATGCCGATGTCACAACCGCTCGCGTCCACGGTCGCGCCCGAGAGGTTGGTGGTTTGCACCATTGCAGCCGTGAGGCCGGTCGATCCGGCCGGCACGCAGCTGGCGCTGGCCGCGGTGGCGGTCTCGGCCGACGCGGGCGACCCTCCAAGTAGCGGCGACAGCCCGGCCGCGATCAGGATGAGGGCACCGAGATGGGCGCTTCTCGGACCGCCAAACTTGCTGTGCCGGCGCTGACGCCGATACCTATTCGAACACGGCTGTGCCATCTCGTCTCCTTGTCAGATGCCCATCTCGATCACTGCCGGCCCTGCCATCGGGTTGGCGGCTGAGGCCGATGCTGCTGGACGAAAGCGACCAGTTCGTTCGTGTCGCCGACCACACCTCGCGCCGAGGTTTCTACGATCTCGACCTCGCCGGCGAGACGGCCCTCTTCGAGGGCCGACTCAGCCAGGTGCAGAACCACCGAGATCGACGCGCCCACGCCGCAGAGCTTCGCCCCGGGGCGCATCCGACGCGCATCCGTGTAGGCTCTCCGGCGAAGAGGGTGCCTCAGATGAACAAAAATGGACGCATCTGAAGCGGCAGGTTCTGCTTGCGCCGGCGCAGCAGCGAGAACCGCTGGTCAAAGGCAGCTACACCTTGTCCACTGAGCTCGAAGTCGGAGCTAGCCCCCCTTGGGTGGGCCGCTCAGCGGAGCTGGCAATGCTCAGCCGGACGGTCGGCCATGCCCGCCTGGTGACACTCACCGGACCACCCGGGGTGGGCAAGAGCCGCCTGGCCGCCGAGGCGGCCAGGGTGCTGGCCCCGGCGTTCCCCGGCGGTGTCCTGCGCGTGGAGCTGCAGGGTCTCGGCGACTCCCGGCTCCTGCTGGAAAAGGTGGCGGACATAGCGGGAGCCAAGGGGGGATCCGACCCACTCGAAGCCGCGGCGGCCGCCCTCACCGCCCGCGGAGCGCTGCTGGTGCTCGAAGGCTGCGACCAGCTCTTGGACGGGTGCCGGCATCTGGTCAGCGCCCTGATCGCCTTGGACCCCGGTCCGACGCTGCTGGCGACCAGCCGGGAGGCGCTCGGCGTCGCCGGCGAGCACGTGGTCGCCCTCGATCCCCTGGCAGTGCCCGACGAGGACGATCCCCCAGCGGCGGTGGGCGCCTCGCCGGCCGTCGAACTTCTGGTCGGTCTCGCATATCCGGGTGTCACCAGGCCGGCCTTCACGGCCGACGAGGTTGCAGCACTGGGGCGGTTGTGCCGGGACCTCGACGGCCTGCCACTGGCCCTGGAGCTGGTCGCCGCCGAGGTGGCCTCGAGTGGACCTGTTGGCGCCGCCGAACGCCTCGACGCGTGGATGCACGCCGACGGCCCGGCGCCAGAGGGCGGCTCGCTCGAGCGGGGCGCTCTCTTCGAGGCTTTCGCCTGGAGCCTCGCGCGGGTCGAAGAGGCGAGTCGCCGAGTCCTCGAAACCCTCTCGGTGTGTCCCGCTGGCGCCGACCTGGCGACGCTCCGCGCGCTCGGCGCTGCTTCGGGTCTCCGGCGAGGGGAGCTGGCTCGAGCACTCGACGACCTCGAAGGCCGCTCCCTCCTCCAGAGCCATGGAGAGGGGAAGTCCAGGCGCTTCCGGCTCCTCGCCGTGCTTCGCCGCCACCTTCAAGAAACGATGCGCTCGGAGGGACGCCTGGCTCTACTGGAAGGGGCCCAGCTCGCCTGGTTCGCCGAGCTGTACGGGCCGACGGAGGAAGCCCTGCTGAGCAGCGCCGAGCAAGAGGGCTGGCTGGAGCGCATCGAGGTCGACCTGGACAACCTGCGCCACGCGCTGGCCTTCGGCCTGGCGTCGGGGAAGACGAACGACGCGGCGAGGCTCGCTCGCGGCCTGTGGCGCTTCTTCGAGCTGCGAGGGAGGCTCTCCGAAGGCCGGCTGTGGCTGACCCGCCTCTTGGGCAGCGACGTGGATCCCCTTCTGCGCGAGCGGCTCCTCGACGGGATGGGGATGCTCGCGTGGAGGCAGGGCGACTACGAGGCGGCCAAGAAGGCCTTCGAAGAAGCGCTGGCGCTGTCCGTCGGGCGGGCATCGAAGCTGGACGCGGCCCGGCTGCGCAACCACCTGGGCCTGGCCCACCTCTTCGCCGGCGATTCGGTTGTCGCCGGGGAACTCTTCCGGGCTTCAGCGGAAGCCTCCCGGATCGTCGACTCCCCCGGAGACGAGGCGCTCGCCGTGGCCAACCAGGCGTTGGTGGCGCTAGAGGAGGGCCGCCTCGTCGAGGCCGCCCAGCTCGCTCGCTCTTCGCTCGGCCTGCAGCTGGCCCTCGGGGACCGCCACGGTGCCGCCACTTCCCGCCTGCACCTGGCGATCGCCAGTTACTACCTGGGCGACGAGAGGTGCTCGGCAGAGCAGGCCGCGGAGGCCGCCGCCACCTTCGGCGAGCTCGGCGACCATCGCAGCGTGGCCTTCGCCCTCCTGTGCCTGGCCGCCTGCGCCGCCAAGACGCTCCCCGCGCTCTGCCACGAGCTCGCCTCAGCGGCGGGCTCCCTCCAACGCCGCTTGGGCGTGGCCCTGCCAGTCGGCTGGGACGCCCGGGTGGCTGCCGCCCTGGCGCCGGCCGGTCCCGCTCTCCCCACCGTCGGACCGGACTCGGCGTACTCCGCGGGGGCGGAGGCCGTCCCCGAGCTGGTGGAAAAAGCCCGCGTCTTGCTCCTTTGGACCGCGGAGGAGGGCGCCGTCCCCGGCGGGGGGGAACCGACGATCTCGCTGAAGACCTTGGGGGGTTTCCAGCTCGCTGTCGGCGGCACCCCGGTACGCCTCGCCCCCCAAGTCGCCCGCCTGGTCAAGGTCGTGGCTTGCGCCGGCCAGGCCGTGCACGTCGAACAGGCGATTGAAATGCTCTGGCCCGAGGTGTCGCCCGAAAGAGGCCGGCGCCGGCTGCGCAACGTGCTGGCTCGGCTTCGGGCCTGCGCCGGCCCGGTCGTGGTCCGCGAGGCGGACAAGCTGGCCCTCGGGCCGGCGGTCCTCCTCGACAGCGCAAACTTCGAGGCGCAGGTCCACCGCGCGGCGGACAGCCTGCGCAGCGGCGGTGCCGACGCGGCGTCCCGCCAGGCCGCCCGGGAGGCCCTGCGCCTCTACAGCGGGGAGTTTCTGCCCGAGGACCTCTACGAAGAGTGGGCGTCGGTCCCCCGGGAACGCCTGGCGCGGCTCCGGCTGCGCCTGCTGGACCTTTGGGCGCAAGCCGCCGAGGCCGCGGGCGAACCGACCGAGGCCGAAACCTGCCTTCGCTC
>DATGKR010000020.1:0-17189 GCA_035294565.1 Acidimicrobiales bacterium | reverse complement strand
GTCCTAACATCCTGGGGATGCACGACCTGCTCTCCGGCGCCGGCCGGCTGCTCGAGGGGGCCGTTGACGTCCGCCGGCGCATCCACTCGAACCCCGAACTGGGGCTCGACCTGCCGGCCACCCAACAGCTCGTGCTGGAGGAGCTCGACGCCATAGGCCTGCGGGGCCGGACGGGCGTGCGCTGCAGCTCAGTGGTCGCCCAGCTCGAGGGCCCCAGCAACGGCCCGTCCACGCTGCTGCGAGCCGACATGGACGCCCTCGAGATGCCCGAGGACACCGGCCTGCCCTACGCGTCGAAGGTGGAGGGCCGCATGCACGCCTGCGGCCATGACGCCCACGTGGCGATGCTCCTCGGGGCGGCCCGCCTGCTGGTCGAGCACCGCGACCGGCTGCCAGGCCGGGTGGTGTTCATGTTCCAGCCCGGCGAGGAGGGCCACGACGGCGCCAGGACGATGCTCGACGAGGGCCTCCTCGAGGACCACGGCCCCTTCGACCAGGCCTTCGCCCTGCACATCTCGTCGCTGCTCCCCTCCGGCTGGCTGGCGTGCCGGCCGGGCCCGATGCTCGCCTCCGCCGACGAGTTCCACATAACCGTCACCGGCCGCGGCGGCCACGCCTCCATGCCCCACGACGCCGTCGACCCCCTCCCCGCCGCCTGCGAGATCGTCACCGCCCTGCAGTCGATGGTCACGAGGAGGGTGCCCGCCTTCGACCCGGCGGTCGTGACTGTGAGCACCATCCACGGGGGCACCGCCACCAACGTGATCCCCGAGCGCGTGGTCCTCGGCGGCACGATCCGGGCGGTGTCGGACCGCTCCCGGGACCTGGTGCTCGCCGCGGCCGCCGAGGTGGCGTCGCACATCGCCGCCGCTCACCACTGCGAGGCTTCGTTCGACCTCGAGCCCCACAGCTATCCCGTCACCGTCAACGACGACGCCATGGCCGCGCGGGTCATGTCCGTGGCCGGGGCCCTGGTCGGCAGCGAGCGCGCCGTCGTCATGCCGTCGCCGGTCATGGGAGCCGAGGACTGGTCCTACGTGCTGCGGCGGACTCCGGGGGCGATGGCGTTCCTCGGCGCCGCCCCCCCCGGGATCGCCCAGCCGGCGCCGAACCACTCCAACCGCTTCGTGATAGACGAGGAAGCCATGTCCGTGGGGATCGCCATGTACGCCGCTATGGCGCTGTCGTCACCGAGAGCGAGCGCGTCACCGAGAGCGAGCACGTCACCAGGAGCCAGCACGTCACCAGGAGCCAGCACGTCACCGAGAGCGAGCGCGTGACCGCGTCCGAACGCCTCTTGGAAGCGGCCCGACGGGCCGAGGCGTCGTGGCCCGGCCCGCTGCCTGCCACACCGTCAACCGGGGTGGCCGTGGTCGCCTGAATGGACGCCCGCATCGATGTTCACTCGCTGTTCGGCCTCTCCCCCGGCGACGCCCACGTGATCCGCAACGCCGGCGGTTTGGTGACCGACGACACGGTGCGGTCGCTCTGCATATCCCAACGCCTGCTCGGCACCACCGAGGTGATCCTGGTGCACCACACGAACTGCGGGATGCTGGGCCTCGACGACGACACGTTCGCCGCAGACGTGGAGAGGGACACGGGCCGGCGCCCGCCGTGGCGCGCAGGGGGCTTCGCCGACGCCGGCGACGACGTTCGCCGGTCGGTGCAGATGCTGCGCGAGTGCCCGTTCCTGCCCGCCAGGGACGCCATCAGGGGTTTCGTCCTCGACGTGGACAACGGGCCCCTGGAAGAGGTCCCGGCCTAGCGGCTGGGTTCAGCCCTGGATGGCCTGCAGGCCCGCCGAAAGCCTCGACGTCGTCTCGATGTACTCCTCGACCATCTCGTAGACGACGTCCTTGGCGGGGCGCACCTGGTTCATGCGGCTCACGATCTGGCCTACGGGCATGCCGGTCAGCTCCCGGTTACCGGACCGCTGGATGCGGCGCATCGCCTTGGAGTTCAGGATGAACTGCAGCGGCATGGGCAGGGTCCCAGGCGATTCGGGCGCCTCCCAGGCCTCGGTCCACGCAGTGCGTAGCTGGCGGGCAGGTTTTCCGGTGAGCGCCCTGGAGCGCACAGTGTCGGTGGAGCGGGCATGCAGCAGCTTGTCCATGGCGATCTCGCCGGTGTTGGCTTCGGTGACGGTGAGCCAGATCGACCCGGTCCACACCCCCTGGGCGCCGAGCGCCATGGCGGCGGCCATCTGGCGGCCGGTCCCGATGCCGCCGGCGGCGAGCACAGGAACCGGCGCCACGGCGTCGACCACGTCGGGGACGAGCACCATGGTGGCGACCTCGCCGGTGTGGCCGCCCGCCTCGTAACCCTGGGCGATGATGATGTCCACCCCCTGCTGCACGTCGCGGACCGCCTGCTCGACCCGCCCGATGAGCGCCGCCACCTTCACCCCCTGGGCGTGGGCCCGCTCTATCGCTTCCCTCGGCGGCGGCCCGAGGGCGCTGGCCAGGAGGCTGATTGGGTGGGCGAGGGCCACATCGATGAGGGGCGTGCCGCTCGCCTCCGTCCAGCCGAGCACCCCCTCCCCCACCAGCCCGCCGCCGAGGTCCCCCGGACCCTCGTCGCCTTCGGGCAGAGGGGGGACGCCGTGATCGGCGAGGATCTTCTCCACGTAGTCCCAGTGGGCCTGGTCGATCATCGAGTACAGCTGCTTGGCGAGGTCTCTGGTGTCGTGCAGGCCGGCGTCGCGGTCGGCGGTCTTGACTGGCATCACCACGTCGACGCCGTAGGGCTTCCCCCCGCAGTGCTCGTCGATCCACGACAGCTCGATCTCCAGCTGCTCCGGAGTGAAGGCGAGCGCCCCGAGCACCCCCAATCCCCCCGCCCTGCTCACCGCCGCCGCCACGTCCCGGCAGTGGGTGAAGGCGAAGATCGGGAACTCGATCCCGAACGCGTCGCAGATCTCTGTCCTCATGAGCGCCCACTGTAGTAGAACAGGTTCTGGAAAAAGGGAGGACGGGATGGCCTACAGCTGGATCCTGGTGGACGACCCCGCCGAGGGGGTGCGCCGGATCACCCTCAACCGGCCCGAGAAGCGCAACGCCCTGTTCAACCCGCTGCGGGGGGAGATCCTCGCCGCGCTCCGCGAGGCGGATGTCGACGACTCGGTGCGGGTCAGCATCGTGCGGGGGGCGGGCAAGGCCTTCTCCGCCGGCTACGACCTCGGCGGCGGCAACGAGGGGTACGAGCTTCCCTTCTTCACCGCCGGCGGCGACGGGCAGTGGCCCCGCCACGTCACCGAGGGCTGGATGAGCATCTGGGACCTGGCGAAGCCGGTGATCGCGCAGGTGCACGGCTACTGCCTGGCGGGGGGCAGCGAGCTGGCCTCGGGCTGCGACCTGATCTACGTCGCCGAGGACGCCCAGATCGGCTACCCCGCCGTGCGCTTCGGCGTGCCCGACATGCACTTCCACGCGTGGACGATGGGGATGCGCAAGGCGATGGAGGCGATGCTCACCGGCGACTCGATGACCGGCCTGGAGGCGGTGCGGGTCGGCTGGGCCAACGCCGCCTTCCCCGTCGAGGAGCTCGACGAGCAGGTTCTGGCCGTGGCGTCGCGCATCGCCAAGATGCCCCCCGACGTGGTGCAGATCAACAAGAGGGTCGTGCACCGCCAGATGGAGGTGATGGGCCTGCGTACCGGCATCCGCATCGGCACCGAGCTGTGCGCCCTCGGCACCCACCAAAAGACGCTGCGCGACTTCGTCGCCGAGATGCAGAAGGGCCTCACCGAGGCACTTTCCAAACGAGACGCTCCCTTCGGCGACTACCGCACCGCCGCCGACAAGCCTTCGGAGCCGCCCGCGGGTCGTTCCGACGGCCGGGACGGCCGCAGCGCCGCCGCGGACGCCCGGTGATAGAGAGGACGGCGATGGACCTCTCCGAGATCGACCTGCTCGACCGGGACCGCTTCGCCCAGGGCATTCCGCACGAGTGGTTCACCTATCTGAGGAGCCACGCGCCGGTGTGGTTCCACCCTGAGCCGCCCCCGGGCCGGGGGTTCTGGGTGTTCACCAAGTACCACGACGTGGTGGCCATCGGCCGGGACGCCAAGCGCTTCTCCTCCAGCCAGCGACGGGGCGGAGTTGTGGGCCTCGAGGACGTGGAGTTCGCCGTCGACTGGGGTGAGGCGGAGCTGATGCTCTACATGGACCCCCCGTCGCACACCCGCCACCGCCGGCTGGTCAACCGGGGCTTCACCCCCAAGATGATCGGCATGCTCGAGCCCCACATCCGCGACATCACCGTCGCCATCGTCGAGCAGGCCATCGCCAAGGGGGAGGTCGACTTCGTCGTCGACGTCGCCTCCGACCTGCCCCTCCAGGTGATCGCAGAGCTCATGGGCGTCCCCCTCGAGGACCGCCACAAGGTGTTCGACTGGTCGAACCGGATGATCGGAAGCGACGACCCCGAGTACTCGGTTTCGCTGGAGAGCGCCCAGGCCGCTCAGGTGGAGATGTTCATGTACGCCCAGTCCCTGGCCGACCGCAAACGGGCCGAGCCACGCGACGACATCATCACCAAGCTGCTGTCGGCGGACATCGACGGCGACCAGCTGTCACCGATGGACTTCAACCTCTTCTTCATGCTGCTCGCCGTCGCCGGGAACGAGACGACCCGCAACGCCATATCCCATGGCATGAACGCCTTCTTGGAGAACCCGGACCAGTACGAGATGCTGGCCGCCGACCAGTCGCTCATAGACGGCGCCGTGGAGGAGATCCTGCGCTGGGCGTCGCCGGTCATGTACTTCCGGCGCAACGTGACCGAGGACCTCGAGTACAAGGGCCACCGTCTGAAGGAGGGGGACAAGGTCAGCATCTGGTACGTGTCGGCCAACCGCGACGAGGACGTCTTCGACGACCCGTTCCGATTCGACATCAATCGCAGCCCGAACGACCACGTCGCCTTCGGCGGCGGCGGACCTCACCACTGCCTGGGAGCCAACCTGGCCCGCATGGAGATCAGGCTGCTCTTCGAGGAGCTGACCCGCCGGGTGCCCAGGGTGGAGCGCACCGGCGAGGCCGTCCGGCTGCGGTCGAACTTCATCGGAGGTATCAAGCACCTTCCCGTGCGCTTCGCTCGCGCAGGCAGGACCGTCGCCGCTGTCTGAGGACCTGCCCCTGGCGGGCATGCGGGTGCTGGACATGGCAACGGACAAAGCCGAGCTGTGCGGCCGCCTGCTAGGCGACCTCGGCGCCGACGTCGTGCGCGTCGAGCCGCCCGGCGGAGCGGCGTCTCGACGCATGCCCCCCTTCGCCGCCGGCCGCAGCCTCTACTTCGAGGTCCGCAACTTCAACAAACGCTCTCTCGTCCTGGACCTGCGAACCGGGGCCGGAAGGGAACGCCTGGTCGACCTTCTGGGCAGGGCGGATGTGTGGATCGAAACGCACCGCCCGGGGGAGCTGGCGAACCTCGGCCTGGACCCGGCCGCTTTGTCCCGCCGCTTCGGGCACCTGATCGTCGCCTCGGTGACCGACTTCGGCCTCACCGGGCCCTACCGGGAGCTCGAGGCAACCGACGACGTGGTGACCGCCATGTCCGGCGAGATCTTCCGCAGCGGAGTCGTCGGGCGGCCCCCGCTCCTCTCCCCCGGGTCGTTCGCCTACGACGTCGGCGGCGTCATGGCCGCTTTCGCCGTGTTGACGGCCTGCTGGCAGAAGGCTGCGACAGGACGCGGGCAGCACATCGACCTCTCCCTCCTCGAAGCGGCGGCTCAGGCGACCGACTGGTCTTTGCCCAACTACAGCCACGCCGCCGCGACGGGCTCCCCTTACATGGAGGTCCGCTCCGGGTCGGGCATCGTCTACCCCCTTTACCCCTGCAAGGACGGTTACATCCGACTTGTCATCCTGAGCCCCCGCCAGTGGCACGCCATGCGCGCCTGGCTCGGCGAGCCGGAGTTCCTCCAGGACCCCCACTGGGACTCGCTGCTGGGGCGGATGAGCATCCAGGAGGACATCCTCGACCCGATGTTCGAGGAGCTGTTCTCCACCATGGGCATGTCCGAGCTGTCCGAGGAGGCGCAGCGCCGGGGGATCGTCATGACCCCGGTGCTGGGTCCCCGATCGGTGCTGGAAGCCCCCCATTACCGGGAACGGGGGTCCTTCGCCGCCGTCGACTTCGACGGCCGGACCGGCATGCTCGCGTCGGGCTTCTTGGAGCTCGACGGCCGGCGCCTCGGCCTCCGCACCCCGGCGCCCCCCTTGGGCAGCGCTGGCGAGATCGATTGGGACCTGCGCCAGGCCGCCCCAGCAGCGCCTGCAGAACCCGGCCTGCCCCTCGCCGGCCTGCGGGTCGTCGATTTCGGCCATGGGGGGGTCGGCGTCGAAGCCGGGCGGCTGCTGGCCGAGTACGGCGCCGACGTGATCAAGGTGGAGAGCCGGGCCTACCCGGACTTCATCCGCCTGGTGGGCGGCTCGGAGATGTCCCCGTCGTTCGCCTCGTCGAGCCGCTCGAAGCGCAGCTTCGGCGTCAACGTGAAGACCGCCGAGGGCCTGGACCTGGTCAAGCGCCTCGTCGCCGCCTCCGACGTGGTGATAGAGAACAACTCGACGGGCACCATGGACGACCTCGGCCTCGGATACGACACCCTGCGGCGGCTGAACCCGGGGCTGGTGATGGTCAGCAGCCAGCTGATGGGATCCCGAGGCCCGTGGGCGTCGTGGCTGGGGTACGGGCCGAGCACCCGCGCGGCTGGCGGCATGACCTGGATGAGGAACTTCCCCGATGGGGGGAGGCCCCCGGGGGCGCAGGTGATCTTCCCCGACCACCTCGTCGGCCGGCTGTGCGCGGTGGCGGCCCTCGCCGGCCTCGCCCGCCGTCGGCGGACCGGCTCTGGCGGCCACTTCGAGGCGGCCCAGGTCGAGGCTGTGCTCGGGATCATGTCGCAGTTCCTGTTGAAGGAGAGCCTCGAGCCGGGCTCGGTCGCCCCCCAGGGCAACCGGCGCGAGCAGGGCGCCCCGTGGGGGGTTTACCAGTGCGCCGGAGAGGAGCGCTGGTGCGTCATCACGGTCCGCGACGACGCCGAGTGGGCCGCTCTGCGCAACGCCATCGGGGACCCGGAGTGGGCGAGAGACCCGTCGTTGTCCACGGTGGAGGGACGCCGGGCGGCTCACGACCAAATAGACGCCGGCATATCGGCGTGGACCTCCGCCCGCACCGACCGGCAGGTGATGGAGGCCCTCCAGTCCTGGGGCGTCCCCGCCGGCTACATGGCCTACGCCAGCGACCAGCCCGGCGATCCGCACCTTGTGGCGCGCGGCTACCCGGTGACGGTCGACCAGCCGGGGTTGGGCCCGATCGTCCTGGAAGGGCCGGCATTCCGGGCCTCGGGGATGGCGGCCCCGTTGATAGGGCCGGCCCCGGCCCTCGGCGAGCACACCCGCGCGATAGCCCTGGAGGTACTGGGGCTCCCCGAGGAGCAGACCGAGGACCTCGTCGCCGCGGGGGTGCTGGAAACGGCGTGATGCTCCGCGGGCTCACCGCCGGGCGCACCGCCCCGCCCCCGCCCGGTGCCTCCTCTGCTGCCTGGTCCCGTTCCACCCTGGCGGCGGCCGTTTGCGACTGGCTGCTCGAGGGCCTCGGCGCCACCCTGGTTGCCAGCGGCTTCGACATCGCCCCGGCGCGGCTCGTTCCTTCGAGCGTCACTCTCCCCGAGGAGGGCCTGCCCCACGGCACGATCGGCTACGCCACCGGCGTCACCCTCGCCGCTGCGGCGCTGGCCGGATGGCTGGCCGGCAGACCGTTCGAGGTGCCCGAGACGGCGGTTGCGGTTCAGGTCCGCCTGCCGGAGGTTATGGCCGCCTCCTACCGTTCGCCGAGGTCGATGCGGCCTCCCCCGCCGCTGGCCGCTCCGGGCGGGGGTTGGCTCGCCGCCGACCTGGGCGCACCCGGCGACAGGGAGTCCTTCGAGACCCTGCTCGCGACCCTCGGCGCCGGCCCCACCGCCGCCGAGGTGGCCCTCGCCGCCCAGGAGTGGCGCCTCCCGGTTTGCGACTACGGTCCCCGGCCGACGGAGCCGCCCGCCTCGTTCCCCATCTCGACGGGCGACGCTGGCCCCGCCGACGCTCCTCTCAGTGGCCCGCCCCACTCCGTCCGGACCCCGGCCGGCGCTTCCTCCCCGTCCAGCCCCGCGCGCCTCTCCGCTCGGCCTCTCGCCTGCGTCTCGGTGTGCGACCTGACGGCCATGTGGGCAGGCCCGCTGGCGACGTGGCTACTCGCCGGCCTCGGCGCCACGGTGCACAAGGTCGAACCGCCGTTCAGGCCCGATGGGATGCGCGCCCTCGACGGGCGGGGCATCCACCCCGGCGGCCGCCAGGTGGATCCGGGAGGTGACTCGGCGATGTGGAACGCCCTCAACAACAACAAGCGGCTCGCTCCCCTCGATCTCCGCGACGCCGCGGACCGCGCCGCGTTCACCGCCCTGGCCGGATCCTGCGACGTCGTCATCGACTCTTTCTCGCCGAGGGTGATGCCCAACTTCGGCCTGTCAGTTGAGATCGCCTCCGGTCCGGCCAGGCCGGTCATGGTCTCCATGCCCGCCTTCCCGCCCGGCCCTCGCCGCGACTGGGTCGCCTACGGCACAGGCGTGCACGCCGTGCTGGGCCTCGGCGACAGGTGCGACGGCACCTTCGAGTCGCCGGCAGTCAGCTACCCAGACCCGCTCGCCGGGCTCACGGCGGCGCTCGCGGTGCTTGCCGCTCTCGCGTCCCGCCGCCTCGGGGAGGGCCCCCGTCGGGTGGAGGTGGCCCTCGAGTCGGCCTCCCGGCCGCTCCTCCGGGCCAGCCCAGGCTCACCACGGCGTGCCGCCGATGACGGCCCCTCGGCCCCGGGGGCGGCGCTCCTGGCCGCCGCCGTCGAAGAGGGCCTGGTCGAGGCCCGCGACGTCGCAGGGGAGCGCCTGGCGCACCCCCTGGCGCCTCTCCGGCCGGCGGCGCCCTCCTCCTGAACCCACCACCACGCCGGTGTGGGGGCCCGGGTGCCCCAGGCGCAGAAGAATCTGTTCTACTTTTTCCCGGTGACCTTCTCCGGCCAAGCCACCGCCGTCGACGGCTCCCGGCTCACCCCCAAGGCCCTCGAGCGCAGGGAAAGGATCGTCGAAGCGGCGATCGAGCTGGGCACGGAAGGCGGTTATGAGGCGGTGCACATGCGGGTCGTCGCCGAGCGGGCAGGGGTGGCCCTGGCGACGGTCTACCGCTACTTCCAGTCCAAGGACCACTTGCTCTCCGCGGCGGTCACCCGATGGATGGCCCAGCTTCAGGAGCGCCTCGCCCGCTCCCCCGCCCGCGGCGACATGCCGGTGGAGCGCTTGGTGGACGTGCTTCGACGGGCGTCGCGCGCCGTGGAGCGCAGACCGCTGTTCACCGCCGCTTTGAACCGGGCGCTCGCCTCGCCCGACGCCGGCGTCGCGGAGGCGGCAGCAGACGTGAGAAGCCGGATCAGCGCCATCGTCACCCCCATTCTCGACCACCTGCCCCCAGATGACGTCGAGGGGATCGTGTCGGTGATAGGGCACGTGTGGAACTCGTCGATCATGAACTGGGCGAACGGGCGGACCCCGATCTCGGCCATCGGGGACGAGCTGGAGAACGCCGCTCGCCTCCTCCTCGCCGGGCGCTCCTGATCCTCCTCTCCCTGCCGGGCGCTCATGACCGGTCCGGAGCCGCCGTCAGGGATGCCGTCCGTGCTCGTGGTCGGCATGGCTCGCCGGCTCGAGCTGGAACGTCGAGTGCTCCACGTCGAAGTGGTCGCCGAGGCACGCCTGCAGCGTGTCGAGGATCTGCGGGGCGTGCCCGCTGGCAAAGCAGTGGTCCTCCACCACCACATGGGCGGACAAAGTCGGCAGGTTCGACGTCAAGGTCCACGCGTGCAGATCGTGCACGTCGATGACGTGGTCGACCTCGGCGATGTGGGCTCGGACCGTCTCGAGGGACACCGTGGTCGGCGCTGCCTGCAGCAGGATGAGCCCCGCCTCTCTCAGCAGGCCCCAGGCCGCCTCGAACATCAGTGCGGCTACGAGGAGCGATGCCACCGCGTCCGCCCGCGACCAGCCGGTCAGGATTATCACCAGACCTGCCGCGGCGGTCCCCGCGAAGGCGTACAGGTCGGTGAGGATGTGGGCGAAGGCTCCCTGCACGTTGAGGCTGGAACGGTCGGCGTGGGCGAGGATCCACGTCGCGGCGACGTTGACCACCGCGCCCCCGAGCGCCACGCCGAGGACGACCGAACCGGTGACTGCAGACGGGGACACGAGCCGCCGAACCGCCTCCACCCCGACAGCGGCGGCCACCGCGACGAGGGCGATCCCGTTGCCCGCCGCCGAGAGGATCTCCGCCCGTTTCAACCCGTAGGTCCAGCGACCCCCCGCTGGCCGGGCCGCCAGCCGGGCAGCCCAGATGCTTCCCGCCAGGGCGGCCACGTCGGTGAGCATGTGGCCGGCGTCGGCGAGCAGAGCCAGCGACCCGCTCAGCGCCGCGGCGACGACCTCACCAGCCATGAACAGGGCGATCAGCACGAGGGCCGCCGCCAGGTAGCGCACGTCGCGCCCCGGCGGGGTCAACGGCCGCCCTCGGACGCGTGGGAAAGCGCCTCGCCGATGACCGTTCTCACATGGCCGTCCCGCGCCCGGTAGAGGACGTGGCGGCCCGCCCTGCGGCTGTCCACCAGCCCGGCGAGGCGCAGCTTGGCGAGGTGCTGGCTGACCGTCGACGGGTTGGAGCCCACCAGCGAGGAGAGGGTGCCCACGTCCATCTCCTGCGAAGCCATGAGCCACAGGAGCCGGAGGCGGGTCGGCTCCGCGAGCATCGAGAAGGCCGCAACGGCGGAGCGGACCTCTTCGTCGCTCGGCATCTCCTGCTCGGGCACGCCACAGGTTATCCGATCATCTGCGCAGATGTAGGATCGTGGCGTGCAAGATGTCGGCTTCAAGGTCATGAACGGGGTCCACCGGCTGGTCGTCGCGGCTTCGGGCGGAATGCTCGGCTGGAGGGCGATGGGGATGCCGGTCGTGGAGCTCACCACCAAGGGCAGGAGGACCGGCCAGGAACGGACCACCTTCCTCACGTCACCCCTCCAAGAAGGTGACGCGGTGGTCCTGGTGGCGTCGCGTGGGGGCGACGATCGCCACCCGGCGTGGTTCTTGAACCTCCAAGCCGACCCGGAGGTGACCGTGCGGGTCGGCGGCGGCCAGCCGCGGAGGATGAAAGCCACCGTCGCCAGTCCCGAGGAGCGGGCCAGGCTCTGGCCGCTCATCACCCGCGACCATCCCAACTACGCCGGGTACCAGAAGCGGACCTCCCGGGAGATCCCCGTGGTCGTCCTCCGGCCTGCCGCGGCCTAGGAGGCGAGAAGCTCCCGGGCGGCGGCCTCGACGGGCTGCACCCGCAGCTTGGCGAGAGCGTGGCGTTCGATCTGCCGGATGCGCTCTCGCGTCAAGTTCATCGCCTCGCCCACCTCGTCGAGGGTCCGTGGCTCGCCGCGGTCCAAGCCGAAGCGGAGGCTGAGGATGAGCCGCTCCCTATCGCCGAGCCTCGACATCAGCTTCGCCAGCTCCGCCCCCAGCATGCGCTGGGCCACCTCGTCGAACGGCGTCGGCGACTCGTCGTCGGACAGGACGTCCCCGAGCTCACTGTCGCCATCTGCACCGATCGGACTAGCGAGACTGACCGGCTCGACCACGAGGCGCATCAGGCGCTCGACCTCGGCTTCGGACATCCCTAGCATTTCGGCGACTTCGGCGCCGGTCGGTGCCCGGCCCAGGCGGCCCTCCAGGGAAGCCCGCGCCCGCTGCAGCCGGCGGACCTGGTCGCCGGTGTGTACGGGCAGGCGTACGGCCCGCCCGGTGTTGTCGATGCCGCGGCCGATCGACTGGCGGATCCACCACGTGGCGTAGGTGGAGAACTTGTAGCCCCGACGCCAGTCGAATTTGTCCACCGCGTGCATCAGGCCGATGTTGCCTTCTTGGATGAGGTCGAGCATCGACAGCTCGCCACCCTGGTAGCGCTTGGCGATGGTCACCACGAGGCGGAGGTTGGCGTTGACGAACTGCTCGAACGCTCGCTCCCCCGCCTGCTTGATCCTGGCCAGCTCGCTAGCCCGGGCGGGGCTCAGCGCCTCCCCGCGGGCCAACTCGGCCGCCGCCGCCTTGCCGGCCTCCACGGCCTTGGCCAGGCGCACCTCGTCCTCCTGGGTTAGCAGGGGGTAGCGCCCGATGCCGTCCAGGTAGAGGCGGACCAGGTCCTGCTCCCTGTCCTTCGGCTCAGGACGCCTCACACCTTCATTGAACACGCTGCGGGCGGGGGTTTATGCCCGCCCGGGTGTGGCACACTTGACGCTTCCTTGGTGGCCGTAGCTCAGTCGGTTAGAGCGCCAGGTTGTGGCCCTGGAGGTCGGGGGTTCGAGTCCCCTCGGTCACCCTCGAGCGATCGCCCCTCGGTGCGCTTCTCACCCTCGGCCCCGACGAGGTGCACCAGGGTGTTGACGGCGTTGACGAGCAGGTCTGTCTCTCCAGCAAATGCCGGGGGCACCCCGGGACGGCTCGCCAGCTCCAGCTGCTCGCGCCGCAGCGGCGGTGCCCCCAGCGGCGACAACGGGTCTCGCAGCCGGCACGCCACGGCTTCCGTGGCCCTCTCCACGTCGGCACCGAGCGCCTCGGCTCCGGGCACTCCCGGCCCCTTCTCGGGGAGCTCGGCGTGCAGGGCGAGGGTCGCCTGCACGCAGGTGCGGACGGCCGTCATGAGGCCGAGCACGGCCTGGCGGCCCAGGCCGTGCGGCGCCGCTTCTGGCTCCGACAACCACCGGGTGACCGCCGCCTCGGCATTGGTGCGGGCCAGGCGAGCGTCGAGGCGGGCCTGCTGCAGCAAGGCCCGGTCGGCGCCTTCGGGTTCCGCCCACGCCCGCAGGACCCGGCAGGAGTACCTTCCCTCCACCTCCACCAGGCCGGCGAGCACGTCCGGAAGGCGGGCGCCCTCCCAGGTAGGCCAAAGGAGGTAGGCGGCGAGGGCTACCAAGGCGCCGACGGCCGTGTAGAAGGCTCGGTCGCCGGCAGTGGAAGCGTCCGGCTCGCCGATGAAGGCGAGCATGGCTACGACGATCGAGGCTATGAGCACGCTGAAGAGGGCGTAGTTCGCGAGGACCAGGCTGATCGCCGGGAAGACCAGGACGACCACGATGGCGGCCAGAGCGTCGGGTGAGGGCCGCAGGCCGGCGAGGATCAGGGTGACCACCCCGGCGCCGATGAGCGTGCCGAAGATCCTCGACAGTCCTCGCGTCACGGTCGAGCCGAAGTCGGGGCGCAGCACGAGCATCGTCGTCATCGGCAGCCAGTAGTGGTGCGCGAGCGGGAATGCCCGCGACACGAGATCGGCGACTCCGACGGCGACTCCGAGGCGCAGGGCGTGGCGGAAGGCCTGCGACGACAGCGCCAGGTTGGCGCGCAGGGTCGACAATCGCTCTTTCAGCCACACCGCGAAACGCCTGCCCGCCGGGACAGCGGGAGCTTCCAGGGCAAGGGCGAGGTTCTCGATGGCGGCCGTGTCCCCTCCCGCCAGGGCCGCCGCGGCCCGCATGGCGCTGCGGATCTGGCCCGCCAGAGCCTCCGCCCTGTCGACCGCGTCGCCCACGTCGCTGCCGCCTCGCCATCCCGCTTCATCCCTCTCGCCGGCCTGCCCCGGCGACGAGCCGTCCCGCAGCCGGGCCAGCGCCGCTTCGAACTCGTCACGCGCGGCAACGAAGCCGCTCGGAACGGTGTTGCTGCGCACCGCGGCGGCAACCTCGTCCAAAGCCTCCCCAGCGGCCCGCAGCAGGCGGTCCAGTTCGGACCTGATTTCCTCGTCCCCGGCCCGCTGGCGAGCGCGCGCCAAGGCGACGAGCTCGAGGCGGATCCGGTCTGCCTGGCCTGCCATCACCTGGCGGGCGAGACCCTCGTCGCCGCCGAAGGGCTGGGCGTCGCGAACGAGCGGCTCGAGCGAGGCCATGGCGTCGGCGGGCAGGAGAGGCAGCTCCTCGCCGGGGACGCTACGACAGAACTCTGCTAGCAGGGCGAACGCCGACCCCAGGGCACGCCTCTCAGCAGGGAACCTCCGCAGCGGCCACGAGACCATCACCAGCACCGCCTGGACCGCTCCCCCGGCCAGGACCAGGCCGGCGTCGCGGGCGGCGACCGCCGCCGGGAAGTGGAACTGGCTGAACACGACGAGCCCGACGACCGCCTGGATGCCCACGACCATCGCCGAAGGGCCGAGCGCCACGAGCAGGCCAGCCGCGAACGAGACCGCGGCGGCGACGATGGCGAAGCCCCCGACCAGGTATCCGGTCGTGGAGCCCAGGAAGGCGGCGAGCGCCATCGCAGCGGTAGCCGCCATGATCACCGCTGCTCTGCTGCGGTAGGTACCCTGGAGCGAGGCGAAACCCCCGCTCAGCGCGCCAATCGTCGCGACGACCCCGGCGACCGTGTGGCCGGTGGCGCGGCCGACAACCAGCGTGATCGCCACTCCCAGGGCGGCGCGCAGCCCCGCTCCGGCGTAGACCTTGGCCCGGTCGATCCGCACCGCCGCCCGGGCCGCCTCGGAGAAGGACGCGGCCAGCGTGGGCACGGACGGCCAATCTACGCGGGGACGGCCCGGCCACGGGCGGGTTAGTATCGTCCTCCCCGCCCAAGGCGCGCCTCTAGCTCAACGGCAGAGCAACGGACTCTTAATCCGCAGGTTCTGGGTTCGAATCCCAGGGGGCGCACCCAACCCAACCCGACCCGCACCCGCAAGGTCCTGGTGGCTTGCGCCTTTTGGCCCGCCAGCGTTCCTGATCGCGCCCCCATCCCTGCTGGGACGGTTTCGGCTCGAGGCCGAGGGCACCGTCAGGCAGCGCCAGCCAGGAGTGTCGGAGGTTCAGGTGTACATCGGCAAGGACCCAGTCGCCCGAGCAGGTGTCGCGGCTCGTGCGCGGGCGGGCGAACAGACCGGGCTGGCCTCCCAAGGCTGTCATGGACGTCATGCACCAGCCCGACTTTGATCATCCCTCGCCGGCCCTCACCGGCGCCCGGCGCGGGGACTCTGAGCCCTCGAGTGGGCCGACGTCGATCTCGACGCCGGCACCGTTCGGATCGCCCGCTCCATCCTCGATCTGCCCGGCCGGTCGACGAGAAGCCACCAGAGCGCACTTTCGCTCTGGGAAATGCCGGCGTCGCTTTGCTGCGTCTGCGTCGCGACGACTGCCGGTCTGCCTCAAATCGGCGGGATCGAGCTGGTACACGTCTTCAGCGACGGGATCGAGGGTCACCGGGTTCCAGAACGATCGCCCAGGATCGGAGGGCGCAGTCGCCGAATGAGGTCGTCCGTTTGTCCTGAAACGCCGGAGGCGACATGGTTGCCCGCGCTTCAGTGCTCAGGGGGGCCCAGGTGCCGGTCCAGCCGGATGCGGAGGCGGTGCTTGACCGTCGGCCAGTCGGCAGCGATGACCGAGAACATGGCCGAATCGCGCAGGTGGCCGTCTTCGCCGGGGGCGTGGGACTCTGACCAGCTGCGGAGGACGCCTTCGAAGATAGCCCCAAGACCCTCGATCGCTTGACGGGACCGTTGATTGCGAGCGTCGGTCTTGAGGTCGACCCTGGCTACCCCCATGGACTCGAAGGCGTGCTCCATGAGCAGCAGCTTGGCCTCGACGTTGATGCCGGTCCGCTGAGCTGAGGCCGCCAGCCAGGTCCAGCCGACCTCGACGGCACACAGATCGCTCCGACCTGGCCAAGACCGCGGGTTCCAGTAGGCGGTGCAGCCGACGGCGCGCCCGTCCGCGCGGCGGATCTGCGCGAAGGGGGCCATCTTTCCGCCCTCGGCCCGCTCGAAATGAGCTGACAGATACTCCTCGATCTGCCAGGCTCGAGGAACGGTCGTGAACCCGTAGGCCGAGCGGTCCTCTTCGGCAGCCAGCCGAAGGTCCTCGGCGTGATCCATCGTGAGGGGCTCGAGGCGCACGAGCCGGCCGTCGAGCGGTGGGACGTCGAAACGGAATGTCACTGGTCCTCCTCATCGATCCCGGCGTTGGCACCTTACGCAAGACGCAGGTTGCCGGACCGTCGCAGGGCCAGGTCCCTCGGGTCCTCTAGATGACTGTGGGTGACCAGACCGTACCCACCAGCCGACAGCGCACGCAATCCACTTTTTTCCCCTCGGCGAACGCAAGGGTGTCCTCGAAAGCAGAGGAAGAGGATCCCCCTGACCTTCGCAGGCGCGTCCCCGTAGGTCGGATCGGGAACCGTGTTTTGGGCTCGGTGCTAACACTCGATCGCCGGGGTGAGGGCGAGCAGAGTAGAGAGCGGAGTTGCGGAGCGACGGTTCTCTGAAGGATGCGCAAGGTGGGAAGTCACGCGGTCACGACGACGCAGAAGCGGCCTGAGAACACGGGCCGCCTGTAGATCTCGTCTGCCAGTTCGTCCGAGTCGAAACGCCACTCACCGGAGGACCCTCACCGCTGGCCTCCAGGGCGTCGAAGGCATCGTTTGGCAGTTTCACTGCGCCTTACGATAGGACAGGCACCCTCTGGTGACCGGCACTTCGACGCCAGTGCGGGCCCGGCGCCTCCACCCCGCTACCACCGACTGGTCGCTGCCTTGCGACGAGACCCGAATTAGTAGCAGATATACGCCACTAACTCGGATCTCGTTCACAAATACGGTTTATTCGGTTAACTAACTACTCGAGCGGGTGTCATCCTCCAACGGAATGAGCCCCACCAGCCTCGCCGCTCGCGAGCGCGTCCGGCGCCACTGGGAGCTGCGCGGACCCCCCGCCGCGCGTTCGCTGCCAGCGGGACCGGCACGGAACCAACGCCCTACTGGCACTGGACGGGCCGAACCACGACCGATTGAGCGTCGGAGACCAGACGCGCTTCGGATGCGCACATGGCTGGCCAGGGTGCGCCGCTTCGACGGCGGGCAACCCTCATGCCGGCCTTACCGCGAGCTGATAGGCGTGGCGGGCAGATACGTGGAACACCCCGCTCGGCTCGAACGAGCGAAGCAACCCCGAGAGCTCCGCCTCGAAGACCGGCTCTTGGTCTCCGAGCACGGTCAAGTTGAGGAACGAAGTGGAGTACACCAATCCGGTCAGCGTCTCCACCGTCCAGGTCTGCTCGGCGAAGAACTCGTAGAGGCCGACGTATTCGAACCCAGCTCCCAC
>DATGKR010000019.1:0-18980 GCA_035294565.1 Acidimicrobiales bacterium | reverse complement strand
CCTCCTCGACCTTGCCCCTCCGCTCAGCCTTCAGCCTTCCCCTGCGCCGCTTCTGGTCCAAGCGGCGGCGTTGCGAGGCCGCCGGGGGGCGGGTAGGCCGGCGCGGCATCCGCTCTTCCAGGGCGGCGGCCAGCCGCCGTGAGAGTCGCTCGATCGCGAGGTCCCGGTTGCGAAATTGTGATCGGGTGTCGCCGGCGGAAGCAGTGATGACAGGGCCGCGGCGCTCGAGCAGGCGCTGGCGGGCCCACTCCGGCAGGGAGGGCGACGCCGCGACGTCGAACAGCGCCTCGGCGCGTGTGTTGGACGTGTTGGCATGTTGACCGCCGGGCCCACCGGCAGTGGAGAAGCGCCACTCGATCTCCCCGAGCGGTATGCGCACACCGCTGACCGGCTCGACGAAAGCCGCTCCGCCGGCACCACCAGGACCGTCAACCACGGCCCCGCCCCCGTCCGGGCCCTCAGCCACGGCCGCGGCGCGGGCGCCCGGCGCACTCGACGCCTACCCGCCTCACCCCGGAAGGCACAGGCCGGCGGCCCTGCGCTAGCATGTGGCTACGTGCGGCCGGACGGCCGCGCCCGGAGGCAGAGGCTCCGGGCAGGTAGAGAAGATGCCAAGGGACCAACGCGTCAATGCCAGATAAAGCCGCAACCATCGCGGCGTACCGGACCCATGAGACCGACACGGGCTCACCGGAGGTCCAGGTCGCCATCCTGAGCGAGCGTATCGCTCATCTCACCGAGCACCTGAAGGTGCACAAGGGGGACCACCATACGCGGCGGGGCCTGATGAAGCTCATCGGCCGCCGCCGTCGTCTCTTGGACTACGTCCGGGCGAACGACGTGGAGCGCTACCGGGATCTCATCGCCCGGCTCGGCCTTCGCCGCTGATCACCTGTACGTGAGCGGCGAGGAAGGTCAGCTGCCAGTCGAGGATCTCCCCGGAGTCAGCTCCGCCGGGGAGTTCGTCTACTGGGAACTGGCCTGGCGCCGCCCGAGCCGCCCGCACAGCGGGCGCCAGAGGAACGCCCGCAGAGGGCAGACGAAAGGAGCCTCATGGCCCAGAACCCAGTAACACCCGTTGTGGTGTCGGCGCAAGTGTCCGGCACTTCCAAGACCCTCAGTTTCGAAACCGGCCTGCTCGCCCCTCAGTCGCAGGGCGCAGTGGTGGGCAGGATCGGCGACACGCTGGTGCTCGCTACTGCCAACGCCGCAACGTCTGTACGCGAGGGAATCGACTTCTTCCCCCTCACGGTCGACGTGGAGGAACGAATGTACGCGGCCGGCAAGATCCCCGGGTCGTTCTTCCGCCGTGAGGGGCGCCCAACCGACACGGCCATCCTCACCGCGCGCCTGATCGACCGGCCGCTCCGGCCGAGCTTCGCCGACGGCTACCGCAACGAGACGCAGGTGGTCGTCACTGTCCTCGGTGCCGACCAGGAGAACCCGCACGACGTCGTGGCTATCAACGCGGCGAGCGCCGCGCTGATGCTGTCGGGGATACCCTTCGAGGGCCCCATCGGGGCGGTGCGTATCGCCTACACCGCCGAGGGTCAGTGGATCCCCCACCCGACCTACCAGGAGGGTGACGCCTCGTCGTTCGAGCTGGTGGTCGCCGGCCGGGAGGCCGCCGACGGGGACGTGGCGATCATGATGGTGGAGGCGGGAGGCACCGAAACTGCTTGGGGGATGTACCAGGCGGGCGCGCCGAAGGTCACAGAGGCGGTGATCGCAGACGGGCTCGAGTCGTCGAAGACGTGGATCCGCGAGAGCATCGAATTGCAGCGCCGGTTGGTTGCCGAGGCCGGCACGCGACCCCCTATCGCCTACGTCCCTCAGGTCGATTACGGCGAAGACGTCGCCGCCCGGGTCGCCGAAGTCGGCACGGCCAGGGTGGACAAGGTGACGACGATCACCGCCAAGGCTGAGCGGGAGGCCGCGACCGATGAGGTGTCGGCCTCCATCGTTGCCGAGCTCGGCGAAGAGTTCCCGGGTCGGGAGGCCGAGATCAAAGCGGCCGTCCGTTCGTTGACCAAGAAGATCGTCCGCCAGCGCATCGCGTCGTCGGGGGTGCGGATCGACGGGCGGAGCCCGTCGGACATCCGACCCCTGTACGCAGCGGTGGGCATCGTGCCGACCGCCCATGGCAGCGGGCTCTTCCAGCGCGGCGAAACGCAGGTGCTGAACGTCGCCACCCTCGGGATGCCGCGCATGGACCAGCTCCTCGACACCATCGGCGTCGACGAGAAGAAGCGCTACATGCACCACTACAACATGCCGCCCTTCGCCAACGGCGAAACCGGCCGAGTCGGCAGCCCCAAGCGCCGCGAGATCGGTCACGGCCTGCTGGCGGAGAGGGCCTTGCTGCCGGTGGTGCCGCCCGTCGAGGAGTTCCCTTACGCCCTGCGTCTCGTTTCGGAGGTGCTCTCGTCCAACGGCTCGACGTCGATGGCATCGGTCTGCGCGTCGACACTGTCGCTCATGGACGCCGGGGTGCCGATCAAGGCACCGGTGGCAGGAATAGCCATGGGCCTGGTCAAGGTTGGCGAGCAGTACATCACCCTGACCGACATCCTCGGCGCGGAGGACGCCTTCGGCGACATGGACTTCAAGGTAGCGGGCACCGCCGACTTCGTGACGGCGCTGCAGCTCGACACCAAGATCGACGGCCTCCCCGCCGACGTGCTTGCCGCAGCACTTCGCCAGGCCCACGAAGCCCGAACGAAGATCCTCGCGGTCATGGCCGAGGCGATTGCCGAGCCTCGCGGCGAGGTGCGCGACACCGCCCCGAAGATCGTCAGCCTGGAGATCCCAATCGAGAAGATCGGCGAGGTCATAGGCCCCAAGGGCAAGGTGATCAACGCCCTCCAGCTCGAAACGGGCACGGACATCACCGTCGACGACGACGGGGTGGTGGGCACGGTCACCATCGGAGGTCGTGACGGGGGGGCGGTAGCGGAGGCCCGGCGCCGGATCGAGATGATCCTCGACCCGCCAAAGGCGGAGGTCGGCGCCGTTTACACCGGCAAGGTCGTCAACATCACCAAGTTCGGGGCGTTCGTCAACATCCTCCCCGGACGCGACGGCCTGCTCCACATTTCGAAGCTGGGTCGCGGCCGGAGGGTGGAGAAGGTCGAGGACGTCGTCGACCTCGGCGACGAGCTGGAGGTGCGCGTCGAGGACATCGACCCGCAGGGGAAGGTGTCGCTCTCGCTTGCCGGCGAGGCGTCCGAGACCCCCGGTGCCCAGTCGACGGGCAACGGGAGCTCTGCGGCGGGAGGTGCCGATGCGGCTGCCGAGGTGTCCTTCGAGGACAGCTGGGAGGCCGAAGCGGCTGCCACATTCGGCGACCTCGGCCCTTCCCCGTCGGGTGCCGAGCGCGGCCGTCCGGAGCGTGCCCCGCGGCGCAACCCCCGCCGGCGCTAGCGAGCCCGTGCGGCACCGGTGCACCGCCGTCGAAGGCGGTCTCACCGTCGTCACGGAGGAGATGACCGACGTGCGTTCGGTCAGCATCGGGTTCTGGGTCGGGACCGGCTCGGTCGACGAGCCCCCGGCGCGGGCGGGCGCCTCCCATTTTCTCGAGCACCTGCTCTTCAAAGGCACTCCCGAACGGTCGGCTCGGGAGATCGCGACTGCGATCGACTCCGTTGGCGGCGACATGAACGCCTACACGACCAAGGAATACACAACCTACTACCTGAGGATGCTGGCCTCCGACGCCGACATGGGCGTGGACATCCTCTCCGACATCGTGTGGAGGCCGGCGTTCCGGCCAGACGAGCTGGAATCCGAACGGCAGGTGATCCTGGAGGAGATCCTGATGCACGCCGACGAGCCCGCCGACCTCGTCCACGACGTGCTCTCCGAGGCTCTGTTCCCTGGCCACCCGCTTGGACGGGAGGTGCTCGGTGATGCCGGGACCGTCTCATCCATGACGGTCGAGGACGTGGCCCGCTTCCACGGCGAGCATTACCTTCCCGGCAACGTCGTCGTCGCCGCAGCTGGTCGGGTCGACCACGACCGGCTGGTGGAGCAGCTCGTCGAGCGCTCGGGTGGCGCCGCCGGAGGGGCCCCTCCCCGTCGCAATCCTCCCACCCAGCCTTCCGTCCGGCGGCTCGACGTGGAGCGGGACACCGAGCAGGCGCACCTCGCGGTTGCTGTCGCGGGGCCCGACCGCGACGACGAGGAACGCCACGCTATGTCCATCGTCGAGCACGTCCTCGGCGGGGGGATGTCGAGCAGGTTGTTCCAGTCGATCCGCGAGGAGCGGGGCCTGGCCTACTCGGTGTACGCCTATCGCCTCGGCTTCGAAGGAGCCGGGGCGTTGGCCGTCTACGCCGGTACATCCCCCTCGAATGCGGGCCAGGTACGCGAGCTCATCGAGGCCGAGTTCGAGCGGGTGGCGACCGCAGGCATAACGGCAGAGGAGCTGGAGGCCGCCAAGGGCCACATCCGCGGGTCCACTGCTCTGGGTATGGAGGACTCCGGCGCCCGTATGAGCCGCATCGGGCACTCGCAGCTGGTGCACGGACGGGTGCTCACCCTCGAGGAGATCGACCGGCGGCTCTCGGCCCTGTCCCTCGAGCAGGTGAACGAAGTCGCGGCCAAGTGGCTGGGTGGGCCCCGGACAGTGGCGACGGTGGGACCGGCGGGATGAGGTCGCAAGCGGAGGTCCTCTCCGCCGGTTTTGCGACAGGTTCTCGGAGGCGAGCGGCATGAAGGTAGGTGTGTTCGGCGCCGCCGGGCGGATGGGAACCACAGTCAGGCAAGCCGTCGAGGCAGCGTCAGATCTCAATCTGGCAGCGGCCGTCGATCCCGCTGGCGACGGCCCGTCTTTCCGTCCCGACAGGGAGGCGATGACGGAAGCCGGCGTGGAGGTCGCGATCGACTTCACCGTGCCGTCGGCAGCGGTCGACAACGCCCTGTGGTGTGCGGCCAACGGCATCCACGCCGTGATAGGCACTAGTGGCATCGGCGGGGGGGCCTTGGAGCGTCTCCGAGCCGCCTTCCCGGAGGAGGGGCCCCTCGCCTGCCTGGTGGTGCCTAATTTCGCCGTCGGGGCGGTGCTGATGATGCGCTTCGCCGAGCTGGCCGCCCCGTGGTTCGATACTGCCGAGATCGTCGAGTTGCACCACGACGCCAAGGTGGACGCGCCGTCGGGGACCGCCGTGCAGACGGCCGAGCGTATCGCCGCCGCCTCCTCGGAGTGGGCGCCAGACCCGACCACGGTGGAGACCGTCGCCGGGTCGCGGGGCGGCAGCGGCCCAGGCGGGATTCGCATCCACAGCGTGCGTCTGCGCGGCCTGGTCGCCCACCAGGAGGTCCTCCTCGGTGCGGCAGGCCAGACGTTGACGCTCCGCCACGACTCGCTCGACCGCCAGTCGTTCGTTCCGGGGATCCTCCTCGCTCTCCGCGGTGCCGGCGACAGGCCCGGCCTCACGGTCGGCCTGGACCGCCTGCTCGGGATCTGAGCCAGCCTCCTTGGGTTGGAGGCGCCTCGCAGCGGCTCGGGACCCACGCGGCCTGGTTGCAGGTAGCGAGGCGAACGGCGGCTCGGGACCCACGCGGCCTGGTTGCAAGTAGCGGAGCCGCTCGGAGGCAGGCGCCGTGCGGCCACTCGGGATCTCCCCGAGCAGCGGCGCCGACTCCCCGGAAGAGCAGGGGACCCGCCCCTCGACGCGTAGGCTTCTGCCATGACCACTTCCGGCCAGGGCAGGTTCGGTGCGGTGGGCTGCGCCATGGTGACCCCCTTCGACGATCGCGGGAGCCTCGATCTCGGTGCCGCCGCCAGGCTCGCCCGCTGGCTCACCGCAAACGGCAACGACTTCCTGGTCCTCGCAGGGACGACGGGCGAGTCGCCCACCCTCAGCGACGCCGAGAAGCGCGACCTCTGGCGCTGTGTGGTCGACGCGGTGGACGTGCCGGTGGTAGCCGGCACCAGCACCGCCGACACGGCGCACTCGGTCGAGTTGACCGGCTGGGCCCGCGAGGCGGGGGTGTCGGGGATCCTCGCCGTTACCCCCTACTACAACCGCCCGTCACAGGCAGGCATCGAAGCCCACGTGCGGGCCATCGCCGAGGCGGCGTCGGGCCTGCCAGTGCTTCTCTACGACATCCCCGTGCGAACCGGGCGCAAAGTGTCGTCTGGCACGATCCTGCGTCTCGCCCACGGTGGTGTCATCGCCGGTGTCAAGGATGCCACCGGCGACCCTGCGGGCGCCGCCGCTCTAATCGCCGAGGCGCCGGCGGGCTTCGAGCTTTACAGCGGCAACGATGGTGACACCCTGCCCCTCCTGGCGGTGGGGGCCGTCGGCGTCATATCCGTCGAGTCTCACTGGGCTGGCCCGGTCGTCTCGGAGATGATCGCCGCCTTCCGCAAGGGGGACAACGAGCACGCCCGGAGCCTGAACGCCCGCCTCATCCCCTCCCACAGGTTCCAGTCCACCGAGGAAGCCCCGAACCCGGTGCCCGCCAAGGCGGCCATGAGAGTCCTCGGCCACCGGGTGGGCGGCTGCCGCCCGCCGATGGGCCCCGAACCGGCCGGCCTCGAGGAGCAGGCCCGGCTCCTGCTGGAAGCGTTGAACGGCTGATGTGCCGAAGCGGCGAAGTTGGCGAAGCGGCGACTGCCAAACCGACCCGCCGGCGAGGCGCCGACGTGGCGACTGCCAGAGCGACCCGCCGGCGAAGCATCGACGCGGCTGAAGCGCTGAATGGCTGAACCGGTACGGATCGTCTTCCTCGGCGGGCTGGGGGAGATCGGGCGCAACTGCGCCTGCGTCGAGGTGGGGGACAGGATCATGCTCCTCGACTGCGGGCTGATGTTCCCCGATGCCGACATGCCCGGCATTGACCTGGTCCTGCCGGACTTCACCTACATCCGCGACAACGCCGACCGTCTCGAGGGATGCATCCTCACCCATGGCCACGAGGACCACTGCGGCGGGCTCGCCTACCTGCTGCGCGAGGTGTCCTTCCCGATCTACGGGTCGGCTCTGACCCTCGGGCTGGCCCGCAGCAGGATCGAGGAGGCGGGACTGCTCGGCCGAACGGAGCTCGTCCCCGTTGCCGACGGCGAGCGGCGACGGATCGGTCCCTTCGACGTCGAGTTCATCCCCGTGACCCACTCCGTGCCCCACGGTTTCGCCACGGCGTTCCACACCCCCCAGGGGGTGGTACTGCACTCGGGGGACTTCAAGATCGACCTCACCCCGGTCGACGGACGGCCCACCGACCTCGCCCGCATCGGGGCGCTCGCCGCCGGGCCGGGCATCCGGCTGCTGCTGAGCGATTCGACCAACGCCGAAGAGGAAGGCCACACCGAGAGCGAGCGCGCCGTGGGCAAGGTCCTTTCGGACCTCTTCGCCGCCCACCCCGACAAGCGGGTGATCATGGCCTGCTTCGCCAGCCACATCCACCGGATCCAGCAGATCGCCGACGCCGCGCTCGCCAACGGCCGCACGGTCGCCACGCTCGGCCGGTCCATGGCCCGCAACGTCAGCCTGGCCCGTTCCATGGGCCTCCTGCGCATACCCGACGAGAGCATCGTCGAGATCGAACGCGTCGGCCAGCTCGACCCCCGCCGGGTGTGCGTGATCTCTACCGGGTCCCAGGGGGAGCCGATGTCGGCGCTGGCGTTGATGGCGTCAGGGGACAACAAGTGGCTCTCGGTCGGCGAGGGGGACCTGGTCGTCCTCTCCTCCCACGCCATCCCCGGCAACGAGACCAACGTGGGCAAGGTGATAGACGGGCTCAGCCGCCTCGGGGCCGAGGTCGTCCACTCGGGTCTCGCCGAGGTGCACGTCAGCGGGCACGCCAAGCGGGAGGAGCTCAAGACGCTCCTGTCGCTGGCGCGCCCCGAGTGCTTCATCCCGGTCCACGGCGAGTTCCGCCACTTGAGCCACCACGCCCGGCTCGCCTCGCAGATGGGGGTGGATCCCGGGAGGATCCTCCTCGCCGAGGACGGGGACGTGGTCGAGCTCGGGCCTCAGGGCATCGACTTCGCCGGCGAGGTCCCCGCCGGCTACCTCTACGTGGACGGCATCGTCGGCGACGTCGGTCGGGGCGTGCTGAGGGACAGGAGGGTGCTCGCCGAGGAGGGTGTCGTCGTCGTCGTGGTCACCGTCGACGCCCGCACCGGGGAGGTGCTCACCGGACCGGAGATCGTCACCCGGGGCTGGGTGCACGCCCCTGAAGCCGAGGAGCTCCTCGGCGAGGCCCGCCAGGCCGTGCTCGCCGCGCTGGAGGAGGCTGCCGATTCGGGGCCCGCCGACTTCGAGACGCTGCGCCGCCGGGCCCGGCAGGCGCTCGGCAAGTTCGTCAACGAGAGGACCCGCCGCCGGCCCATGATCGTCCCGGTCGTGATGGAGGTCTAGGCGCCGCCAAGGGTCGGCCCGTTGTCCGTGGGGCTGCTGTTACTGTAGAGGCTGTTGTGACTGCTACCGCCCGCCGCGGCCGGAGAACCCCGGCGACCCGGGCCCCGGCCGCGAGGCGCGCCCCGCGGCGACGGGGGCCCCGGGTCAGGCGCCCGTCGGACGATCTGTGGGGCCTGGTTCTCATCTTGGCCGCCGTGCTGGTGGCCCTCGGCGCGTACACAGGCGACCTCGCCGGCCCCGCGGGCCGAGCCGTCGCCCGGGCGAGCGCCGACCTGCTCGGCTGGGCGCGGCTGCTCCTGCCCCCGGCCATTGCGGCGGTCGGCTGGGCGATCATCCGGGAGGCCCACCCGAGGCGACCCTCACAACGGGAGAGCGCCGAGGCCAGGGCCCGGCCGTGGGCGAGGGTCGCCGGCGGGGCGACGGTCGTGCTGGCCGCCCTCGCGGCGAGCGGCGCCCTCGCCGGGGGTCTGTCCAAAGGGGGCCGCGGCGCCGGCGGATGGATCGGGTTCGGGGCCGCCGAGCCGCTGGCGGCCGGGCTCGGCTCGTGGGGGACCGCCGTCGTGCTGGGCGCGGTGACGCTGATCGGCGTGCTGCTCATGACCGCCACCTCCGCCCGTCACGCCGTGTCGATGGCCGCCGCCGGAGTGGCCGCCTCCGGGCACGCCGCGGGGACGGCGCTGCGGTGGCTGGCGGCGGCGCCGCGAAGAGCGGAGCGCAGACGGGCCCTGCAGCGCCACCCCTCCACATCGGCCCGCCGGGCCGCCGCGGCCGTCGGGGAGCAGGATCCCAGCCCGGAGCAGAGCGCCGCCGCCGAAAACGACGGTGCCGGCGGCGAGCCAGACGCGGAGCCCAAGGCAGCGGAGGCCCCGAAGCTGACCCAGTGGCGCGACGAGGAGCCCAAAGAGGCCGAGCAACTGTCGATATCGCTCGGACCGGCCGGCCAGCCGACACCGTGGCGGCTGCCGCCCCTAGCCCTGTTGAAGAGATCCAAGGCCGCCGAGGTCGACCGCCGCCACATCGAGGCCATGGGGCGCACGCTGGAGGAGGCGCTCGCCGCCCACGGCGTGGAGACGAGGCTCGTCGGCATGACGGTCGGGCCGACCGTGACCCGCTACGAGCTGGAGCTCGGCTCGGGGGTCAAGGTCGCCAAGGTCACCAACCTCCAGAGGGACATCGCCTATGCGATGGCTGCCGCCGACGTGCGGATCCTCGCCCCCATCCCCGGCCGCTCGGCGATCGGGGTCGAGGTGCCCAACCAGCAGCGCCAGCTGGTCTCCCTCGGAGACATCCTCTCCAGCAGCGAGGCCCGCGCCGCCCGTCATCCCCTCGAAGTCGGTCTGGGGCGGGACATCGCCGGCCGACCGGTGCTGGAGAACCTGGCGAACATGCCGCACATCCTCATAGCGGGCGCGACCGGCGCCGGGAAGTCCAGCTGCATCAACTCGCTCATAACCAGCGTCCTCGTGCGAGCCACACCCGACCAGGTCCGGCTGATCCTCGTCGATCCCAAGCGGGTCGAGCTCGGCCAGTACAACGGCCTGCCCCACCTGCTCACCGCCGTCGTCACCAACCCGAAGAAAGCGGCCAACGCCCTATCGTGGGCGGTGCACGAGATGGAACGCCGCTACGACCTGCTCGCCGAGGTCGGCGTGAGGGACATCACCGGCTACAACGCCGCCTACGACAGGGGCGACCTCGACCAGGAGCCCGCCCTGGGGGAGGAGAGGAGGACCTACGAGCGGCTCCCGTTCGTGCTCGTCATCGTCGACGAGCTGAACGACCTGATGATGGTCGCCGCCCGCGACGTCGAGGAGTCGATCTGCCGGATCGCGCAGATGGCCCGGGCGGTGGGCATCCACCTCGTCATCGCAACCCAGCGCCCCTCGGTAGATGTCATCACAGGTGTCATAAAGGCCAACGTGCCGTCCCGTCTGGCCTTCGCCGTGTCCAGCCTGGCCGACAGCAGGGTGATCCTCGACCAGCCGGGTGCCGAACGTCTCATCGGCCAGGGCGACATGCTGCTGCTGACCGCCTCTTCGAGCGTCGCCAGGCGCATCCAGGGGGCGTGGGTCGGCGAGGACGAGGTCCGCAAGGTCGTCGCCCACTGGCGGCGCCAGTCCGAGCCGCGCTACGTCGAGGGGGTGGAGGGCAGCGACGACGGCCCAGGGGGTGCCGCTGGCGGCGGCGAGGACGACGACGACGAGCTGCTCGACGCCGCCCGCGAGCTGGTGGTCCGCTCGCAGCTGGGCTCCACGTCGATGCTGCAGCGCAAGCTGCGCGTCGGCTTCGCCCGCGCCGGGCGGCTGATGGACCTCCTGGAGAGGCGTGGAGTGGTAGGGCCGTCGGAGGGCTCCAAGGCCCGGGCGGTGCTGATGAGCGTCGAGGAGCTGGAGGAGCTCCAGGAAGGCGGGGGGTGAGCCCTCCCCGGTGACGAGGGTCCGGGTTCCGGCGTCGTCGGCGAACCTGGGTCCGGGCTTCGACGTCCTCGCCGTCGCCGTCGGGCTGCACGTCGAGGTGTCGGTGGAGCCGGCCGACCGCCTGGAGGTCGTCGCAAGCGGGGAGGGCTCGGATCTGCCCCTCGACCGGGAGCATCTAGCGGCGCGAGTGGCCTGCGAGGTGGCGGGCACCGACCGGCTGCGGATCGAGGTGGACTCGGCCATACCGGTCGGCCGCGGGCTCGGTTCGTCGGCGGCGCTTGCGGTCGCTGCCGCCGCTGCCGCCGGCGCCGGCGACCCCTTCTCGTGGGGGGTGAAGGTCGACGGCCACCCCGAGAACGCGGCTGCCTCGGCCTTCGGGGGGCTCGTGGTGGCCACGACGATCGGGGGCGGCGCGGTCTGGAGGCGGCTCGCCCTCGACCCGGGCCTGGTGTTCGTCGCCCTCGTTCCGGACAAAGAGCTGCTCACCGCGGCTGCACGCAGGGTCCTGGCCGACCAGGTCCGGCGCGAGGACGCCGTGTTCAACCTCGGCCGGCTGGGGCTGCTCATCGCCGGTCTCGCCGACCTGCGGCAGCTCCTACCCGAAGCCGGGGACGACCGCCTCCACCAGGACGCCCGCGCCTCGCTGTTCCCCGAGGCGCCCGCCCTCCTGGCAGGCCTGCGCCGCGCGGGCGCCCTCACCTCTTTCTGGTCGGGGGCTGGCACCACCTTGATCGGTGTGTGCGCCAGGGAGGAGGGCCCGGCCGTCCAGGAGGCCGGCCGGGAGCTCCTCGAGCGCCACTCGGTCAAGGGCCGGGTACTGCTCGTCGAGGCGGCGGAGAGGGGTATCACCCAGGCGGGCGGGCCGGGTCACTAGCGTGGCCTGGACCACAGCCGACCCAGGAGGACCGAACCGGAAATGGCCACCTACGAGGGCTACTGCGTGAAATGCAAGGAGAAGCGCCAGTTCGAAGGCCAGGAGGTGACCCTGGCCAACGGGCGCCCCGCCGCCCAGGGCACCTGCCCGGTGTGCGGCACCAAGATGAACCGCATGCTCGGAGGGGCCAAGAAGTAGCACGAAGCGTGCACCTGCCGGCCTAACCTGGCCGGGATGCGCTACTGGGTCGAGACGCTGGGCTGCGCCAAGAACCAGGTCGACTCCGAAAAGCTCGCCGGCCGCCTCCAGGCCGAGGGTTACGAGCCGGCCACGGCCCCCTCGTCGGCCGACCTGGTGGTGGTCAACACCTGCGCCTTCGTGGAGGCCGCCCGCCAGGAGTCGGTGGACGCCATCCTCGAGCTGGCCGGCGCGCGCCGGGCGGGAGCCCGCCTGGCGGTCACCGGCTGCCTGGCCGAGCGCTACGGCCGCGAGCTGGCGGATGCCCTGCCGGAGGTGGACGTGGTGGCCGGCTTCGGCCAGCCCGTCACCCTTCGCGGCTCGAGCTTCGACCTGCTCAACCTGCCCCGTCCCCCGGCGACGGCCCCCTGGGCCTACGTGAAGGTCGCCGAGGGGTGCGACCGCCGCTGCGGCTTCTGCGCCATACCCTCCTTCCGGGGTCGCCAGCGGTCCCGGCCCGCAGAGGCGATCCTCGACGAGATCGAGCGCCTGGGGGTCCAAGAAGTGGTGCTCGTCGCCCAGGACCTCGCCTCCTACGGCAGGGACCTCGGCGGCAAGGCCCTCGAACGGCTGGTCCCGGCGGTAGCCGAGCGCGTCAGACGGGTGCGGCTCCTCTACCTGTACCCTTCCGAGCTGTCGGACGGTCTGATAGACGTGATCGGCCGCACCGGCTGCCCCTACTTCGACCTGTCCCTCCAGCACGCCTCGCGCCCGCACCTGCGCCGCATGCGCCGCTGGGGGGCGGGCGACAGGTTCCTGGAACGGATAGCGGCGATCCGCGAACGCTGCCCCGACGCCGCCCTGCGCTCCTCGTTCATCGTCGGCTACCCCGGCGAGACCGAGGAGGACCACGACCAGCTCCTCGCCTTCCTGGAGGAGGCCGAGCTCGACTGGGCGGGGTTCTTCCCCTTCTCCAAGGAGGAGGGCACCCTGGCCGCCGAGCTTCCCGGGCAGGTGCCGGGGGAGATCGTCGCCGAGCGTCTCGCCGAGTGCTCCGAGGTGCAGGACCCGATAACCGCCCGTCGGCGCCTCTCGCTGGTCGGCACTACGGCGACCGTCCTGGTCGACGCCCCCGGGGTGGCCCGCAGCCACCGGGAGGCGCCCGAGATCGACGGGGTCGTCCACGTGCCGGCAGATCTCGCCGTGGGGGGCTGGCAACGGGTGAAGGTGACCTCGGCGTGCGGGCCGGACGTCGAGGCGGAGCCGGTCTAGATGGTCGCCAAGGCCGACGGGCGCTTCGGGGCTTCGGCGGTGGCCACCCCGGCCAACGCCATCACCGCCGCGCGGGTCCTCGCCACCCCGGTGGTACTGCTCCTCATCGTCGACCTGCACACCTCCTGGTTGGCCTTCGCCGCCTGGGTGGCCGTGGCGAGCACCGACTTCGTCGACGGCTACGTCGCCCGCCGCCAGGGAGTGACCACCTCCGGTGCCTTCCTGGACCCCCTCGCCGACAAGGTGCTCGTGCTCGGCGCCCTCGCCTGCCTCGCCGCCACCGGGCTGGCCGGGTGGGTCCCCGTCCTTCTGATCGCCGGCAGGGAGCTGGTCATCAGCGTCTACCGCTCGGCGCTGTCCAGGCGGGGCGTGTCGGTTCCCGCCAGCCGCCTGGCGAAGCTGAAGACCCTCGCCCAGGACGCCGCCGTGGGCTTCGTCCTTTTGCCGGCCACCGGGCGCCACGACCTGTGGGTGGGCCACGACGCCCTCTGGCTGGCGGTGGGCCTGGCGGTCGTCAGCGGGGCCCAGTACCTCCTGCAGTCCCGCCGTCCCGCCACCGCCGTCTGAGGGGCTGCCGGTGCGCTGCGAGGTCCTGGCCGTCGGCACGGAGCTGCTCCTCGGCCAGGTGATCGACACCAACTCGGCGTGGATAGGCGAGCAGCTCGCTCTCGCCGGGATCGACAGCCACTTCCAGACCAAGGTGGGCGACAACCAGGCCCGCATCGCCGGCTGCATTCGCGCCGCCCTCGCCCGGAGTGACGCGGTGATCTGCTGCGGGGGGCTCGGGCCGACGACGGACGACGTCACCCGCGAGGCGATAGCCGAGGTCCTCGGCGTCCCGCTCGAGCTCGACGAGGAAGTCGCCGCGCGGATAGAGGAGATGTTCTCCTCCCGGGGCCGGACGATGCCGGCGAACAACATGCGCCAGGCGGAGAAGCCCCGGGGCGCGCTCGTCATCCCCCAGCAGCGGGGGACCGCCCCGGGCCTCATCTGCCGGCTCGGCGACCGGACCATCTACGCCGTCCCGGGGGTACCACACGAGATGCGGGAAATGGTCACACGTGCTGTCATACCTGATCTGGTGTCGCGCTCTGGGTCTCCGGCGACGATCGTCTCGCGCACCTTGCGAACCTGGGGCATCCCCGAGTCGGCGCTCGACGAGATCCTCGCCGGCAGGATCGCCGAGCTGGACAAGGCCCGCGCCGACGGCCGCCCCGCGCCCACCATCGCCTTCCTGGCCAGCGGCATCGAGGGGATCAAGGTCCGTCTCACCGCCAAGGCGGCGGATCCCGCCGAAGCGTCGGCGCTCATAGCAGCCGAGGAGGCCCGGCTGCGGGAGATCCTCGGCCAGGCGGTGTTCGGCGCCGACGAGGTGACCATGGAGGCGGCAGTCGGATCGCTGCTGCGCTCGAAGGGCTTCACGCTCGGGGCGGCCGAGTCCCTCACCGGCGGTCTCGTCGGTGCCCGGCTGACCGCCGTGGCCGGCGCCAGCGACTGGTTCCGGGGGTCGCTCGTCGTCTACTCCACCGAAGCCAAGCGCTCACTTCTAGGCGTCGGGGACGGGCCGGTCATCAGCGAGCGGGCGGCGCTGGAGATGGCCGCCGGCGCAGCCCGGGTGCTGGGAGCCGACGTGGGCTTGTCCCTGACCGGGGTCGCCGGGCCCACCGAGCAGGAAGGGCAGCCCGTGGGCACCGTGTGGGTCGGCCTCTCCTTGGCCGGCGACACGTCGGCGCACCTGCTGCGCCTCGGCCGCTATGGCGGCGGCGACCGCGAGCAGATCCGCCAGATCGCCACGATCTCGGCCCTGGACCTGCTGCGCCGCCGCCTGGCCGGCTGAAGAGGGTCGCAGCCGTCGCGGCCCGTTGAGAGCCCGCTGCTTCGTCGCCGTCGAGGCGCCCCCCGGGCTGGTCGGCCAGCTCGGGGGCCTCGAACGCCCCGCGAGGGCGGGCCTGCGCTGGACGGAACCCCACCAGTGGCACGTGACGCTCTGCTTCGTCGGCTCGGCCGAACCCGACCGGGTCGTGGCGGCGCTCCCGCCCGAGCTGCCCGGACCTGTGGAGGCGCTCGCCGGCCCCCGACCAGTTGCTTTGTCGCGCCACGTGTGGGCGCTCCCCGTCTCCGGCCTCGACCTCCTCGCCTCGACAGTGGCCGACCGGTTGTCAGAGCTGATGCCACCTCCGGCCAGGCCGTTCCGGGGGCACCTCACCCTGGCGAGGGCGCGCAGGCCCGCCGCCCTCGACGGGCTCCCTCGCCCCGACCTCACCTGGCGCTGGGACGTCGGTTCGGTCGTCGCCTACCGCAGCGAGCTGCACCCCTCCGGTGCCCGCTACCACGAGCTCGGCCGCTGGGCCGTCGCCCGCCGCTAGCTTGCTGGCCATGCCTGGCTCGATCCTTGGGAACAGCGTCCGCCGCGTCGAGGACCCCGACCTCCTGACCGGCCGGGGGACCTACGTGGGCAACCTGCGCTTCGACGGCCTGGCCCACGTGGCGTTCGTCCGTTCGCCCGTGGCCCACGGCCGGATCGCCGGGATCGACGCGTCAGCGGCCCTGGAGATGCCCGGCGTGGTCGCGGTGCTCAGCGCTGAGGACCTCGGTGTCGCCCCCTTCCACGGCTTCATGGTGTTGAACGAGGCCTGCGCGCGGCCCCCCCTCGCTTCGGGCAAGGTGCGCTTCGTCGGCGAGGCGGTCGCAATGGTGGTGGCGTCCACTTTGTCCGAAGCGGTGGACGCAGCCGAGCGGGTGGTGGTGGAGTACGACCCGCTGCCAGCCGTCGCCGACCCCGTGCGGGCCCTCGACGAGGGCGCCCCCCTGCAGTTCGAGGATCTCGGCACCAACCTCGTCGCCGGGTTGTCCACCGGCGGCGACCCCCTGGAGGGGGCGACGCGGGTCGTGCGGGCGCGCCTGGAGAACCAGCGGGTGGCCGTGGTGCCCATGGAGGGCGACGCCATCACCGCCGTCCCCGGGGAGGGGGGATTCCCGATGACGGTCTACGTTTCCACGCAGATGCCCCACGGGTTCGCCCGTTCGGTCGGAAAGGTGCTCGGCTTCCACCGGGGCGAGGTGCGGGTCGTCGCCCCCCACGTCGGGGGAGCCTTCGGCGCCAAGGCCGGCCTCGGCGCCGAGCACGCCGCGGTCATCGCAGCGGCCCGCAAGCTGGGGCGGCCGCTCAGCTGGGTTCAGCAGCGCTCGGAGAACCTCGTGTCCATGCCCCATGGGCGGGGCCAGGTCCAGTGGGTGGAGATGGGCTTCGACGCCGACAAGCGGATCGTCGGCATGCGCTGCCGCGTGCTGGGCGACGCCGGGGCCTACGCCGGGTTCGGCGGGGCGCTGGCGATAGGGCCCACCCGCATGATGGCCCAGGGCGTCTACTCGATCCCGCGGATCCGCTACGACGTCGCCGTCGTTGTCACCAACACGACGCCGATGGGCGCCTTCCGCGGCGCCGGCCGGCCCGAAGCCGCAGAGATGCTCGAGCGGATGATGGACATCTCGGCGGCCGAGCTCGGCGTCGACCCCGTCGAGCTGCGGCGTGCCAACCTGCTGCCCTCCTTCGACGGCGGTTACACGACGGTCATGGGGACCCCCTACGACACCGGGGACTACGGCCGGGCGCTGGACGAGGCGCTACGGATCGCCGGCTACGAGCGCCTCCGCGCCGAGCAGGCCGAGCGGCGGCGGCGCGGGGACCGCTGGCAGCTGGGTGTCGGCGTCTCGGTCTACGTGGAGGTCACCGCCGGCGGCGGCGGGGAGGAGTACGCCTCGGTGGAGGTGCACCCCGACGGCACTGCCACGATCTCGGTCGGCACGTCCGCCCACGGCCAGGGGCACGCCACCTCGTTCGCCATGATCGTCTCCGACCGCCTCGGCATCCCCCTCGAGTCGATCCGCTTCGTCCAGTCCGACACCGCAGCCGTCCCTCGCGGCGGGGGCACGGGCGGTTCCCGCTCTCTGCAGGTCGGCGGAAGCGCCGTGCTCAACGCCGCCGAGGAGGTCTGGAGGCAGGCGCGCGAGCGCGCCGCGGCGGAGCTCGAGGCCGACCCGGCGGACATCGTCGTGCACGACGGCGGGGGCCTCGGCGTGGCGGGCGTGCCGACCCGCACCGTCGGGTGGGACGCCCTGGCCAAGGACGGGCCCATCGCCGCGGCGGTGGACTTCAAGGTGGACGGACCGAGCTTCCCCTTCGGCGCCCATGTGTGCGTGGTGGAGGTGGACACTGAGACCGGCCAGGTGAGACCCCTCCGCCACGTGGCCGTCGACGACTGCGGCCGGATCGTCAACCCGCTGCTGGTGACCGGCCAACAGCACGGCGGCGTGGCGCAGGGGATGGCCCAGGCGTTGTGGGAAGAGGTCGTCTTCGACGAGGACGCCAACCCGGTGACCGCCAACCTGGCCGACTACGCCATGCCCAGTGCCGCCGAGCTGCCCTCCTTCGAGACGGCCAACACGGTGACGCCCAGCCGGCGCAACCCGCTCGGCGCCAAGGGGATCGGCGAGTCGGGGACCATCGGCTCGACCCCTGCTGCCCACAACGCCGTCGTCGACGCCCTGTCCCACCTGGGCGTCCGCCACCTGCCCATGCCCTGCACGCCGGAGCGGGTCTGGAGGGCGATCCGCTCGGCAGGTGCGGGGGTGCCGTGGTCGGAACCGCCCGCCGTTTTCGACTCGCTGCCCGGCCCCGAGGCCGGCGAGCCCGAGGCGGCCGGCGCCGACATCTGAGCCGCTTTCTCCGGCCGCTTTCTCAGAACGTGACTGGCTGCCAGGTGTGGCCGCCGTCGCGGGTCATGATCATCGTCGATCCCCCTCCGCCCATCGCTGGAACAGCCGGGACGATCGCCACGCCCTGGGTTGCCGTGGTGAAGCCGACGTAGCTGGCGCTCGCCGGGTACACGGTGTACCAGGTGTGCCCCCCGTCGAAGGTCGCTACCAGGCCGTTGGCACCGTCGGTGACGACGGTGGCGGGGTCGGCGGGCGCAGTGGTGAGGGCGGGCGGCGGGAACGCCTTGGACGTCACCTGCCCGACCGGCTGCCAGGTGCTGCCTCCGTCGCTGGAGGTGTAGAGCCAGTTGCCGACCACCCCCGGGCCCAGGTCGGAGGGGCCCCAGACCCCCTCCTCGCACACTGCGACGAGGTCGGTGGTCGACGAGGCGGCGACGGCGGCCGCCCCGCCCGAACCCTTGCACGGCGGGGTCCAGTTGCTCCAAGCGCCGCCGGTCAGGCGGGCGCCGGCGGTTACGGTCCGGTCGTTCTCGACGATCCAGCCATCGCGGCCCTGAAGGGTGATCTGGGCGTCTGGGACGGGGCCCGCCCCGAAGGGGACGACGGTGGGCGAGGCCGTCCAGTTGTCGGCCCCTGCCGGGGTGGAGAGGATCGAGAAGCCGCCGGCGCCCGCGTTGGCGGCCATGTAGACCTCTCCCCCCGAGGCCTCCAGGTCGGCTATGTAGCGAGGGGAAGCCGTCGATACGCCTGTCACTTGCTGGGCAACCCAGGAGGCTCCCCCGTCGTGGGTGGACCACAGCACGTTGCCGTTGTTGGTCGGGCCCGTGGCGTAGACCCAGCCGTCCTCGGGGTCGGCGAAGCGGATCTGCAGTCCTTGGTATCCGGCGGGCTTCGCCGTGACCTCGCCTTCGAGCGACCAGGTCGCGCCTCCGTCGGTGGTGCGCCCGACCAGGGCGGGCCCACCGGCAGTGGTGTCGCCGAGCACCCAGCCCTCCTCCGGCGAGACGAAGGTTACTGACAGCGGGTGGAAGCCGGCGGGCATCGAGGACACCGGCGGGGCCGTCGGGGGCGGGTTCGTCGTGGCCGGGGCGGGGTGCGTCGAAAAGACGGTGGGCTGGGGAGCGGTGACGGCCGGGACGGTCACCCCGGTGATCC